>JAAXXP010000091.1 GCA_013334435.1 Chlorobiaceae bacterium | reverse complement strand
GCCAGCTCTCCGGTCCGGGCGGCCATGATGAAATCGTTGCGGTGCAGTCCGTTTGCCGAGTGTGTCCACCAGACCACCGTCACCCTTCCCCACTCGGTAATCAGTTTCGGATGGTGCCCTTCGGATTCGGCAAGCTGGCCGATCCTGTTGGTGAAGGCCAGCGCCTGCAGGAAATCGGGAAAGGTGAAGGTGCGCTGCAGCCGGTTTTCTCCGCCTTCGACAACGACCCTCCATTCCGGAACAGTTTTCAGCAACGCTTCGATCTCGCCCGCAGACATAGAAGCGGAACCTTTCCGGCAGGGCCGGCAGGATTTGTTTTTCAGTTCGTTCATATTCATTCTCCGGTGAAGGGGTGCGCCGTTATCTGGCGGTTCGCTTTTCTTTCAGTATACAGCAACCTGTTTTTGCCCCGAAAGATCACCTCACGCCGAAACTTTCCGGTAACGGTTTACCGCAAGCGAGAGCATCGCGACTGCATAGGCGCAGAGAATCAGGAGCGGCCGGGAGATCTCCGCGAGACCCGACCCCTTGAGCATGACTCGTCGCATGATATCGACGAAATGGCGGACCGGGTTGAACATGGTCATGTTCCGGGCCCAGTGCGGCATGCTTTCGATGGAGGTGAAAAGGCCGCTCAGGAGGGTAAAGATGACCATGAAAAACCAGGCGATGAACATGGCCTGCTGCTGCGTTTCGGTGACGGTGGAGATCAACAGGCCCATGCCGAGCACGACCAGAAGATAGATCGAGGCTACGAGGTAGACCAGAAGGTAGCTGCCCTGCATGGGCACGTGAAAAACGAACCGGGCGATAAACAGTCCGAGCGAGAGCTCGCCGAGGCCGATGATCCAGAAGGGCAGGATCTTGCCGGCGATAAACTCCGTACTTCTTACCGGCGTTACGTTGATCTGGTCGATGGTGCCAACCTCCTTCTCCCTTACCACGTTCATTCCCGAAAGAAAAAGGCCGACCATGGTGACGAGAATCACCAGAATACCCGGCACCATATAGTGGCTGTATTCAAGTTCCGGATTGTACCATGCGGAGGACTTTATGCGGATTTCCGGGAAAACGCGCCCTGCGCCCGCAGCGGAAAAGAGGGCTCTGTGCTCCCGGTTGAAATCGGCGATGATCTGGCTGGTGTACCCCTGAATGACCCCGGCCGAAAAGCCGTCCTCGGCATTGATGACGAGCTGGACCGGAGCGCTGCCGGAAACCTCCAGATCCCGCTCGAAATCCTTTGGAATCACCAGCACGAGATCCGCACGCCGACCCACCAGTTCGCCGATCGCCTGAGTGCTGCCGAACGACTCCCCTGTCAGCCTGAAATACCCCGAACCGGTGAACTGTTCGGCAAGCTTTGCCGACAAGGAGGAGCGGTCGAAATCCTGCAGGTGGAAGGGTACGTTCTTTACATCGAAGGTGGCCGCATTGGAGAGGATCAGAAGCTGGATGAAGGGCATGATGAAAATGATCGGCAGCATCCCCCGGTTGCGGAATATCTGCAGAAACTCCTTCCGCAGGATAACGAGAATGATGGTGATGGAACGCCGCATGTCGCCGCCGCTTTCGTAATTACTGAAGTCGTTCACTGAACTTTCGTATGCTCGCCGCCATGAGCAGGACGGTCATGAGCACGAGCACCAGGGTCTCCTGCCAGAGATAGCTGAAATCGGCCCCCTTGAGCATGATGGCCCGGACAATGATGAGGTACCATTTCGCCGGAATGATGTTGCTGAACACCTGCAGGGGCAGCGGCATGCTGGCCACGGGAAAGATGAACCCCGAAAGCAGAATGGTTGGCAGGAGCAATCCTCCCAGCGAGATCATCATGGCCGCCTGCTGCGAAGCGGTGATGGTGGAAATGAAAATGCCGAGCGAGAGCGCCGTCAGGATAAAGAGCAGCGATTCGAGGATCAGCAACGGCAGGCTTCCGCGGCAGGGCACCCCGAACACCATGAATGCCAGCGCAAGCACGGTCAGCACGTTGATGAAGGCGAGCAGCATGTAAGGCGCAACCTTGCCGAGAATGATCTCCGTCGGCCTGAGGGATGAAACCAGCAGCACCTCCATGGTGCCGATCTCCTTCTCGCGAGTGATGCTGATCGAGGTCATGAGGGCGGAAACCAGCATGAGAATAAGGGCCATCAGGCCGGGCACAAAGAGATAGACGCTTCTGAGCGCCGGGTTGAAGAGCATCACCGGCACCGGCACCACGCCCGGCGCGGAAAAGGGCGCATACTGCTCACCGAGATAGTCCTGTATGACCGAGGCCGTATAACCGGTAATGATGCGCGAAACATTGGGGTCGGAACCGTCGGTGATAACCTGCAGGTCGCAGAAGCCATCGCGCTGCAGCCGTGCGGCGAAACCCGGTTCGAACACCACGGCTTCGTTCATCTCTCCTGAAGCGAATGCCGGCCCGATCTCCTCCGGTGAACGAAGGTTCCTCTTCGCGGAAAACGTGCCCGAGGAAAGAAGCTTGCTTGTGATCGCACGGGTTGCCTGGTCGTGCGAGAGGTCGCAGATGCCGAGCTTCACCTCGCTGATTTCGTTGCGGATTGCGTAACCGAAAAGCAGAAGCTGCAGCATCGGCATGCCGAAAAGAATCGCCGCGGTGCGCCGGTCGCGAAAGATGTGGAGGAACTCCTTGAGCACAAATCCCCGGAAACTCTTCATGGCCGTTTACTCGATTGGGGTTGGCCGGACAAGACGGATAAACAGGTCGTCGATGCTCGATACGCCGAACTCGTCTTTCAGCGCATCGGGCGTGCCGATGGCCGCCATACGGCCATCGACCATTATGGAGATCCGGTCGCAGTACTCGGCCTCATCCATGTAGTGGGTGGTCACAAAAACGGTTATGCCGTTGTCCGCGGTTTCATAGATCATGTCCCAGAACCGGCGCCGGGTAACCGGGTCAACGCCTCCGGTCGGCTCGTCGAGAAAGACGATTTTCGGTTCGTGGAGCTGGGCGACCGAAAAGGCCAGCTTCTGCTTCCATCCCAGAGGCAGCGACGAAAGCCGCGTATCGGCGGCCTCCTGCAGGTCGAGCGCTTCGAGCAGTCTTGCGCTTTTCTCCCGGAGCGTCTTTCTGTCGAGGCCGTAGATGCCTCCCCAGAAACGGATGTTCTCCTTTGGTGAAAGATCCTCGTACAGGGAGAAGCGCTGGCTCATGTATCCGATGTTCTGCTTGATCTTTTCCGGTTCACTGCGGACGTCGAATCCGGCGACACTGGCCGAGCCGGAAGTTGGCCGGAGCAGGCCGGTCAGCATCTTCATGGCCGTGGTCTTGCCTGCTCCGTTGGCTCCCAGAAACCCGAAAATCTCGCCCCGGCCAATGCTGAAGGAGATGGCATCCACCGCCGTAAAGGCGCCGAACTTTCTGGTAAGGTTCTCGGTATGTATAACCGCATCAGCCATCGGCTCCCTCCGTTCCCGTTTCGCCCTGCAGTTCCATCAGCGCCATGAAGGCGTCCTCGATGCCCGGCTCTATCTGAGTGATCCCGGCATCTTCGAGGCCGGAGGCATCGAGCCAGGCCAGAAGATCCCGGAGATCGGCTGCGGGGCGCTTGTCGCTATAGTGCACGCTGCCGCCGAAAGCATAGGCCGATGCGGCATGAGGATAACGGCGCAGGGCGGTGATGAGACGGTACTTCTGACGTGCCCGGACGGCATAAAGCGGACGGGTGAAAAGCCCGGTGATGCCGCACGGCGTATCGACACCAAGCACCGATCCCTTCTGGAGAAAGGCTATACGGTCGCACAGGACGGCCTCGTCCATATATGGCGTGGAGACCAGAATGGTAATCCCCTCCGCTTTCAGCCGTTTGAGCATCTGCCAGAACTCCCGGCGAGAAACCGCATCCACGCCGGTGGTTGGCTCGTCGAGCACCAGCAGTTCAGGACGGTGGACCAGTGCGCAACAGAGCGCAAGTTTCTGCTTCATGCCGCCGGAAAGCTTGCCGGCCCGCCGCTCCCTGAAAGGTTCGAGCTGCGTGTAGATATCCTTTATCAGATCGTAGTTCTCCCCTACGGTCGTGCCGAATACGGCCGCGAAAAACCGGAGATTCTCCTCGACGCTCAAATCCTGGTAGAGGGAAAACCGTCCCGGCATGTAGCCGAGCCGGCGGCGGATCTCACGGAAGTCCGAAACGCTGTCGAAACCGAGCACCTCCGCACGCCCGCGATCAGGCAGGAGAAGAGTGCAGATGATCCTGAAAAGCGTGGTCTTGCCCGCCCCGTCCGCCCCGATGCAGCCGAAAAGCTCCCCCTGCGGAATATCGAGATCGACCCTCCCGAGCGCTTTCACCGCTCCGAAACTCTTGCCGACCTCCGCAATCCGGACTGCCGAAGGCGCAATCATCGGTTTTTCCGGAATTGCATTTCACCCGGCATGCCGATCTTGAGGAGACCGTCGGGGTTCCTTACCAGCACCTTCACGGCATAGACCATCGTTACCCGGTCCTCCCTGGTCTGGATGATCTTCGGCGTAAACTCGGCTTTTGAGGATATCCACGTAACCCGGCCGCGAAGCACCCTGCCGGCAGCTTTTGCATCGTCCACCAGCACGTTCACCTCGTCGCCGATGGCGACCTGCGAAAGCTGCGAACCGCTGAGATAGGCCCGAAGATACATGGATTCGAGATCGGCAACCCGGTAAAGCGCCTTGCCGTATGCGGTGATCTCTCCCTCTTCGGCGTAGGTGGTCAGTACGGTGCCGGCTATCGGATTCCTGATCGTTGCGTTATCGATCCGGTCCTCGATCTGGGCGATACGCGCATCCATGGAGGCTATCTGATCGCTGATTTCCGGATTTCTGGCAACAACCGCCCCGGTCTGCCGCTCGATCACCCGCTCCTGGTTCTCCAGATCTTCAAGCTGTTTTGATGCGACCGCCCCCTCCCTGACCAGCCTGCGGTAGCGGTCGAGATCGCGCTGCAGGTTCCGCTGCTGCTGACGGTATACTCCCGCGTCGAAAGCCACTTCCGCCTTTTTCTTTACGAGGCCCTGACGCTCGGCTTCGAGCTGGACTTTTGCCAGATGAAGCTGCAGCGTATCGATCCGGGCCACAACCGCTCCTTTCGCTATGCGGGAACCCTCCCTGACGCCGAAATGCACCAGCTTGCCGTCGGCCTCCGATGAGACGACGATTTCCGTCGACTCGAAATTGCCGTATCCGTCCGAACGATCGTTTCCGGTGCAGGCGGCCAGCTGGAGCATGCAGAGCGCTCCGACGAATCCGTTCAGGAGGGAAAGACGCGCCGGACGCGCCGGTCTGGACAATCCTTTCATGTGTAATTTCATTTCACGTTTACGGTTTCAGGACGAAGCATGTCGAGCACCCAGCCGGAGATGAGTGTTCTGCGCTCTTCGAGCAGCAGGAGGTATTCGTGGTCGTTTTTCCCTGAAAGGGCCTGCATGCCCTGACGGGCGACAAAGGGAAATGCGCAGAGCGAAAAAAGGTTGAGCATGAACTGCTCGGCTGAAATCCTCCTCCATATCCCGCTCTCGGCCCCCTCATGCAGCTGCATCTTCAGCGTCTCCAGCACATCGATGCGTCTTGCCGCAATCACCGCCCTGAAGTGCGCCGGATTCCTCTGCAGTTCATGGACAATAAAACCCGGCAGAAAAGGGTTCTCCAGAACAGTGGTGAAGTAGGCTTCGACAAATGCGGTGATTTTTTCCCGGAGAGGCAGCTCAAGATGCAGCACGGACAGCACCGGAGGCAGAAGGCGCGAGACCGCCGCTTCGAAAACCGCGTCAAAAAGCCGCTCCTTGCTTCTGAAATAGTAGTGCAGGAGCGCCTTGTTGATGGACGCTTCATCGGCAATTTCCTGCATACGGGCGCCATCGAATCCCCGAAGAAAGAATATCCGTTCGGCGGCATGTAAAATGAGGGACTCTGTCGTACTGCTTTTTTTCATGGGACGTGCGGCCCGGAAATGTTCGGCGATCTGTTTTACTGTAAAGTTTAACTATATGGTTAGAATAAAACAAAAACCCTCTTTTCTCTTATATTGCAGCTTTAATCAGGAAGGCTCAGGTGTACCTGTCAATCTGTTTTACCCTATGACTCACGGCCTTGCGAAAAAACCTGAATGGCTGAAGCTGAAGCTCTCGACCGGCGAACATTTCGCAGCTACCCGGCAACTGCTTTCGGGACTCCGTCTGAACACGGTCTGCCGATCGGCCATGTGCCCCAACCTGCAGGAGTGCTGGTCGAAAGGCACGGCCACATTCATGCTGCTCGGATCGGTCTGCACCCGTACCTGCCGCTTCTGCGCGGTCGATAAAACCGCCCTGCCGGAGCCTCCGGATCCGGGGGAACCGGAAAAGATAGCTCTTGCGGTGAAGAGCATGAACCTGAAGCATGTGGTGCTGACCAGCGTCAACCGGGACGATCTTGCCGATGGAGGCGCCGGACACTGGGTCTCCGCCATCAGAAGCATCCGCAGCGTAAACCCCGAAGTAAGTATCGAATGCCTTGTGCCCGATTTTAACGGCACTGCGGCCAACGCCGACCTCGTCATGCAGGAGGCGCCGGAAGTGCTGAACCATAATATCGAGACCGTTCCATCGCTCTACCCTGCCGTACGCCCGCAGGCGGATTACCGGAGATCGCTGGAGCTGATCGGACGGGCCAAAGCCGTTTTCGGGCTTTCCACGAAATCAGGCCTTATGGTCGGCATGGGTGAAACCGGCGAAGAGATCGCCGCCTCGCTCGGCGACCTCAGGAATTCCGGCTGCGACATCGTAACGATCGGCCAGTATCTGCAGCCTACGGCGGCGCATCTTCCGGTAAAACGGTATGTTACGCCCGAGGAGTTTGACGAGTACAAACACCGGGCAGATTCGCTCGGCTTCCGGCATGTACAGTCCGGACCGTTCGTAAGAAGCTCCTACCGTGCCGAAGCGTTC
>JAAXXP010000011.1 GCA_013334435.1 Chlorobiaceae bacterium | reverse complement strand
CACAGCCTGAGAAAAGGCACCTATCTGTTCAAAGGGTACGTAACCAAGAAAATCCTCTCCGAACTGACCGATTTCCCCTTCAGGGAGATCGACATGCTGCTGGCCGCAAGCTGAAAAGAAAACCCGCAAGGAACCCGTCTTCGGTTCCGGATGAACGCCGAACCACCACCAGCCCAAGCCCCTTAGAGGGACGCGAGCGTCAAGTCCTCCTAGAGGGGGCGCGAGTGTCAAGTCCTCCTAGAGGGGGCGCGAGTGTCAAGTCTTCTTACAGGGGACGCGAGTGTCAAGTACCCCGCAACGACGTGCGAGAGCCAATTCGCCCCCGCAGAGGGCCAACCTGCCGGTACCTATAGATAATCGAGAGGCTTTCCCAGCCTGCGCGCCACCAGTGAAGCGCACGACACCCCGGAATAGGTCACCGCAATGACGCCCTGGCCCGGAAAGGTACTGTCGCCGACGGCAAACAGGTTTTTCACCAGCGTGCGGTTCTGCGGCTTCTGCAGAATATTCTGGCCGGGCTTGAGCATGGGGCCGTATGAGCCTTTCCAGCGGTTCAGGTAGCGTTCGTGGGTCTGCGGAGTCGCCAGAACCTTCAGCTTCACTGCGCTCAGGAGACCCGGAAGGATTTTTTCCGTCCGGGCGATGATCGAATCCGCGTAGCGCTCCTTCGCCTCGCGGTACCCGGCGCTGCCGCGCCCGTACCGATCCCACATATCGGTTTCCGAGGTCACGAACGCATGCACGATGTGCCGACCAGGCGGAGCGAGCGACGGATCGAGAATGGTGGGTGCGGAAAAATAGATGGTGCCCCCGGGCGTATCGTAGGCGCTCCAGTCGTCGACGAGAATATGGTGCACGTTGAATCCCTCGGGAATGACCGCGGCATCGACGCCGAGGAACATCTGGAACCAGCTCGGCGCACGGCGAAACCGCTCTTCGGGCACCCTGTAGCGCGAATCCCTGACCATGCGGTTGAAGGTATCCCACACGGTGGCGTTGGTGATGACCGAACCGGCCAGAACGGTTTCGCCATCAGCAAGCCTGACTCCCCGGGCAATACCGTTTTCCACGATGATTTCGGTGACTTCCGAACGATAGCGAACACGCCCGCCGAACTTCTCCAGGCCGCGGCAGAGCGCTTCGGGTATCCGCCCCGATCCGCCTATCGGATAGTTTATGCCGCCATGGTGCCGGTCGGCAAGGCATATCCCTGCGTTTACCAGAGGGGTCGAAAGAGCATCCTGCACCGCCCAGGAATAGGATTCGATATCGATAAAACGGAGCAGTTCCTCGTTACGGATATACTTCCGGGCAGTCCTGCCCATCGAGCGGAAGGTCTTGAGGGCAAGCATGGCGGTCTTGAGCGGGTAGCGCCCGCCAACCGAGGCCAGATGCATCACATCCTCGAGCGAACCGGCAGGAAGGGAGCTGAGAATGTCGTAGACCTCCTCGAGTTCCCTGTAGAAGCGCTCTATCCCCTCTTTCTCGAGAGGAAAGCGGGCGGCAAGGGAGTCGAGAAACTCCTGGCGGTCGAATGAGGCCGCCACATTGAAGCCTTCAGGCAGGTGATAATGGATCTGGACCGGATCCGGCACCGTAGCGATCTCGACCCCGAGTTTACGGAATATCCTGGTATGCAGGTTCAGCGTCCCGCTTTGACCGTTTTCAGAAAAGCCGTAAAAAACCGAAGCTCCGGCATCGAACCTGTAGCCGTCCCTCTCGAATGACGCACAGCTTCCGCCGGGAAAACCGTTTTTTTCGAAAACCACGGTGTGGATGCCTCTTTCCTGAAGCAGCGCGGCGGCAGTCAGCCCGCCGATTCCAGCTCCGATAACAATAACGTCTGCCTGCTCACTCATAGGGTAACATCTGTAGTTTCTGTACACCTCCCCCTCACGTTGCCGTGCGCGAACCGGAAAGCCTCGCAACGCGGCGGAGGATCTCATCCCGGCTACGGATAACGATCGCCGTCGACAATTGACAACGGCGTCCTTTAATTCGCCGGATCAGTTTGTCTTCTTAAAAATAAATGTTATAAATTAACTATTTAACCGCATAACACCTTGAACCTGCAAGGTTCAGTGCCGACTGCCGGTATAAAGAACAAACCATGTTATGGATACTCACGAATCCCCAGAGAAAAAAAAACAGAAACAGGGCAAGGAAACCCTTACCCGTGAAGAACTGAAAAAACAGCAGGAGTTTCAGGAAGAAGCTGTTGCCCACATCAACTCACTCTATAACTACGCGCTGCATCTGACCATGAATCCCGACGATGCAGAAGACCTTGTCCAGGAAACCTACCTCAAGGCCTACAAATTCTTTAATTCTTTTGAACGGGGAACAAACTGCAAGGCATGGCTGTTTAAAATCCTTAAAAATAACTATATCAACAGATTCCGCAAGAACTCGAGGGAACCGGGCAAAGTTGATTACGATCTTATAAAGGATTTTTATCATTCGATAAAGGATACGAGAAGCGACACGAGCGAAACCGATTCCGACTATTTCCATTCGCTCATGCACGAAGAGGTCTATCAGGCGCTGCAATCGCTGCCTGAGGAGTTCAGGGAAGTGATACAGTTGTGTGATATTGAGGGATTCACCTACGAGGAGATTGCCAATATGGTGGAAAGCCCTATCGGGACAGTAAGGTCAAGGTTGTACCGCGGCCGTAAACTGCTTCGCGGTCAACTTGAAAACTATGCCAGAAAATATGGCTTTAATACCGATAAAGAAGAAGAGTAACACAATACACATCCAGACCTTTTTTACTATGAACTGCAAAAAAGCCCGAGTGCTCATGAGTTGCGCACTTGACGGGGAGCTGACGCCAAAGGAGGAGCAGGAGTTTCAGCAGCATCTTTCCGAGTGCATGGCGTGTGCCGAAGAGTTCACCGAAGCAAAAAAGACCAAACTGATTATCCGGGAGAAAATCGTACGATTCAAAGCTCCCCAGTCGCTTGTCGATTCCGTGCTCCAGCTCGGAATCATTTCAAGCCGGCAGACCGAAGAAGCCCTCATGTTCGATCAAATTTCATGATTTCCGTCAAAGCCCTCATAATGGGGCTTTTTTGGTTTGAATAATATGAATTTATAGCTATATAGCCATAACGCCACAAATGGCGTCGTCATTCTCCCGTGAAGGGCAGTGATGACCTGCATGCACCAAAATGATTGTTATGGGTAAAACGATTACGATATCCGAAGACGAAGTAAAGAAGTGGAATCTCAATATGCCTGATGAAATGCTCGAAGCCGTATCGAACCGCTTCAAGCTGCTTTCGGAGCCTATGCGACTGAGAATTCTTCGGGTGCTTTGCGAACGGGAACGTACCGTTCAGGACATCGTTAAAGAGGTCAATGCGAGTCAGGCCAACATCTCGAAACATCTTGCCCTCATGCACGACAACGGGGTGGTCCACCGTCGAAAAGAGGGGCTTAAATGCTACTACCGCATCGCCGACGACAGCATTATTTTCGCCTGTTATCTTATTTCGAAAAGTGTGGTTGAAAACCTGCAGGACCGCCTGAGCTGGATTCAGAAGGTCAACAGCAATCTTACTGCCTGAGCCCTGCACCGTCGCCCCGAAAACCTAACGATCTCTTCCCCGAAGGCGCATTCACCATGTCCCGTGCCCGAGCCCTCTCTTTTCCTTCTCTGTATTCCATCTCCATCTTCCGTCCGCGTCTCAATGCCTTTCACCGTGGCGTTCAGCTTCCGTTCCCTGAGCAACGGCATGGCAATACCGACCGAATCTGACACGATTTCAAGAAAAACTCCTTCCTGGTATGACAAAATACCCATATATCTGACAAAAAGGCGCTTCTGACGCACCGGAAATCCGCAAAAACAGGTTTGGCACGCTACTTGTTGATCTAATGGCGTACAGATGCATACACTGTTATAAAAAAACAACGTCAGTCAACATTACACCATGGAGGACACAGAGATGCTTGTCAAATTGGCAAAAGACCCCCTGAGACTTTTCGACGATATCTGGTCGGGCAACCAGATGGCTCCGGCCAGCGCACCGGCATTCAAGGTCGACATATCGGAAGACGAACACGCCTTTCACATCGACGCCGAACTTCCCGGCCTTTCGAAAGAACAGATCGCGCTGAACATCGAAGACGACGTGCTGACCATCAAGGCTGAACGCAAACAGGAATCGGAAGAGAAGAAAAAGGATTTCCACCGGATTGAACGATCATACGGCAGTTTTTCAAGAAGCTTCAATCTCGGAGAGATGATCGACCAGGAAAACATCGGCGCCGATTTTGAAAACGGCGTGCTGCATGTTACCCTGCCGAAAGCGCAGCCGGTAAGAAAAACCAAGGAAATATCGATCAGGTAAACAGTTTCACCAGTCCGGCTTCCACCCCTCCGGGGATGAAAGCCGGATAATCTTTCATTACACAATCAGGAAAAAGGAATTACAACTATGGGAAAAATTATCGGTATCGACCTCGGAACCACGAACTCGTGCGTAGCCGTCATGCAGGGCACTCAGCCGACGGTTATCGAAAATTCCGAAGGAAACCGTACGACTCCCTCTATCGTTGCTGTAACCAAAACGGGCGACAGGCTTGTCGGCCAGGCGGCGAAACGCCAGGCAATAACCAATCCGAAAAATACGGTATCCTCGATCAAGCGTTTTATGGGACGCAAATATGAGGAAGTGCCAAACGAGAAAAAGCTGGCTCCGTACGATATCATCAACGAAAACGGCGAAGCCCGGGTAAAGATCAACGACAAGATCTACTCTCCGCAGGAAGTTTCTGCAATGATCCTGCAGAAAATGAAACAGACTGCCGAAGACTTCCTCGGCGAAAAGGTCACCGAAGCCGTCATCACCGTTCCGGCGTACTTCAACGACGCACAGCGGCAGGCAACCAAGGACGCGGGCAAAATTGCCGGTCTCGACGTGAAGCGGATCATCAACGAACCGACAGCTGCCGCGCTTGCCTACGGTCTCGACAAAAAGCAGGAGAACGAAAAGGTCGCGGTTTTCGACCTTGGCGGCGGAACGTTCGACATCTCCATTCTCGAACTCGGAGACGGCGTTTTCGAAGTGAAGTCCACCGACGGCGACACCCATCTCGGCGGAGACGACTTCGACCAGAAAATCATCGACTTCCTTGCTGACGAGTTCAAGAAGCAGGAAGGCATCGATCTTCGCAGCGACGCCATCGCCCTGCAGAGGCTCAAGGAGGCAGCCGAAAAAGCCAAAGTCGAGCTCTCGTCGAGAACCGACACGGAAATCAACCTTCCGTTCATCACGGCAACCCAGGAGGGCCCCAAACATCTGGTCATCAACCTGACAAGGGCGAAATTCGAGGCCATGAGCGCCGACCTGTTCGAGAAAATTCTCGAGCCCTGCCACCGCGCCGTTAAAAATTCGAAGCTCGAGATGAAGGAGATCGACGAGGTCGTGCTGGTGGGCGGTTCAACCCGTATTCCGAAAGTACAGGCCCTGGTCAAGGAGTTTTTCGGCCGTGAGCCAAACAGAAGCGTCAACCCCGACGAGGTTGTGGCTATCGGTGCAGCCATTCAGGGCGGCGTGCTCAAGGGCGACGTGACCGACGTGCTCCTGCTCGACGTAACACCGCTCTCGCTCGGCATCGAGACGCTCGGCGGCGTGATGACCCGGCTTATCGAGGCCAACACCACCATTCCTACCAAAAAACAGGAGGTATTTTCGACGGCTGCCGACAGCCAGACATCCGTTGAAGTCCACGTGGTACAGGGTGAAAGGCCCATGGCTGCCGACAACAAAACCCTCGGACGTTTCCACCTTGGCGATATTCCGCCGGCGCCAAGAGGCATTCCGCAGATCGAGGTGACCTTCGACATCGACTCGAACGGCATCCTGAGCGTATCGGCAAAAGACAAGGCAACCGGAAAGGAACAGACCATCCGGATCGAGGCCAGCGGCAAACTCAACGATGCCGAAATCGAAAAAATGAAGCAGGACGCCAAGGAGCATGCGGCAGAAGACCAGAAAAAGAAGGAGGAGATCGACATCCGCAACGCGGCAGACTCGCTGATCTTCAGCACCGAAAAGCAGCTCGCCGAACTTGGCGACAAGATTCCGGCCGACAAAAAACCGCGTATGGAAGGTGCTCTTGAAAAGCTGAAAGAGGCCTACAAGAACGGCACCGCCGAATCGATCAAGTCCGCAATGGACGACCTGAACAAGGAGTGGAGCGATGTAGCCTCCAACCTTTATCAGACCCCGGACGCTGGCGCTCCCGGAACTTCCGGCCCTTCGGCCGGCGGCGGCGACCAGGGCGGCAAGAAAGGCGGAGAGGGCGAGGTCGAAAACGCCGAGTACGAAGTGATCGACGGCAACGACAAGTAAACCGCAAGCCGCTGAAACATCACGCTCGTAACAGCACGAACGCAGTAAACAGGCAAGCCCCGGAAAGAAAAACCGGGGCTTGCCTGTTATACATGAAAACCGGTTTCTCCGTCACCGGAACGAAACCGTACGAACCACCGCTATTTGGCGGTATTGCTCCACTCGATCTTCATGATTGCCGGAGCGCAGCTGTTGTACTGCAGGGTGTGCATCTTGCGGGCATGATCGAAAACGGTCAGCAGGTAGCGATCTCCGCTCTGGTCGGTGAAGTAAAGGTACATGGATCCCGATAACATGCCTTTCGGGCCCTGGGCATCGACCCTGAGGCAGTATTCGTAGACTCCCGACGTCTTGTCGAGCCGTATACCGAAAACCTTCGCGTCGTCGTTGGCAACCATGCAATCCGACAGGTCTGTCTTTCCGTTGAGCACCACATTCTCACCAGGATTGAGGCCGCCGGTTGCCGAAACCGCAAAGGAATTCACTCCGCAAGCCCCCTTGAATGTGCCCGCCACGGATCCCGGTGTGACGCTGAAACGTACGAAAAGCGGATGGCCGGTTGAGGGCACCTGGCCCGGCGGCAGCCACGGTCCATCGCCTGCTTTCGCCTGAAAACCGCTCCCTCCCGAACAGCTGTTCGGGTAGATGCCCGTCGGGCAGTCGAAGTTGAAGGTCGCCACCGTACCGCCGTCGTCGCGGTAGGTAACCGTTGCGTCCGAACCATGTGGAGGAACGAGGTTCGGATAATCCTGCAGCCATAGGGTGGAAAAGGAGCCCGCCTTGATGCACCTGGGCAGCTCCACGAAGTGACCGTGGCCGACTTCGGTTCCCACACACCACAGGTCCTTCGTATTGGGGCTGTTGTCCACCCGAACGTAGCAGGAGAAGTCCATGCAGGGCTCGACCACGATAGATGCTGACGGAGCCTCGAAAGGGTTCACGGCTATACCACCCCCGCGCCTGACTGCCTGCATGTTTTTCACGACCGGAGGCGAATCGAGACTGACCGTGGCGTAGGAGACGAAACGTCCGGGCATGTCGGCGCTGGAGGGGCACATGAAACCGGTATTGACGTAGTTGACCATCGACGTTCTGAGCTTCGAAACCGATGCATGCGTATGGCCCAGCACGACAAGGTCGGCGTTGCGTCGGAAGGCTTCTCGCTGCGCGAACCACCCCATGAAGGATGAGTCGTAGTCGGCCATTGCTGCCTTGGTGGCAACAAGCAGTCCGTCCTCGCCCCCGCCGTTCTCCGTTATCCAGCGTGAGAACAGGCTTTTGTAGGCCTGTTTGACCCCGCTCAGGGTGGTTGTCTGGTGTTCGGTGATCCGAATGGGCGCCGATTCCGATATGCCGAGCTTGCCCGCAATGCCGTCGATCAGCGCGTCGGAGAGAGAAACGTCGAGCGACTTCAGCGCATGCTTGATGATCGAGAGCACATCGATGCCGTTGGGGTACCCCTGATCCTTCAGGTCGGAGACGTTCTGGCCAGGTTTCAGGTGCGACTTCCAGTAGGTAGCCACGCTTCTGGTCACGAAGTGCCCGACCGGCAGCGGTGCCCACATGGTTGCGGGATCGGGGGCGTTGAAAAGCGTAAACTCGTGACCGTGAGTCATGAGCACCCGGCTATCCCCTGCCGGATTGTAGAATTGTCGGGCATAGCGGAGACGGTGGCCGCCGGGACTGGTGATGGAGGCGACGTCGGCTTCGGTAACTGCCATGTCGTGATTACCGGGAATGTAGGTCACCGCTCCGTCGAGCGCATCGAGCACCCTTGCGAGCACCCCTTTCTGACTGAAAATAGCAGGATTTTTTGCAGTGATCTCTGCGAACGTCGGAGGCACTGCATCGAAAGGATAGGTCCACATATCGACAACATCACCAAGCAGCACAAGCTCGCGCACTGCGGCGGCGTTGTCTGCGATGGCGTCGAGTACCGTTATCAGATACTCGTCATGAATGGCGGACTGATACCAGCAGGTCGGCGAATTGTCGCCGATATGGATATCGCTCAGGACCACCACCTGTTTTTTCATGGCACTCTCCTTTTTATTTTTCGTTGACTGGCAAGCGAAAAGAACAGGAGAAGCCGCCCGGTGTTCGAAAGGGGAAAAACCACGCCTTACCGGCTGGTGAAAAAACGATGGCGTAACAGGGGTAAGGACCCGGTTCTTTTGAGTCAGTGGGGGGCTTCATCAAAAAAACACTCTCTGTAAGAGTACGGAAAAAAGCGAATTATCCGACAAGACCTGAAAACAGCATCCTGAGATATTTATCACTTTCACTTGCATAAAAGCCACGAAAACTTGTTTCCGCAGAATCTCTCCTCTACCTTCACACTTGTTAAGCAAAAAAAGCACGGTGAGTTTCATGGCGCCAGCCATGAGACTCACTTTCATCGATGCGGGTTTACAGGCGCCAGCCTGAAACCCGCATTCGCTTTTACCGGCCGCACGGCAGGCCTTCTGAACGCTCGCACAACGACTCGACACTCTGGACCAGTTCCGGTTACCGAAAGGAGATACCGCCGTCCCGGATTTTGTTCACATCAGGTTTGCGGCATGCTTAACAGAGCACTTGCAAAGCGGGAGAAAACTCAACACATTGCACTATGCAGCTATCCCGAATCCATACCGGCCCCGTGGCGGATTTTTTTACAGCCGATCTTGCCTCGGAACTTGAACTGCCGCTTGCAGGAACCGGCATTGCCGCAGGCTTCCCTTCCCCGGCGGAGGATTACGAAGAGGTGACGCTCGACCTGAACAAGGCGCTCATCAAGCATCCGGCAGCCACCTTCTACGCCCGCGCCAAAGGGACATCCATGACCGGCGCCGGCATCCTCGACGGAGATCTGCTGGTGATCGACAAGGCCCTCGACCCAAAGGAGGGCGATATTGCGGTCTGCTTTATCGACGGGGAATTCACCGTCAAGCGCATCGCCCGCACGGATGGGGAACTCTGCCTCATGCCTGCAAACGAACGGTTCAAGCCGATCCGGATCACCGAAGCAAACGACTTCACCGTCTGGGGGATCGTCACTTACGTCATCCACAAGGCCCGCTGAATTTCCGGGTAAACAGCCGCCAACCGCACAAAAAATCAAAAAAAACACCGGTCATGTTCGCCCTGGTCGACTGCAACAACTTCTACGTCTCCTGCGAAAGGGCTTTCAACCCGTCGCTGACCGGAAAACCCGTGGTCGTGCTCTCGAACAACGACGGCTGCTTTATCGCACGCTCCGACGAGGCAAAGGCTCTCGGCCTGCCGATGGGCGGGCCGGCCTTCAAGTTCCGGGATATCCTCCAAAAAAACCGGGTCAGGGTCTTTTCGGCAAACTTCCCGCTCTACGGCGACATGTCCTCCAGGGTGATGGCCACAATCGGCGACCTTGCACCTGAAATCGAGATCTACTCCATCGACGAGGCCTTTGTCGACCTCGGCGGCTTCAGCCGGTTCGGACTGGAACATCACGCAAGCCGTATCCGATCCACGGTAAGAAAGCACACCGGCATTCCGGTCAGCATCGGCATAGGCTCCACAAAAACCCTGGCCAAGGCGGCCAGCCGGATGGCGAAGAAAAACCCAGGGTACGAAGGCGTCTGCATGCTCTCCACACGGAAAGAAATTTCCGATGCCCTGACTACCCTGAAAGTTGACGATATCTGGGGAATCGGACGGCAATGGAACCGGCTGCTCGAAACGCGGAACATCCGGACCGCCCTCGACTACTCCCGAACTCCGGCATCGTGGATCCGGAAAAACCTGCACATCCCCGGAATCCGCATTCAGGAGGAACTCAACGGACACTCATGCCTGCCACTGGAACAGGTCAGGCCGCCAAAGCAGAGCATCTGCACCTCCCGTTCATTCGGACGCACGGTTATCTCGCTGGACGAGCTGCAGCAGGCTGTGGCAACCTTTGCCGGAACATGCGCCCGTAAGCTCCGAGAGGAGGGTTCCGTCGCATCGATGCTCACCGTCTTTATCTGCACCAGCCCGTTCGACGAACCGCACCGGAAATACCGGGGAACCCGAACCCTGGCCATGCCACGGCCGTCGCGGGACACCATCTCCGTAATCCGGACCGCTGAACTGGCGCTGGCATCGATCTACCGGGAAGGATTCGAGTACAAAAAGGCGGGCGTGATCGTCAGCGGTCTCGCACCGGCATCATCATCAGAACGGGAGATCGCGCTGTTCACCGAAGAGGACACTGCCGGAAATGACCGGGAAAAACGCCTCATGGAAGCGATGGAGAGCATCAACCGCCGGTACGGCCCCGCAGCAGTCCGTATAGCCGCAGAGAACGACGATGCATGGAAACCGAATCAGGCAATGAAGTCAGCGCAGTACACCACGGCCTGGAGCGACATCCTCACGCTGAGCGGGTAGAAAGTGGAAAACCCGGGGTTGCGGGTACAGGGAAAAACTCGCCCGAAGGAGACTACCTGCTCGCGAAGGCGAGCCTGACGCCGAAGCCGATGAGCGCAAGACCGGCGATCCGCCGTGCAAGACCATGAACTTTCGGCATGGCGGCAAACCGGGATGTCGCCATGCTGCCCATAAGCACGAGGCCTGCCTGATAGACGAAGCTGATAATGGTGACATGCGCCATCATGGCCATGAGAGTGAAACCTGATGCACCGGGAAGCAGAAAGAGCGGAAAAAAGAAAAAAAAGAACAATACGACCTTCGGATTGGTAAGGCTTACGGCTAAAGCGCGTGAAAAAGCGTGCGAAACGTTCGTGCTCACCTGCCTGCATGCACAAAGCCTGCCGCCGGCAAGGAACTGCTGCAATCCGATCCAGCAGAGATACCCTGCCCCGATCCACTGCAAGATCTGCAACAGCGAATACCCGTCCGGCATGAACGTGGCAAGACCGGTCACTGCGGCAAGCATGTAAACGAAGTCGCCCGCAAGCGTCCCTGCGACTGCGGCCAATCCCGCCCGTTTGCCGCACCGGCCAGCGGTATCGAGAATCACCACGGTGCCCGGTCCGGGCATGAGCTGGAAAAGCAGGATCGAGGAAACGAAACTCGCATAATGCTGGATTTCGAAAGGAGCCATCAGAAATCAGCTCCTTCCGAAGGGCGAAAACCGGCGGCCGGTGCGGCGCTTGTACCTGCAAAAGGAATTTTCCTGAAGCGAAACAGTTTGGCGGCCATACCGCGAAAAAGCTGACAGGGTTTACGAACGGAACTGTCCGGAATATCGGGTGTTACGCTGAAGATAATGATTTTTCCGTAAAAAGAGGGGCGACATCCCCAGTACCCCCGCGTACAGAGAAAAACAAAAAAAGCCGGAAGGCTCATCGCCTGCCGGCTGCATTGTACGGGCAAAAAATCCTTTCAGGCACCGAAGATCATAACTCAACCTGCCCTTTTTTGGGGCGACGCCGTAAAGGAAACATCCTGAAAAAAAAACCTAAAAACAAATACCATGCTGAAAGAACCAGCAAATCATTGGACAATTGTGGAATCATCGTTGCAATATCCTCATGGGGAAGGGGTTATCCAACAAGTAGGGGGCTATGAAACTGCACGGATATACCGAAGGCGCTTCGGGGACTGACGGACGAAAAACGGCGCTATTTTCAGAGTAACCGCCGTTCACCCGAATACTATCAAAATTACTTTGATATACAAAGCAATAATAAAAAAAATCATTTTATTATAAATAGTGATTTTTGACAGCAAGAATAAAAAGGGAGTGCCGGACGTTGGCATCAACCGGCAGCAAAGGCTTTTCGGATGCGCTTTTTCAGCTTTCTTAGCGCATTACGGAAAAACCCGTAGGGCCGCTTCCACAGACGGGTTTCGGCGACAAGCCACTGGTGCAAAGGCAGCCTCTCCCGGAACATCGATGCTCATAACTCAATCGCCCCTTTTTTTGCGGCATCTGAGCAAGAATACGCTGAAAAAGATCCCTAAGGAGAAATACCATGCCGAGAGAATCAGCACATCGGTAAACAGTTGGGGAATCATAGCTGCACCATCCTCACTGGGGGAGGGGTTATCCAACAGGTCGACTGCTATGAAACTGCAAGGAGATACGGAAAAACACTTCGGGGACTGCGGGACGATACACAACACATTCGCACGCTTACTATGCTGTCATCGTTTACCTCAAAAGTAATAAAAAAGGCTTTATAAACCAAAAAGAACAAAAAAAAGAGGACCCTTAACCGGAAAGGCTTTTCGCAAAAACCCGGAAAAGCGCAGAAGATGGCGTCTGGAGGGATTCAAACCGAATCTTTTTTTTATTTGACGATGTTTTGCTAACTTGGGTATTGTTGAAGGTACACACCGCTGTGTGTTTTATTTGCCAATCCAAATCATGTGCAAACGATGCAACCTCAGCTCAGTCGACCATTTACCGGAGAAAACCAGGTACGGTCAAGCACCTCGGGTCCCTGGTCGGGGAACGCAGTCCACAAAGCCCAAAAGTATTTCATTACTTCGGCCAAGAGAGACCGGAACGACCGCCTTCAACTTGAAATATGCCCTGCATCCGGAAGGACAAAGCTCTCTCCAACCAAAGAGATGATCAGCAGACTCATCGCCGGAGAGATTGAACTCTATGTGCT
Source organism: Chlorobiaceae bacterium (assembly GCA_013334435.1). GTDB lineage: Bacteria > Bacteroidota > Chlorobiia > Chlorobiales > Chlorobiaceae > Chlorobium. Next base: position 21,927 of record JAAXXP010000011.1, on the reverse strand, counting down.
GACCACCCAGCCCGACATCGCCATCAATCTCGAACAGAAGGTTCTCGATAACGAAAACCGCTATGTGATCGATTTCGACAAGCGGGGCGTTAAGTGGACCATGAGGGATATCCCGGTGTTTTACAATTCGCTCAACAGGGAGTTGTGCGTTGAGATCGACCGGCGCACCTACACGCTTAACGAGTTCTTCAAATAAGCGTCAGATTTTTCTTCAGCTGTACAAAAAAAAGCCATGCACTCCTTAGAATGCATGGCTTTTTTTGTTTTTATCCGCTTCCGACGTAACTCAACCAGTCAAAGCAGCACTGGTCTGATCATGCCTACCCACTGCTGAATACGCGAAGCGCTCAGATGGTCCTGATTATCGGCGTCCAGTGCGAGCCCGACAAAAGAACCCTGTACGAAGGCCCTCGAACCGGAGTAGTCATAGCTGTCAGCGGGCCATGCCCCGGTCACCTTTGCGCCTCTTTCGACGAATTTCTCATACAGGATTCCCATGCCGTCGAGAAAAAAGTCGCCGTAACTCAGCTGGTCGCCCAGCCCGAACAAGGCGACTGTTTTTCCCCTGCAGTCGAGCGAATCGAGAGTCGGAAATACCTTGTACCAGTCGTCCTGCAGCTCTCCGGCTCCCCATGTCGATGTGCCGATGACGAGCGAATCATAGCCAGCAAGCGTATCGGCGCCGGTATCCCTGATATTGTAGCTGTCCACGTGCTCATAACCGATGACGGAGGCGATGAGATCGGCTGCATTTTCGGTGTTACCGGTCTGCGATCCCCAGAAAAGGCCTATTTTTTTCATATTCCGTTTGATGTTTTAACTGTTGATAGAATACTGTTCCTGTTCACATTCCGCCATCTTCCTTTCCCGGCAACGGAAAGCTTTCGCCCAAAAGCGCGGGCAAGCCAAGTTCCTCTGAAACCGCCTCATGAACTGCATTGCTGAACATGCTGAAATCCTCTTCGGGAACGATCAGCGAAACGATTCCAAGCATGATGATCATGGGCGCAGGGTTGCGTCCCGATTTGTCGCCGGCGTGCTGTTCCTCCCTGCGATAGCACTCTTCCATGATCCGGAAAAGTGCCTGCTTGTGCAGCACCACCATGGCATACCGGTAATGCAGATGAAATGCGCCGCATGTACATTTCTGAACCTGACAATGAAAATGGCACCCGTTCTTCCCCTCTCCAGCAGAGTTCATGGTTTCTCCTTTTATTTATTTAGACTATTTATAATTAATAAAACTGTCACAAAAAAAACGGAATGCTGAACAAACCGTTCATCGTCACCCGTTCCCGGCGGCTCGCCTACCCCCCGATCCATTGATACCAGGTCGTCCTGTGCCCGCTGCACTTGCCGCAGCAGGTGCTTGAAAAAACATCTCCGGTTTTCTTCTCGACACTGCCTTTTCTGACCCAGTGCTCAAGCATTGACTCGGCTATCCCCTTATCGGTATTGAAATGCCCGGCAACTTCACCGAGCGATACCCGGTTTCTCTCTCTGAGAAACCCCCTGAGATCTGTAAGTGTCATGCCATCCTCCTCTTGTTATGATTATGTGAAAGGAGCGGCCCAGGCGCGTAACCGCTCCTTTTTTTCATTTTTCGAAGCCTATCGGGTTTCAGCTCGTCCGCCCTTCAGATACATCAGACCGATCGCCGCAAGAAGCAGAAGCGCCATGCCGCCGATCCATACCGCCGATGAAGCCGGATGAACGCTGAATGTTGCCGTCTGGTAGACGATGACGGCAAAGAAATACGCAAGTCCGGTAGTCCATGCACCCGCAAAAAGTGTCCATCCGATATTGGTTTCGCGATAGACTGCGGCGATAGCCGCCGAACATGGGAAATAGAGCAGTATGAACACCAGGTAGGCAAAGGCTCCTGCCGTTCCGTCGAAAAGCGATACCATCGAACCGAAAATCGATGTGCCGACCTCCTGTTCTTCGGCAGCAGCTGCCTTGTCGGATACATCGCCGATCGAGATGCCGAGAGGATCGAGCAACTTTTCCGTCACACCGGCAAGATTTTCAGGTATCGTGGCAAACGCCTCCGACAGCGCGCCGAAGAGACTGAACGACACCTCCTCTTCCGCAGCGCCTTCATCGTTTGACGACATCTGCGCATAGAGATTGTCCAGCGTCCCTACCACGGCCTCTTTGGCAAAAATACCGGTAAAGAGACCAACGGCTGCAGGCCAGTTTTCCTCGCCGACACCGAACGGGGAGAATGCCGGCGTTATGGCCTTTCCGGTAACGGAAAGCACCGAACGTTCGGTATCTTCATTGCCGAAGGTTCCGTCGGTGCCCAGCGAGTTCATGAAGCTCAGCACCATGATAACGGGCACCAGCACTTTCCCGGCCTTGAAAAGGAATGACTTCAGCCGCTCCCACACCCTGATGGCAATACCCTGCAGCGTCGGCAGATGGTATGCAGGCATCTCCATGATAAACGGGGAGACGTCGCCCCTGAGCAGGGTATTTTTCAGGATGAATCCGGTCATCACGGCAACGGCTATTCCCATAAGATAGAGCAGAAACACGAGGTTCTGACCTCCAACAGGAAAGAATGCCGCCGCGAAAAGCGCATAAACCGGAAGCCTTGCGCCGCAGGACATGAACGGCACCATCATGATGGTCATGATCCTGTCGCGCTCGTCGTTCATGGTCCTTGCCGACATGATGGCCGGCACCGAACAGCCGAAACCGACGAGCATGGGAATGAAGGCTTTCCCCGGCAGGCCTATCGCCCTCATTCCCCGGTCCATGACGTAGGCGGCTCTGGCCATGTATCCTGAATCTTCGAGGACGGAGAGGAAAATGAACATGAATCCGATGGGAGGGATGAAGGTGGCCATGGTCTGCAGTGCACCGCCAAGCCCTCCAGCAAGGATGGCGACAAACCACTCGGGGGATCCGAGGGATGCGAGCAGGTGCCCGAAACCGTCAACGAACAGTGCGCCGGCAGCGATGTCGAAGAAATCAATAAAGGAGCCTCCTATATTGATGGTAAAAAGAAACATCAGATACATCACAAGAAGAAACACCGGGATGCCGAGGAATCTGTTCAGCACCACCCGGTCGATACGATCGGTGAGTGTCATCTTCTTATCAATACTTCTTTTGACGGCGCTTGCCGACAGATCGCCAACGAAACGGTAGTGGGTATCGGCTATGACGATATCGGCATCATCCCCGAGCTGCCTGACCAGCGCTTCCCGTCGACGGTCGACAAGCTGCCGCATGCTGTCGTCGAGTTTCGCTTCGAGACGATGATCACCTTCGAGCAGCTTGAGGGCAAGCCATGACGGATCGTACCGCAACGCTCCGGCTGCCGGGGAAACCTCCACCGACATCTCCCTGATCGCCTTGTCGAGAGCGCCTGGATAGGTAACCCGGCTGCCCGCCACCCTCTTTTCAGCAACCCCCCTGGCAATAGCCGCTTTAAGCTCGCCGATCCCGTCACCGCGCGATGCGACCAGGGGCACAACCGCTGTTCCGAGACGCCTGGAAAGCTCTTCGACATCGGTTTCAATGCCTTTTTCTGCAGCAACATCGATCATGTTGAGTGCAACGACTACCGGAACCTGCATTTCAAGCAGCCTGCTCGTCAGATAGAGATTCCTGTCCGGATTCGAAGCATCAACAATGTTGACGATAAGATCCGCCTCACCCGACATGATATAGTCCCGGGCTATCTCCTCATCCTGGGAAAGTGCCGAGAGCGAATAAATGCCGGGCAGATCGACAAGCTCGTATGCCGTGCCGTTATGCGTAAAGTGACCGGTCTTCCGGTCGACCGTCACGCCCGGCCAGTTTCCAACCCGCTGGTTCAATCCGGTCAGCGCGTTGAACAGCGTGGTCTTGCCGCAATTCGGATTCCCCACGACGGCCACGACGCACCCCTTAACCTTCATGCCATCCGGCTTCACCACAGTTCCAATCATTTCCTCTGTATGCATCATTCCACCTCCTCTACAAGTATTCCTTCAACCTCTTTTTTTCGAAGCGAAAGCCTGTAGTTTCTTACAGACACTTCAATAGGATCGCCAAACGGCGCAACACCCTCAACCCTGATTACCTCGCCGGCCAAAACCCCCATATCGAGAAGCCTTTTGCGTAAAGCCGGTATGGCATCGATCTTCAGGACCCTGCCGGCCTGCCCTTTTCTTAATTCCGATAAATTCATTTGAGTATCCTTCTTACTATTATTTGCATAGCCGTTCGCTTATCCAGCGCCATTTTCCCATCCCTGACCCTGAGCAGCAGCGGCACTCCGGGAGTGTTCTGCACCACCTCGACAACCTGGCCCGGCGAAAAGCCCATTTCGGAAAGACGCGCCGAGCGCGCCTCGACCCTGCCGTCACTGCCGCCGCACTCACCGTGACGGGCACAAGCGCCGGACTGATGCCGCCCTGCATGCCTGACGCCGACTATTTCTGCTGTTTCACCGCAGCTCAGCATTACCAATGGACACATCACCTCTTCTCCCTGATTTTTAAAATTCCATGGCAAGCTGAAGCGTCACCATATCGCTTTTCGTACTGTCTTCGTTTTTCATGTGCAGGTACTCCAGCGCAAGCGTGGCCTCTTCGGCAAGGTCATAGGCGAGCGTGGCTCCGTACTGCTTTTCCACCTCGAAATCATCAGCGCCTGCGTAGCGGAGAGCGAGATGGAGCGGAAGCGCAAAATCATAACCGATTTCGAAATTGCAGGCCTGCGGCTGCATGCCCGCCAGATCGCCATCGGAAAATGCATCTGCCGCCGTGAGGTATTCTGCCCGGAATTCGAAGCTGCCTATCCCGGCGATGCCGTAAACGGAGTATCCCCCGACAAACTCCGAGGTCTCATGACCATAGGGTTCGTAGGCATCCTGCAGGCCGTCGGTATCTGCGATGTTGCTGATATATGAAGCACCGAGGCCGTAGCGGAACGATTCGTTAACCTCTCCGGCAGCGCCTATGGCCGCCACAAACGTGTTGATATCGTCCTTTCCGGCTTTCTGCACGTCGCCCTTCAGAAGAGCGAGCGATGCCGTCAGCGGATCGGCCTCGTAACCTACCCGAAGCGAGGCATGGTGCTTGGTTTCGCCAAGTTCGAGGGTCAGAGGATCGGAAATCATGCCGGTCGCAAAATTACCGAAGGCCTGGGTCATACGGCCGGCTTCGGCGAAGAAAGGCATATCCTCTTTTTTCATTCTGATGTAGGCTTCGTCCACAAGCAGCTCGTCGTCGCCGTCCTCCTCATAGAGCAGCACGGCATGAGCGCTGAGCCAGTCTGTCACTCTGGCTTCAAGATCGAGCTCGAAAGTTGCAAGAGAGAGATCGCTCGAACTGTCGCCATCGTTGTCGACATACGAACCTTCAACCTCTATAAGCCCGGAAAAACTCACCCCTTTTATGAGAGCGGTTTTCTCAGGATCATTTTCGGCGGCTGAAGCGGGAAGGGAAAGCAGTACGCCGAGACAGGCGAGTGAAATGGTTTTTTTGACTCTGTTCATTACTGGAAATGTGTTTAAACATTGACGATCCGGAAGAAGAACGGGCTGCTGCCCCGCCCTTCGATTATCTATAATTAATCGTTGAATATATTATTATTCAGATTAAATACAAATAAGAAACAGGGCAATAAAAAAACCCCGGGATCACCGGGGTTCATCGAGCCTGTCCGTCCATGAACGGTTTTACCGGAGTTTCTTTTTGGCCATTGCAGCTTCCGGTGAAGCGGGATAGACGTTCAGGAGATCCCTGAACCGGGCGTTTGCGTTCACCTGGTCGCCAAGCTGTTCAAAGGAGAGTCCCTGCTTGTACAGTGCGGCCGGGCGTTTGTTGCTTTTCGTGTATCTGGCGATGACGACCTGATACTCAAGAACGGCCTTTTCGTACCATTTCTCGCTGAAGTAGCTTTCGGCGATATAGAACTGCGCATCGTCGAACAGACTGGATTTCGGGTAGGTCTGCATAAGCGCCGTAAAACTCTCCCTGGCAGAAGCATAACTGTTTTTTGCGAGCTTCTGCACGCCTTCGTTGAGGAGGGCACTGTCGGTTGAGGCCGAAGAGGGCACGGAACCCGCAGCGGGCGCGCTTCCCTTCGGGGCCGCCGGCTTCTGCAAACCAAGTCCGAGCTGCTGCTCGATGCGTCCGAGCCGGGTATCGATATTGTCCATTTTCTGCACCAGGAGGGAATCCTCGAGACCAAGCCGCCCGAAGGTCTGCTGGTTCCTGTAGCCCATCTCATCGAATTTTCCCTGCAACTGTGCCACCTCGTCGCGAACCTGCTGAACATCGGAATAGGAGGCTGCTGACTGTGATTTTATGGTTTCCGATTCCGTCCGGAGTTTTCTGACATCGTCGGAAACGACGACAAGATCGGATTTCGATGCACAGCCACTGAACACAACTGCCGGAAAAAGAAAGAATAAAACGCCCTTGATTTTCATAGGTCGGAATAAAGGTTTGTTCATCATATCATCGGATATCCCGTAAACTGCGGGATATGCCGGCTATTTTACAATAAAATGAGCTCTACGGTTCTTTGCCCAGGCCTCTTCGTTCTGGCCTTTGTCAAACGGGCGCTCTTCTCCGTAGGTAATGGTCTCAAGGCGTGAAGGAGCAACACCGAGTCTTGTCATGAACTCTTTGGCGGTAGTTGCCCGGCGCTCCCCAAGAGCGATGTTGTATTCGGAAGTGCCGCGGTCGTCGCAATGGCCTTCGATAACAACCTGTTTGGCGGAGTTGCTTTTCATCCATGCCGCATTCTCCGTCAGGCGCTGTTGAGCTTCGGCGGCAAGAATCGAACTGTCGTAATCAAAAAAAACGTCCCCGACCGGACCGGTCTGCCACTCGTCGAATCCGTATCCGCGGCTTGCTGCCGATCCGGCGCCTGAAGTACTGCCCGGAAGAGAAGAACCCTGTCCGGCATCGCTGTCTGAAGAGGTCACGGCGGTTTTTGACGAACATCCGGCACTTGCCATCATCGCTATTACAAGTAATCCCCTGAGTCTGGTTTTCATGGTATCCTGAATTTATATCGTGAAAAAAAAAGGGCAGGCATCACTGCCTGCCCCATTGTTACAACAAACAAGCTGCCTGTCTTACTTTGCTTCTGCAGCAGGTGCTGGTGCAGGTGCTGCTGCGCCCTGTCCGACGAAGTGCGCTCTTCTGTTCTGAGCCCACGAAGCCTCGTCATGGCCGAGAGCGAACGGACGCTCTTCACCGAAGCTGACGGCCTGCATTCTGGCAGGATCAGCGCCGATGTTGACCATGTAGTCCTTGGCAGCATTGGCACGGCGCTCGCCGAGAGCCATGTTGTATTCGTTGGTGCCGCGCTCGTCGCAATGGCCTTCAACAACGAGAGTGCCTGTGGCATTCTGCTTCATCCAGTCAAAGTTCTTCTGAAGCTGCTGTGTAGCTTCGGCGCGGAGCTCTGACTTGTCGTAATCGAAGAAAATATCGCCAAGCTCGACAGGCGGCGGTAACACTTCAGGAGCTACGACGACATCTTCCTGGCAGCAGCAGGCTCCAAGAAAGAGCATGCCTGGTATGAACATGCTTCTGAGTAGTGGTTTGACGGTTCTCATGCTTCCCCCTTTTTAAGGTTATTAACGAAAAAATATACTAACGGAACAAAGACCAGGACGGCTGCATCTGATCGCCATCCACCTGCAATAAACGCCGCTGGTTTTCTCCGTTCGAACTCATAACATAGAGCTTCTTTCCTCCCTGACGATTGGAGGTGAAAACGATCATACTCCCATCGGGAGACCACGAAGGTGATTCGTTTTCACGTACACCACTGGTAAGCCTTTTCAGGCCGGAACCATCGGCATTTATAACAAATATATTGATTTCCCCTGTTTTTTCCCATGTCGAGTAGGCAATTTTATCACCTGCCGGAGACCATGAGGGCTGGGTATTGTAACGTCCGCTGTAGGTAAGCCTCCTGGTGAGGCCGGACTGCATATCCTGAATGAAAATCTGGGGAAGACCGTTTCTTGCCGATACGAAAGCCATCTGGCGGCCATCGGCCGAAAAAGTCGGGGAGACGTCGATGCCCTTGCTGTTGGTGAGCCTTCTGACAATACCTCCGTCAGGCCGGACAAGATATATCTCCTGATCGCCTTCGAATGAGAGGGTGGTGGCCAGCTCGGTTGCGTTTCTCCATGAAGGATCGACACTGACCCCGTTCTTGGCGACCGACGAAATCTTGTTGTCCTGCAGGTTCCTGATATAGAGCGTGGGACGCCCGGAGGTGTAGGATGTATAGGCAAGATAACGTCCGTCTGGTGAAAGCACCGGAGTAAGGGATATCGAGCGGAAATTGGTGACCTGCTCAACCCCATGGCCATCAAAATCGCACCGGTAGACCTCTTTTGATCCCGTCTTGCTGGATATGAAAACGATCTTGCTGCCGAAAAAGGATTTCTTGCCGGTCAGAAGTTCGATGAGATCGGCACAGAACGCATGTCCCAGGGAACGAAGATGCTCTTCCTTGCCGCTGTAGGACTTCTTCAGGAGAAGCTTTGTACCGAAGGTATCGTAGACCTCCATGTCGATGTTTACCTTGCCGCCTTTTTTTGAAACGGCTCCTCCCGCATACACTTCGGCTCCTACCGAACTGAGGGCTCCGAAATTCACGCCACCGGCTTTGCCGTCACTTCCGGCACGAACATTCGATGGCGGAGGAAGAATCGAGAAAAGGTTGGAAAAACCGAGACCTTCCTTGACGGTTTTATCGAATTCCTGAGCCCATTCGGACTCTTTTCCGCCTTTTGCGGCAGCACGGTCAAGAACAAGCGCGATCTTGCCTCCGCCCTGCTTGCGAATCGCAATGTACTCTCCCTGCTCCTCGGCATGCAGAAAAAATGGCGAAAGAAACAGGCTCCACAGCAGCAGTACAGCGGCAATCACACCTTTCGAAGTTCTTGAATTCATGCCACAAGTTATCATAGAAACGGCAGTTAACGTTTACGTTTATACTACTAAATATCTTTGTCAGTGCAAAACGCTATTTATTACAGGGGGCAACTGGAAATGCCGTCGGAAAGCACCAGAAACCGGATGAAAATGGTTACACTGGTACCTGTGAAAGTAATATACGCATAAAAAAACACATACAAGAAATAACCTGCCCTGTTTGGTCGAACATACAGCCGTTGTGCCTGCATCCGGCGCCTCGGCCTCTGTTACATATCGATACCTTCAGGGGTAAACACGAAGCCGATCGATATGCCACCGGACCCGTAATCCGATGGCAGCGGAGGCAGCGGAGATGATTGTTCGAGCGCCCTTTTCACCGAGTTATTCAGGTAGGCGCTCGGCGCCCTTCTGTCGTAGGTGATATCCCTTATCGTCCCGTCGGAAAGGACGAATATATGCACATACACCTCCATACCGTAACTGCTCTGCAGCATCTGCGAGGAGAACTCCCAGTTTTTCTGGATAATGGAGGCGATCCTTACCTTGTAGGGATCGGCTGTCCCCCCTCCGCCCCGCCCGGTACCGCTTCCGGCGGCAGACCCGCCTCCACCGCCTCCCGTGCCTTTGCCGGACCCCTGGGAGGAGACCTTCTGCTGCAGCCGGGCAAGAGCACTGCCCAGGTTGTCCTGCTTTGCGGAACCGGATGCCGCTGCTTTACGGTCCACCGACTGCCTGAGCTTTTCGAGAGCCTTGCCGAGATTTACCTGCTTTTCCGGCGTTTTCATGACCGGCTCGCTTTTTACGGCCGGTTTCTCCCTGACCGGTTTTTCCGGGATTTTCACCTTTACCGGTTCGGAAACCGCTTTTTTTACCGGAGCCTGTTCACTTTCGACGGATTTGGCAGCTTCCGGAGGGAGGTCCGGAAACTCCGCGGGAAGCGTTTCTGCAGACGCCTGACCGGATTCTCCATCTTCAGCCGGCAGCGATGAACCGCCCGGACCGGGAAGCGAAACAAGACTGACATTGACTATTTTCGGAGGGTTCGGGCTGCTTCCGAGAAAATACTGATACGCCAGGGCTGAAAGCAGCACCAGCAGATGCATCCCTGCGGCGACGGCAAGCCAGAACGAAAACCGTTTTTTCTCTATCCTGAATTCCTGACTTCTTTTCATAGACTGGGCCTACCTCTCCGGATCCTTTCGAACCGGCTGCGGCTCGGTGACCATGCCGATTTTTTCGATACCGGCCTCCCTTATCTGCGCCATCACGTTCATGACAAGGCCGTAAGGCAGCGATTTGTCGGCTTTCAGGTAAACCTCCCTGGTCTGGCGCACGTCGAGAATGGTCGGAAGACGCTCCCCTACTTCAGAGGCATCGAGCTGATACTGATTGATGAATACCTGACGGTTCGCGTCGATGGCGATGATGATGGACTTTGCGTCGATATCCATTTTTTCATGCGTGGTCTGGGGCGTATCGACCTTCACTCCGTGGGTCATCATCGGAGCCGTCACCATAAAAATGATGAGCAGCACAAGCATGACGTCGACAAACGGCGTCACGTTGATCTCGCTCATCAACCCTTTTTTTCCGGATGTCATCATGCGTTCGGTGGGGTATCGGTTTTCTCAAGACAGGCGGAAGCGAACTCTCCGGAAAAATCCTCGAGATCCTGCTCGATAGTGCCGATCTGCTGGATCAGATAGTTATAGCCCATCACGGCGGGAATCGCCGCTGCAAGTCCGGCGGCCGTGGCGACAAGCGCCTCGGAAATACCGGGAGCGACCGCGGCAAGGGAGGCGGACTGCGTCAGGCCTATATTGTGGAAGGAGTTCATGATACCCCAGACCGTACCGAAAAGTCCGATGAAGGGGGCCGTATTGCCGACCGTGGCGAGAAACGGTACAAGACGGCCAAGCCGCTTGTTTTCAGCGTTGACCTCGCGTTTGATCGCACGCCTGATCCGTTCGCCCTCCCCGGATTTTCCGGCCGCCCGGTACTCGATATAGCCCGCACGGAATACCCTTGCAAGGGAACCGTTCCGGTACTTTTCGCTTTCGGCAAAAACCCTGTCGAGATTTGAAACCTCGAAAAAACAGTCGAGAAATTCATCCGATTCATGCCTGGATTTTCTGATATGACCGAATTTATACGCGATGATGGTCCATGAGAGCACGGAAAACGAGAGCAGCAGAAGAAGGACGGCAAGGACAACCGGCCCGGAATTCGAAACAAGCGAAAAAAGCCCGAATTGAGAATCAGCCATAACAGTTCAATGGAGGTTAATTAAAAAATCCCGAGGTTCACGACGACAATATAAGCCAGAGCCGAACCCGAAAGCGCACAAAGCGTGTTGACCAGGTCATTGTTCACGAAAGGGACGCCCTTGAGCAGCCGGTTTTCTACAAGCGAGCCGTCGGCGGCGATACTGTGCGTTCTTTCGGTAACCTTCTCCCTTATGGGGTCGAAATACTGCGCCTGAACGGTGGCTCCGAAAAAGCTGTCGACAAGGCTGGCCGCAAGTCCTGAAAGCCCGATAAGCAGGAGCGAGGGCAGCACGCCGAACTCATAGAGCCATCCGACATTGACCAGAAGCGCACTGGTGCAGATGAAAAGCGATCCGATGAACGCCCCGGAGGTGCCGGGCACCGATACACCGCCGGACGTTCCTACCGGCACCTCCCTGAAGGAGGTTATAAGCCAGGCTTTCGGGTTCGGCCACATGGTGCCGATCTCCGTCGCCCAGGTGTCGGCCTGAACGGCGGCAAGGGTGCCAAGATAGGCAAAAAATACCGCCGGATGGCCGGTAAGGGAGAAGACGATCATGAGAATCCAGGCGATGCCGCCGTTGGCGTAAACCTGACCGGCATCCCGCTGGGAACCCTTTTCAAAAACCAGGTCGAATTTCGCCTTTCTTTTCTTGCCGAGCTTCGAGAGCACCGAAGAGAGCAGGTAGAAGGTCAGCATCGGAACGGTCCATGCAATGCCTCCGATTCCGAAAATCGTCGTTCCAAGCAGAAATGTCGCCGTAGCACCGCTGTTGTTGAGAAATTTCACCTTTACGGAAAACACCGCCATGAACAGGGCAAGCAGACCGCCGACAATAAAATTCCCCAGCTGGACGGTATGGTTCATTTCGAGCACATACAGCACATAGGCGATGGCGACCGGAATGAAAAGATTGTCGAGCCCCCTTGAAAGCAGCGCCTCGACCGCCGTGGCAACCAGGGCGAGGAAGAGGGCGAAGAGCAGGATTATCCAGAACGGCTGCGAAGCAAGGGCGCCGTTGATGTCGCCACTGAAAAAAAACAGGCACATGAGCAGCAGGAGAAAGGAGACCACGAACATGGTTGCCGAACCTTCAAGCGTTTTCGGGCTCTCCGTCAGATGCTCGATATGGCGCCGTCCCGCCGTGCTGCCGACAAGAGCTGCAAGCGAGTCGCCTACCCCCATAACCAGCATCGCCGACTGCAGGATCCACTTGTTGTCGTCCCACAGAAACAGGGCGAGCAGCATGAACACAAAAGGGAAAAGCATCGAACCGTAACTGCTCAACCCTTGCTGGCCTCCCGGCTCGACCGTTTCGGAATGCAGCGACAGGAACCACCCCCTGAACAGGTTCAGGCCGTTCAGAAGAAGAAAGAGCAGGCCCGCAAGCAGCGGGTAAAAGTTCGAGGTAAAATAGGCCGGCACGAAAAAAACCACGATACCCATGCCGAGATGGATGATTTTTCGGACAACGAAGGCACTGACACTGAACCTTCGGATAAGCAGTTCCCCCAGAAGAATAACGGACAGTACAAGGGAGATGGTCATAAAAAACGACGGGAGGTCCTTTGGAAGCGGTGCCTGAAGATTCAGCATATTGCTTGCTTGTTTTGTTGCAGATACGTCTGGAACAGGAACGATTTACGGCCCGGCCGCATTCAACCATAAATTACAGTAACAGTTACTGTAATTATAAAAAAATCCGGAGGAGCTTTTTTTACTATTTTTCGTGTTTGCTTTAATAAAAGCTATAATGTAAATTATCGCCGGATTTATTTTGTTGCTTTTTGTGCAACGCTTTACAAGAAAACCTGTATTGACCGAGTAGATGCCTGAAACAGGAACACATAACCGCTCTGCGGAACAGACTCCTGCCAGCACAGGAATCATGAGCCCTGTTGCTCACAGCGGCAGTGCAGGCAGCATGCTCGATACCCTCGGTATCAGGATCGGAATTTCGGTATCTGTACTTCCCGTACAGGTTATTATTTCTGTGCTCTGAACAGAAAGCCGGTCCCAAGTCCATTTATCCTTTTTGACAATAGCAAATCTGATGGCTTCGGGAACGGCAGGCCCTGGGGTTGTTTTGTTAATTGTCAAAATTTTCATCATGAGATCTGACACGGTAAAAAACGGATTTGAAAAAGCGCCGCACCGCAGCCTTCTGAAAGCTACCGGAGCCATTGCTTCCGGCAGTGACTTCAAAAAGCCCTTTATCGGCATCTGCAACTCCTTCAACGAGCTCATACCGGGCCACGCCCACCTTCAGGAGCTGGGAAGAATAGCGAAAGAGGAGGTTCGCAAAGCCGGAGGCGTCCCCTTCGAATTCAATACCATCGGAGTCTGCGACGGCATAGCCATGGGCCATATCGGCATGCGCTATTCGCTTGCCAGCCGCGAGATCATTGCCGACAGCGTCGAAACCGTTGCCGAGGCGCACCGTCTGGACGGCCTGGTCTGTATTCCGAACTGCGACAAGATCACCCCCGGCATGATGATGGCCGCCCTGCGCATCAATATTCCGGTCATTTTCGTTTCGGGAGGTCCCATGAAGGCCGGCCGGACGCCTTCGGGCAGAACCGTCGATCTGATCTCGGTTTTCGAAGCCGTCGGCCAGTGCAGCACCGGAGAGATCACGGAATCGGAGCTCGAAACCATTGAGGACAGCGCCTGCCCCGGATGCGGTTCGTGTTCCGGCATGTTCACCGCCAATTCGATGAACTGCCTCTCCGAAGCGCTCGGCATAGCCCTTCCCGGCAACGGAACCGTGCTGGCAGTTGATCCCCGACGCAACGAACTGGTCAGGGAGGCTTCACGCCGGATCATCGATCTGGTCAGAGACGATGTACGGCCAAGAGACATCATCACCAGGAAGTCCCTGCTGAACGCCTTTGCGCTGGATTTTGCCATGGGCGGAAGCACCAACACCATCCTGCACACCCTGGCCATAGCCAATGAAGCGGAACTGGATTTCGATTTCTCGGAACTCAATGCCCTTTCGGCTAAAACGCCTTATATCTGCAAGGTGAGCCCGGCCACCATGGATGTCCACATCGAGGATGTCGACCGGGCAGGGGGCATTTCGGCCATCCTGAAAGAGCTGAGCCGTATCGACGGCCTGCTCGACCTCTCGGCGCCGACCGTTACCGGAAAAACGCTCGGAGAGAACATCTCCGGAGCTGAAGTGCTTGACCGGAGCGTCATCAGAAGCATCGGGGATCCCTACTCCGCCACGGGAGGCCTGGCCGTCCTGTACGGCAACCTTGCCCCCCAGGGCGCGGTCATCAAGACCGGCGCTGTCAGCCCGGAAATGATGAAACATACCGGACCGGCAAAGGTGTACGATTCGCAGGACGATGCCCTGAAAGGCATCATGGAGGGCGACGTCAGGGCCGGCGATGTGGTGGTCATCCGCTACGAGGGACCCAAGGGAGGACCGGGAATGCCCGAAATGCTCTCCCCCACCAGCGCCATCATGGGCCGCGGACTGGGTGGTTCGGTAGCACTCATAACCGACGGACGGTTTTCCGGAGGATCGAGGGGGGCCTGCATCGGCCACGTATCGCCTGAAGCTGCCGAAAAAGGGCCGATCGCCGCACTTGAAAACGGCGACATGATCACCATCGACATCCCGAACCGCACGATCTCGATGGAGCTGACAGAAACGGTCATAGCCGCAAGGCTGGCCGCACTCAAGCCTTTCGAACCGAAAATAAAAAAGGGGTACCTTGCCCGCTACTCGCAGCTCGTGACCTCGGCAAGTACCGGAGCAATCATGAAAACCCCTGTTTACTGTGAACCAAAATAACCCGACTATGCCTGCATCAGGACAGAAACTGAACGGATCGGAAATATTCTTCGAATGTCTGCGGCGTGAAAACGTTGAATATATCTTCGGCTACCCCGGAGGAGCCCTGCTGAAAGTTTACGAAACGCTCTACGATGTCAAGGACATCAAGCATATTCTCGTCCGGCACGAACAGGGAGCGACCCACATGGCCGAAGGGTATGCGAGAGCCACCGGCAGACCCGGTGTCGTGCTCGTCACCTCAGGACCGGGAGCGACCAATACCGTTACCGGCATCACCAATGCCTATATGGACTCTTCGCCGATGGTTGTCTTCACCGGCCAGGTGCCCAGCACCCTGATCGGCAACGATGCCTTCCAGGAGGCGGATATCGTCGGCATCACAAGACCCATCACCAAACACAACTTCCTCGTCAAGGATGTCAGGGAGCTCGCATCCACCATCCGCAAGGCGTTCTATCTGGCCACGAACGGCCGGCCGGGACCGGTTCTTGTCGATATGCCGAAAGACGTGCTGAACGCCACCTGCACCTTCGAGTGGCCTGAAACCGTTGAAATCAGGGGGTTCAAGCCCACCGTCAAATGCCATCAGAACCAGGTTGAAAAGGCTGCGCAGAAAATAGCAAAGGCAAAAAAACCGCTCTTCTACATAGGGGGCGGCGTCATCAGCGCCAATGCGTCCGAGGAGCTCCGCGAGCTCGCCACGCAGCAGAACATTCCGGTAACCATGACCCTGCAGGGACTTGGCGCATTTCCTGGCGACCACCCGCTCTCCATGGGCATGCTCGGCATGCACGGAACATTCTGGGCGAACCAGGCCGTCAACAGCTGCGACCTGCTGATTGCCGTCGGCGCACGCTTCGACGACCGGGTTACCGGAAAAACCGACACCTTCGCAACCCAGGCCTATATCATTCATAACGATATAGACCCAACAAACGTCGACAAGAACATCAAGGTCGATCTGCCGGTCGTCGGCGATGCGAAGCACTTTCTGCAGACGCTCCTGGAAGCGATGCCGAAACAGCATGAAGACCGCACGCCCTGGCTGGCCGAGATTCGCAAGTGGCAGGAACAGTGTCCGCTGGCGTATACGAACGAAGAGGATTCGCTGAAAACCGAGTACGTCATCGACGAAGTTTCCCGGCAAACCAGCGGAGATGCTGTCGTCACGACCGATGTCGGACAGCACCAGATGTGGACATCGCAGTACTACCGGTTCAGAAAACCCCGCTCGATCATCACCAGCGGCGGACTCGGCACCATGGGTTACGGCCTTCCTGCGGCCATAGGCGCGGCATTCGGCGTCACCGACCGGCCGGTCGTGCTGTTCTGCGGAGACGGCGGGTTCATGATGAACGTTCAGGAGCTGGTCACGGCCGTGCACTACAAGGTTCCGGTCAAGATATTCCTGATCAACAACAGCTTTCTCGGCATGGTCCGCCAGTGGCAGGAGCTCTTCCATCAGGAGAAGTACTCCTTCACCGATCTCGGCGACAGCAATCCGGATTTCGTGAAGGTTGCCGAGGCATTCGGTTGCAAGGCATTGCGGGCGGAAAATCCGGCGGAGGCGAAAAAAGCCATCACGGAAGCGCTGGCATGGAACGAAGGTCCCGTATTTGTCGAATTCAAGGTTGTCAAAAAAGATATGGTTTTCCCGATGGTCCCGGCGGGCGGCTCGATTTCCGACATGCTGCTTGAGAGACTGAACCCGAAAACAATGGTTTGAAACGCACTATGAAACACATTATATCCGTACTGGTCGAAAACAAATTCGGCACCCTCAACCGGGTCGCCGCCATGTTCAGCGCCCGGGGGTTCAACCTCGAGAGCATCTCCATAGGGGAGACAGAAGATCCGGAATTTTCCCGGATGACCATCGTCACCCGGGGTGACGATCAGATCGTCAGCCAGGTGCTCAAACAGCTCAACCGGCTGATCGATACCATCAAGGTTACCGACCTGACGAAACAGCCTCATGTCGAGCGGGAGCTGCTGCTCATGACCCTGAAACTCAGCAAAACCACGCAGCATGAGATTTTCGAACTGATCAATGTTTTTAAAGGCAAAGTCGTGGATATAAAACAAAAATCCATTACTATTGAGGTCATTGGCTCTCCGGACAAGATCAATACAACCATTGATATTTTCAGGTCGTACGGCATCAGGGAGCTTGCCCGCTCCGGTGCGGTAGCCATTCACCGGGGTGAATCCTGAGCATTATTTTTCACTTACAGTCAATCAAAACATCTTGAAGAAATGAACGCTTATTATGAGCAGGATGCCGATCTCGGTTATCTGCAGGGAAAAAATATCGCCATACTCGGCTATGGCAGCCAGGGCCATGCGCACGCCCTGAACCTCAAGGAGAGCGGCATGAACGTCTGTGTGGGCCTGCGCCCCGACAGTTCGTCCTGCGACAGGGCACGTGAAGCCGGCCTGCAGGTCAACACCGTTGCCGAAGCCGTCAAATGGGCCGATATCGTCATGGTGCTCCTGCCCGACCAGTACCAGAAAGCCATCTATGAATCAGAAATAGCTCCGAACCTGCAGCCGGGCAACACCCTTGCCTTCGCGCACGGCTTCAATATTCATTACAAGCAGATCGTTCCCGATGCATCGCTGAACGTCATCATGATCGCACCGAAAAGCCCCGGGCACCTCGTCCGCCGCACCTACACGCAGGGCAACGGCGTACCCTGCCTGATCGCGGTGCATCAGGATGCTACCGGCGAAGCCCGCCAGCAGGCTCTTGCCTGGGCCAAAGGCATCGGCGGCACCAAGGCCGGCGTTATCGAAACATCATTCAAGAACGAGACCGAAACCGACCTGTTCGGCGAACAGGCCGTGCTTTGCGGCGGTTCAGCCGAGCTCATCAAGGCAGGTTTCGAGACCCTTGTCGAAGCGGGATATCCTGAAGAGCTCGCCTACTTCGAGTGCATGCACGAGCTGAAACTCATTGTCGATCTCTACTACGAAGGCGGACTTTCGAGAATGAACTTCTCGGTCAGCGACACCGCCGAATATGGCGGCATGACCCGCGGACCGCGCGTCATCACCCCTGCGGTGAAAGCCGAGATGAAAAAAATCCTCGAAGAGGTTCAGGACGGACGCTTCGCCAAAGAGTTCATCGACGAATGCAACGGCGGATACCACAACCTGAACAGGCTTCGTGCCGAAAACAGCGGTCATGCCATCGAGAAGGTCGGCGCAAAACTGCGCGACATGATGAGCTGGCTGATTAAAAAATAATGCACCGGGAAAATTACAAGCATGTACAAGATCGTATCCATACCGGGTGACGGCATCGGCCCGGAAGTCGTAGCCGGAGCTCTGGAAGTCCTGAACCGGCTCTCGGAAAAGCACGGATTTGAAATCGTGGTCGAGGAACACCCCTTCGGCGGCGCATCCTACGACCTGCACGGCGAGATGCTGACCGACGAAACCCTCGAAGCCTGCCGGAACTGCGACGCCGTGCTGCTCGGGGCCGTGGGCGGCCCGAAATGGGAAAACCTGCCGCACGAACATAAACCGGAAGCGGCACTGCTGAAAATCCGCAGGGAACTCGGGCTCTTCGCCAATCTCAGGCCGGCCAAGGTGTACGACGCGCTTGTCGAGGCATCGTCGCTCAAGGCGGAAGTGGTCGGCGGAACCGATTTCATCGTCTTCAGGGAGCTGACCGGAGGCATCTATTTCGGCCAGCCGAGAGGCTATGACCAGAACAAGGGCTGGAACACCATGGTCTACGAACGCTACGAGGTGGAACGTATCGCCCGCATCGCGTTCGAAGCCGCCCAGAAACGGGGAGGAAAAGTCACCTCGATCGACAAGGCCAACGTCCTCGAGGTATCGCAGCTCTGGCGGAACGTGGTGCATGAAGTCCACCGCGATTTTCCCGACATCGAACTGAGCGATATGTACGTAGACAACGCCGCCATGCAGATCGTCAGGAACCCGAAGCAGTTCGACGTCATCGTGACCGGCAATCTGTTCGGCGATATCCTCAGTGACATCGCAGGCATGATCACCGGAAGCCTCGGCATGCTGCCCTCTGCAAGCATCGGCAGGAACCACGCTCTCTACGAGCCGATCCACGGCAGCGCACCCGATATCGCCGGACAGAACAGGGCGAACCCGATAGCCACCATCGCATCGGTCGCCATGATGTTCGAGCACAGCTTCTGCATGCCGGATATCGCCAGCGAAATATACGGAGCGATCGAGAAGACCCTGGCCGAAGGACTCAGGACCGCCGATATCGCCAAGGCAGGCCAGAGCACGGTCTCGACAACGGAAATGACCGCGGCGATCCGGAGAAACATCGGCGATTAAACTGTTCACAACCGAAAACCATTACAGAACCGAGGGTTAAAGAAACCATGGCACAAACCATAACCCAGAAAATCCTGTCAAGAGCCGCAAACCGGAGGTTCGTAGACCCCGGCGAAAGCGTCTGGCTCAACGTTGACGTCCTGCTGACCCATGACGTGTGCGGACCGCCGACATTCGACATCTTCAAGCAGGAGTTCGGTCCCGACGCGAAAGTCTGGGACCCCGAAAAGGTCGTCGTCCTGCCCGACCATTATATCTTTACGGCCAACGAGCATGCGCACCGCAACATAGACCTGCTGCGCCAGTTCGCCGCCGAGCAGGGCCTGCCCAACTACTACGATGTCGGCACCAGCCGATACAGGGGGGTCTGCCATGTCGCGCTTGCCGAAGAGGGCTTCAACCTCCCCGGAACCGTGCTGTTCGGCACCGACTCGCACACCTGCACATCGGGTGCGTTCGGCATGTTCGGCACCGGTATCGGCAACACCGATGCAGCCTTCATTCTCGGCACCGGCAAGCTCTGGGAAAAGGTGCCCGAGTCCATGAAGTTCACGTTCGAGGGCGATATGCCTGAATACCTCTGCGCCAAGGATCTCATCCTGCAGATTCTCGGCGACATCGGCACCGACGGAGCAACCTACCGGGCCATGGAGTTCGACGGCGAAGCGGTCTACTCCCTTCCTGTCGACGAGCGCATGACACTCTGCAACATGGCTATCGAAGCAGGGGGCATGAACGGCATCATCGCAGCCGACGCGATAACCGAAGCCTACGTGAAGGCTCACAGCAGCAAGCCCTATGAGGTATTCCGGAGCGACCCCGATGCGCGCTACCACAGCATCAGGCGCTACAACGTTGCGGAAATGGAGCCGGTGGTGGCCCAGCCGCACAGTCCGGACAACCGGGCTACCGTCAGAAGCGTCGAGGGAACGAAAATCACCAAGTCCTATATCGGCTCCTGCACCGGAGGGAAGCTCACCGATTTCATGCTTGCCGCGAAAATTCTCAAAGGAAGGCAGGTCGCCGTCCACACCAATATCGTTCCTGCAACCGTAAAGGTCGCCCGCGATCTCGAATGCGAAACCTTTGATGGTGTGACGCTGAAAAAGATTTTCGAGGATGCCGGATGCAGCATCGCCCTGCCCTCCTGCGCAGCCTGCCTCGGCGGGCCTGCCGATACGGTCGGGCGCTCGGTCGATTACGATGTTGTGGTCTCGACGACGAACCGCAACTTCCCCGGCCGCATGGGCAGCAAGAGGGCAGGAGTCTATCTTGCCTCGCCGCTCACCGCCGCAGCATCGGCCGTCACCGGAAAACTTACCGATCCGAGGGATTTCCTCTGAACGGCAGAGAACGAATGAAACGCTAAGGAACAAGATACATGGACACCATCATTCAGGGAAAAGCCTACGTGTTAGGCAAAAACATCGACACCGACCAGATCATACCGGCCGAGCACCTCGTCTACAGCCTCTCCGATCCGGAAGAGGTGAAGCTCTACGGCAAATATGCCCTTTCCGGCGTGCCTCCCGAACAGGGCGGCCTGCCGGAGGGAAACATTCCGTTCGTCAGCGAGGGCAGCTTCCGCTCGGACTACACCGTCATCGTCGCCGGTCCGAACTTCGGCTGCGGTTCCTCGCGCGAGCATGCGCCCTTCGCGCTGCAGGTTGCCGGAGCGAAAGCCATCATTGCCGAATCCTACGCACGGATTTTTTACCGCAACTGCGTGGACGGCGGATTTGTCATACCCTACGAAACCGCGGTTCCGCTCACTGAAGCGGTAAAAACCGGAGACGAACTGAAAATCGACATCGAGGCGAACACTGTAACCAACCTTACCACGGGAAAAGCCTATACGCTCAGTCCGCTCGGTGACGTGTTCAGCATCGTCCAGGCCGGCGGCATTTTCGCCTATGCCCGGCAGGAGAATTTAATGGCCAAGAGCTGACACTATGCATGAAATGCCAAAGGCAACAGAACTCTACGACACCACCCTGCGTGACGGCACGCAGGGTGAGCACATCAATCTCTCGGTACAGGACAAGCTGCTCATCACCGAAAAGCTCGATGAGTTCGGCATGGACTATATCGAAGGCGGGTGGCCGTCGAGCAACCCGAAGGATGAAGAGTTTTTCCTGAAGGTCCGCAATCTCCGGCTCTCGCACTCGAAACTCTGCTCCTTCGGCTCGACGGCGCGATCGCTCGCGAACATCGAGAACGATCCGAACCTGCAGGGGCTGCTGCAGTCGGAGACTCCGGTCATAACGATTTTCGGAAAAACCTGGAAAGCCCATACCGTCAAGGGACTGGGCATTTCGGAGGAGGAGAACGCCGAGCTGATCTACCGATCGGTATCATTTCTCCGTTCGCACGGGCGCGAGGTATTCTTCGACGCTGAACACTTTTTCGACGGCTACAAGGACGATCCGGAGTTCGCACTCAGGATGCTGCGCTCGGCAGCCGACGGCGGTGCGTCACGCCTGGTGCTCTGCGACACGAACGGCGGCTCCCTGCCCGGAGAGATTTCTGACATCGTACGCAGCGTACATGAGAATACCGGACGCCCTATAGGCATCCACAGCCATAATGACGGCGACCTCGCCG
>JAAXXP010000090.1 GCA_013334435.1 Chlorobiaceae bacterium | reverse complement strand
GGCATCTCAGGCCTGGTGCGCCGGAATCGGTGTCGGCTCTTCGGTGATGGTTACCTGCGACTTGATGATGTCGTACACCTTGTCCTTGAGAATGGAGTCGGTGATGTAGTCCCTGAATTCGGTCGACATGTAGGTGCTGATTGCCTGTTCGACGCTCAGTGACGGGTTTTTTTCGGCCTCTTTTTCCGCGAACGCCCTGATGTCGTCATCGGTTACGCTGAGGTTGTTGAGCTCGGCGATCTTCTGGCTGATCAGAAGCCAGCGGGCGTGCTTTTCGGCATTGGGGGCCATGGCCTGGGTGAACTGGCCGGGATCGAATCCCTTGGGGAAGTTGCCGCCCATCTGCCGTTTTGCGTTTTCAACCAGCATGTTGGCGAACGATGCGATCATGGCTTTCGGAGCCGTAACCGGGTTCTCTTCGATGAGTTTTGCCGAAATGGATTCAATCAGATCGTCTTCGGCTTTCATGGTGAAGTGCTGTTCAAGCTGGAGACGCACATCGCCGGTGAAATCGGCGGCATTTTCGAAGCGCTGGCCGGAAATCTCTTTTACAAGGTCGTCGGTGAGTTCGGGAAGCTCCATGCGTTTGATCTCCTTGACGGCGATACGGTAGTGCTGGACCGGTGTTTCCTCGTCCTTGGGTTCCGTTGCGACATCGACATTCTCTCCGGCTTTTTTGCCGGCAAGGGCCTTGCGGAACGGATTTTCTTCGGGCAGATATTCGAGATTGAAGTGGTGGTTTTCCGTGGTGGATTCCTCTTCGGGTTCGCCCTCGGCGTTCAGTTTGGTGACATCGCCGATGACGGTATCGGTTTCCGATGCGGGCTCGTCGACCGTAATGAGCGTGCCGTGTCCCTTGAGGATGAGATTGATCTCTCTCTGGACATCTTCGTCGGTGATGGTATAGCGCGCGAGGGTGAAGCTGTAGCCTTCAAAGCTCTTGAGTTCGAATTCCGGGTGGATTTCGTAGGAGAGTTTGATGGTGAGCTTGTCGTCCTCGAAGCTGAAGCTTTCGATGGATGCGCGGCTTGCCGGTTTGATGTTTTCTTCGTCGGCAATGGCTGCGAAGTGCTTCGTTGCCATTTTTTCGGCAATGGATGCTTCGATTGCCGGACCGACAAACTTTTTGATCATACCTGCAGGAACATGGCCTTTTCTGAATCCCTTGATCTGTACGGTTCTTTTTGCCTCTTCAAGTTCCTGGTTGTATTCCGTGCCGAATTCTTCAGAGGAAAGAATTATTTCCAGTTCCTGTTCGGTATCACTGATTTTCGTAATGTTCTTTTGCAAGGCTGTCTCGGTTTGTTGGTGAGTGTAATGGTCAAAAATTAAAAGTTCATAAGATACAAAAGAATCGCCGGATTTAAAACAGCGCCTGTTGAGGCCCCGGTTATCGCATGGGTTTGTACACCAGCGTGGAGAGCGGCGTTTCTTCCAGAACCATCCGGGCGGCTTCGGCGACAGCTTCGACACTTACCGCTTCGATGGCCGCCGTTTTTTCTTCAAGAGGGACATGCCGGCCGAAGTAGGAGAGGTCGGTAGCCAGATGCGACATTCTGCGGGTCATTTTTTCAGTGCCCATCAGGAGCGATCCGAGAACTTTCGATTTTGCCGAAAGCAGTTCCTCATGGAGAGGCGTGGCGAGTTCCGGACTCTTCAGCACCGAGGAGAGCACGTCGAGCGTCTGCGCGATCTTGTTGCCGTCGGTTCCGGCGTAGAT
Organism: Chlorobiaceae bacterium; assembly: GCA_013334435.1. Lineage (GTDB taxonomy): Bacteria > Bacteroidota > Chlorobiia > Chlorobiales > Chlorobiaceae > Chlorobium. The sequence goes on along the minus strand of JAAXXP010000090.1, from coordinate 5,306 downwards.
GTTCATGACGGTGAGATCGTCAAAGAAGGCGATCGATGAATAGGTGCTGTAGGCAAGCCCCAGCTTTTCGCGCAGCTCGATGTTCAGCATCGAGCTCATGCCGTTGCCGAGAATGGTGTTCAGCAGCATCAGCGGGTAGAAGGAGGGGTCGTGCCGAGGAATTACGGTTCCCAGCACGATCTGCGCCTGGTGGACTCTTTTTTTCAGGGTCCGGTCGAACGGCTTGTAGCTTTTCCGGGAAAATGGCGCTCTTTCCGGCGCCGGAGCGCTGCCGGAAGAGAGCGGAGCAAAGCAGCGTTCGGCCAGCTTGATGAATGTTTCGTGGCGGATGTTGCCGGTTGCGGTAAGAAACATCTTTTCCGGCCGGTAGAAGTTGGCCATGAATGCGTTGAGATCGCTCTCCGAGAGGCCGGCGACGCTCTCTTCGGTACCCAGGATCGGACGTCCGAGCGGGTGCCGGCCAAAGAGGTAGCGGTCGAAATCCTCGAAAACCAGATCTTCGGGGGTGTCGTTCACGCTGCTGATCTCTTCCTGCACGACCTCTTTTTCTTTTTCGATCTCTTCAGGGGGAAATACCGGATTGCAGACAAGGTCGGCCAGCAGGTCGAGAGAGGGTTCGGTGAAACGGTCGAGGCAGCGGAGGTAGATGCAGGTCTGTTCTTTTGTGGTGTATGCGTCGAGGTAGCCTCCGTTGCGTTCTATGCCGCCGGCAATCTCGATGTAGTCGCGGTTTTTCGTTCCCTTGAAGACCGCATGCTCAAGAAAGTGCGCAATGCCCCCTTTCCGGTCGGGGTCGTCGCGTGAGCCTGCGTCGATATGGATTCCCAGCGTCACACTCTGTACCCAGGGCACATGATCGGTTACCACCCGAAGACCGTTGCCGAGGGTGCTGCTCTGGATGCCTTCGGGCGGAAATCCCTGTTTCTGCGCCTTGTTCGTTTCGGCCATACGGTGAAAAATTTATGATAGTGATGGTTGGAATTAAGCGCAATGTAGTTTTAATTCGTATGTTTATGAACAGATAACTCTTTGATATCGTTGCATGATTACGGTTCAAAGAAACGTCCGGGCGGATGCGGAATGCAGACGGTGGAACGATTTAAAGATACGGTTCTCTCTGAATGGTCACGACATCCATACTTGTTACCGGGGCATCCGGATATATCGGTTCGCAGGTGGTTCTTGAGCTGCTCGAACGTTATGGCGCCCAGTTGCGCCTGAAGGTCCTCGCCAGGCAGTCGTCCGACTGTTCGTTCCTTTCCGGTTTTCCTGTCGAGATCGTCAGGGCCGATCTGCTCGACGTGCCTTCCATGATGGAGGCTTTTGCCGGAGTCGATACGGTTTTTCATTGTGCGGGGCTCATCTCCTATTCCAGGTATTCCCGCAACCGGCTTTATGACGTCAATGTGCTCGGTACGCGCAACGTGGTCAACGCCTGTCTTGCCCACAAGGTGCGCCGTCTGGTGATGACCAGCTCCATCGCCGCCGTTGGTGGTTCCGATGACGGGCTGCCGGCTTCGGAGTCGTCGTCCTTCAAGGAGTGGCAACGCCGGAATGGCTATATGGAGGCGAAGCATCTTGCCGAGCTGGAAGCGCTTCGCGGCGCGGCTGAAGGGCTCGATATCGTGCTGCTCAATCCCGGCGTGGTGATCGGTGTTGACCATGGCAACACGGCTTCCGTGAGTACCTCCAACAAGGTTCTCAGGATGATCTACCAGGGAAAGCTGTCGTTCTGTCCCTCGGGGGCCAGCGGTTTTGTGGATGTTCGCGACGTGGCTGCCGCACATGCACTGGCCTGGCGGAAGGGGCGAGCGGGACAGCGCTATATTATTGTGGGTCACAACCTTGCCTTTGCCGGACTGATCGAAGGCGTGCGGCGCATTCCCGGAAGTTCCGTCAACGTGTGCCGAACTATGCCTAAAGCCTTATGGCTTCTTGCGGGCGCCGGCGGAGAACTCTGGTCGATGCTTTTCAGGAGACCGTCGTTCGTCAGCTTTGAAAGCAGCCGGATGGCCGCCGAAAAGCTTGTCTACGACAACACGCTTTCCATAGAGGAGCTTGGCATGACCTACCGTACCATCGAGGATTCCCTGAAGAGCGCGGTGCTGTGAATGCCGCTGTTTTAATTCAATCTTATGACTGTAACTGCCATGGACACCATGAATAGAGAAAATAATTCCGAAGGGGTCGATCCCGCAAAACTGAAACAGCTCAACCTTGCCGTTGACGCGCTTGAAAAGCAGTTCGGCAAGGGCACCATCATGCGTATGGGCGACGATTCCTCCATTCTGCAGGTTTCGTCCATTCAGACGGGTTCCATGACGCTCGATTTTGCGCTCGGCGTAGGCGGCCTGCCCAGGGGAAGGGTGACGGAAATCTATGGCCCGGAATCGTCGGGAAAGACTACTCTTGCGCTGCATGTGATCGCCGAAGCCCAGAAAGAGGGGGGTATCGCCGCCATCGTCGATGCCGAGCACGCTTTCGATCCCGGTTATGCCCGCAAGCTCGGCGTGGATATCAATGCGCTGCTTATCAGCCAGCCGGAATCGGGAGAACAGGCGCTGAGCATCGTCGAGACCCTGGTCAGAAGCGGTGCGGTTGATGTTGTCGTTGTCGATTCCGTTGCGGCTCTTGTTCCCCAGGCGGAACTCGAGGGTGAAATGGGCGACAGCGTCGTGGGTCTTCAGGCCCGTCTGATGAGCCAGGCCCTGCGCAAGCTTACCGGAGCGATTTCGAAGTCGAGCGCGGTCTGTATTTTCATCAATCAGCTTCGCGACAAGATAGGGGTTATGTACGGTTCGCCTGAAACCACCACCGGCGGCAAGGCGTTGAAGTTTTATTCGTCGGTGCGTCTGGATATCCGGAGAATAGCCCAGATCAAGGACGGCGACGAGATTGTCGGCAACCGCACCAAGGTGAAGGTTGTCAAGAACAAGGTGGCTCCTCCTTTCAAGACCGCCGAGTTCGATATTCTGTATGGAGAGGGAATTTCCATGATGGGCGAACTGATCGATCTTGCCGTGGAGTTCGGGGTCGTGAAAAAATCGGGTTCCTGGTTCAGTTTCGGTCAGGAGAAGCTCGGACAGGGCAGGGAGTCGGCCAAGAAAGCCCTGCGTGAAGACCATTCGCTTTTCCAGCAGGTGTATGTGCAGGTCAGGGAGCTCATGACCGGTTCTGCGGAAATCATCAACAGCTGAAGATGAAAATCGGCTCGATAGACATAGATCGTCCCGTTATTCTCGCTCCGATGGAGGATGTGACCGACCGGGCTTTCAGGCAGCTCTGCAAGCGCTGCGGGGCCGATATTGTCTATACCGAGTTCATCAGCGCCGAGGCGTTGCGCAGGGGCGTCGAAAAGACCATGCGCAAGCTGCATGTCGATGCCGTCGAACGTCCGGTTGCCGTGCAGATTTTCGGCAGCACCGTCGAGTCGATGATCGAGGCTGCGGCGGTTGCCGAAACGTTCAGTCCCGATTTTCTCGATATCAATTTCGGCTGTCCTACAAAAAAAGTGGCAGGCAAGGGGGCCGGCGCGGCCCTGCTCAGGGAGCCGGAGAAGATGCAGGCCATAGCCGAGGCCGTTGTCAAAAGCGTCGCTATTCCGGTGACGGCCAAAACCCGGATCGGCTGGGACCACGATTCCATCAATATTGTAGAGGTGCTGCACCGGCTGGAAGACGCCGGAATCCGGGCGCTCGCCATCCATGGCCGCACCCGCAGCGATATGTATAAAGGCAAGGCCGACTGGAGCCGGATAGCCGAGGCGAAGCGGCACGCTTCGATTCCCGTGATCGCCAACGGCGATATCTGGTCGCCCCAGGACGCTGTTGCCATGTTCGCCGAAACCGGCGCAGACGGCATCATGATCGGGCGGGGCGCGATCGGCAATCCGTTTATTTTCAGCCAGTCGAAACAGCTCATCCAGACCGGAACGGTGGCGCCTCCGCCGGATTTCCGTCAGAGGATTCATGCCGCCATAGAACATCTCAGGCTTTCCGTTCAGTACAAGGGTGAAAAGTACGGCAACCTTGAGATGCGCCGGCACTACGCCACCTACCTGAAGGGATTGCCGAAGGTTTCAGCCGTGCGCAACATGATTGTCCGCGAAGAGAGGTGGGAGCAGGTTGTCGAAATACTTCTCGCCTACGAAGGCGAATGCGAAGGGTACGCCAGGGAGGGCCGCATCAGGGAGTATGCGGAGTACCTCAACGACCATTCGGAAAAGCTTGTCCTGAATTATTAAAGAACCATTATAACCGCGTATGAGCATTTCAGATTCCCGCTACCGCGTAGCGGTGCTCGGTGCGACCGGACTTGTCGGGCGCACCATGATCCAGGTCCTTGAAGAGAGGAATTTTCCCGTTGCCGGGCTTGTGCCTCTGGCTTCTGCCAGAAGCGTCGGCCAGACTGTCCGGTTCAAAGGCCGGGATTTCGTTATTGCCGTTCCTTCGGCGGAGATTTTCCGCAATGTCGATATAGCGCTTTTTTCGGCCGGTGCGACGGCGAGCAGGGAGTGGGCGCCGGTTGCCGCCGAAGCCGGAGCCATCGTGATAGACAACTCTTCGGCTTTCCGGATGGAGCCCGGTATACCGCTTGTGGTGCCCGAGGTCAATCCCGATGCCATTTTCAGGGCTGACGGTACGCCCGAAAGCATTATCGCCAATCCGAACTGCTCGACCATCCAGATGGTGGTCGTGCTCAAGCCGCTGCATGACCGGTACGGGGTGAAGCGGGTTGTCGTTTCCACCTACCAGTCGGTTACCGGCAAGGGCAAGGCCGGACGCGACGCTCTTGAAAGCGAGCTTGCCGGCGAGGAGCAGGATCAGTTCACGCATTTTCACCAGATCGCCTTCAACGCCGTTCCGCAGATAGATGTGTTTACCGATAACGGTTATACCAAGGAGGAGATGAAGATGGTCAACGAGACCCGCAAGATCATGGCCGACGAAGCCATGGCGGTCTCTCCCACCACGGTGCGCATTCCCGTTTACGGCGGACACGGCGAGTCGCTGAACATCGAGTTTGAAAACGATTTCGATATCGACGAGGTACGGGCTCTTCTGGCCGCATCTCCCGGCATCATTCTTCAGGATGACCCTTCGGCCCGCGTCTACCCCATGCCGCTTACCTCGTACGAGCGCGACGAGGTGTTTGCCGGCAGGATCCGCCGGGACTTCTGGAACCCGAAAACGCTGAACATGTGGATTGTTGCCGACAACCTCAGAAAAGGCGCGGCAACCAACGCCGTGCAGATTGCCGAAGTGATCGCCGCCAGGTGCTCCGCCGGGGTTTGAAGAGAAGATGGT
>JAAXXP010000089.1 GCA_013334435.1 Chlorobiaceae bacterium | reverse complement strand
GGCGTACGTTTTCGGGCAGCATGCCCATGTTGCCGATCACGTTCAGCCGGATATTGTTGTCATGGAGCTCTTTCGACTCCTTGCGCAGCACCCTGATGAGCAGCTGCATGAGCGCGGACACCTCTTTTTCCGGTCTCTTCCAGTTTTCAGTGGAAAAGGTGAACAGGGTCAGATATCCTATGCCGAGCTGCGCGCATGCTTCCACCACATCCCTGACGGAGTTCACGCCTGCGGCATGCCCTTCGATTCTCGTTTTTCCTTTCTGGCGAGCCCAGCGGCCATTGCCGTCCATGATGACGGCGATATGACGAGGGAGATCGCACGTCGCTTTAAGATCTTCCTGTGCTTTCGTATCGCCGGAGTCTATGTGCGATGAAAACCAGTGCGGTTTGAAGGCTGATGAGAGATCGATCGTAGCTATGCGGGCCATATGGTGGTATTTCCTCTTGTTGCAGCTCCGTTATGGCAGTTATCTCTGCGGTAATAACCTGCGGTCAGTCTTCGGTAATTTGAAAACACTTCAAATTGAATAATATGCAGTTATTTCTTATTATACAAACCTTACGTGGAGAGGATTGTCCCGCATGCCGGCGTTTCATGACCCGTGAGAGGCTGGGGCTTATTCCTGTTTTCCGTTATCCTTCTATTAAAATAATTCAGAACAGACGTGCAATTCAGTAGTTACCAGGATCTGCGCACCGCGCTGATCGCGCGCGCGATAACCTGCGAGGCAGTTGTCAGCGGTTATCTCGAGCGTATAGACAGGCATCGCGACGACAACATCTATATAGCGGTTTTTCATGAAAAAGCTATCCAGAGAGCACGGGAGCTTGACGGAAAGCTTCGTGATGGAGGAGCGCCGGGTCGGCTGTTCGGCATGCCGATGGCGATCAAGGACAATATTTCCATGAAAGGGGCGGGACTTACCTGTGCATCGAGGATCCTCGAAAATTATGAAAGCATCTACGACGCTACGGCAATTAAGCGACTGGAGGCCGAGGATGCTGTTTTTCTCGGCAAGACAAATATGGACGAGTTTGCCATGGGCAGCTCCAACGAAAATTCCGCATTCGGCCCCGTTCCCAATCCGTTCGATAAAACCAGGGTTCCGGGCGGCAGTTCCGGAGGTTCGGCGGCGGCTGTCGCCGCAGGTCTTGCGCTGGCGGCGCTCGGTTCCGACACGGGCGGATCGGTGCGCCAGCCTGCAGGGTTTTGCGATATTGTGGGTCTGAAGCCTACCTATGGCAGGATTTCCCGTTACGGGCTCGTGGCCTTTGCCTCGTCCTTCGACCAGATCGGCGTACTCGCCCGGAATTGCGACGATGCGGCGCTGGTGCTCGGCGTCATGGCAGGAAAGGACAGTCATGATGCCACCTCATCCTCTCATGCGGTATCCGACTATGCTGCCGTCATGGCGGGTGTGCAGGTTGAGGGATTGAAAATAGGTGTACCGAAAGAGTATTTCCATGAGAGCCTCAATCCGGAAGTTGCCGGAATTGTCAGGACAAAGCTCGACGAGTTGCGGGAGCGGGGTGCGGAACTTGTGGACATCACCCTTCCGGCAAGCGATTATGCCATCGCCGCATACTATATTCTGGTTACCGCCGAAGCCTCCTCCAACCTTGCCCGTTTCGACGGCGCCCGTTACGGCTACCGTTCAAGCGACTCCGCCGATGTGCTGGCGATGTACGTGAACTCGAGGACCGAAGGGTTCGGTAAAGAGGTGAAGCGCCGTATCATGCTCGGGACCTATGTGCTCTCTGCCGGATATTACGATACCTATTACAGGAAAGCACAGCAGGTGCGGCGTGTCTTTCAGGACAGGTATCGCGAGGCTCTGGAGAAAGTAGATGTCATAGCCGGTCCGACCTCTCCGTTTCCGCCGTTCGGTATCGGTGAGAAAATGGCCGATCCGCTTGAAATGTATCTTGCCGATGTGTTCACCGTGCCGGCCAGCATCGTCGGGATGCCGGCGGTCAGTGTTCCCGTCGGCCTTGACAGCCGGAACCTTCCGGTTGGAATGCATCTGATCTGCGATTTCTTCGAGGAAGGAAAGCTTATGGGTATTGCCCGGCATATGCAGCGCCGTCAGTGTTCCTCTGCAGTTGTTTCATAACTCTTAAATTCTACCAGTGCCATGAGTGTTTTAGTCAATAAGGATACTCGTCTGCTTGTGCAGGGGATAACGGGTGGGGAAGGTACCTTCCATACCTCCCAGATTCTCGAATATGGAACCAATGTTGTCGCCGGAGTCACTCCGGGTAAAGGCGGCATGCTCTACCATGGTAACGAGAAAGACCGTTTCTGCCGTCCTGTTCCCGTGTTCAATACCGTAAAGGAAGCTGTTGAAAAAACCGAAGCCAATACATCGGTTATTTTCGTTCCGGCTCCTTTTGCCGGTGATGCCATCATGGAAGCCGCCGATGCAGGCCTGAAGGTCATAATCTGCATTACCGAAGGCGTGCCGGTCAACGACATGATGAAGGCTTACGCTTTCGTGCAGGAAAAAGGCGCTGTGCTTGTAGGACCGAACTGTCCCGGCGTAATCACTCCCGGAGAGGCCAAGATCGGCATCATGCCCGGTTTCATTCACAGGAAAGGTTCGATCGGCGTGGTTTCGCGCAGCGGAACCCTTACCTATGAAGCGGTTCATCAGCTGACTGCTGTCGGGCTCGGGCAGTCTACCTGCATCGGTATCGGCGGTGATCCCATCATCGGTACGCGGTTTATCGATGCCATCAAGATGTTTGCAAAGGATGACGAGACCGAAGGGCTGGTGATGATCGGTGAAATCGGTGGCAGTGCCGAGGAGGAGGCTGCAGAGTACATTAAAAAGTATTTCAAAAAGCCGGTTGTCGGCTTTATTGCCGGCAGGACGGCGCCTCCGGGTCGCAGGATGGGTCATGCCGGAGCCATCGTATCCGGCGGTAAAGGAACGGCCGAGGACAAGATCCTTGCCATGGAGGCCGCAGGTATCCACATGGTGGACAATCCGGGGGATATCGGTACCGCCATGATGAAAGCTCTCGGAAAGTAATTTCGCAAGAGGTGTTCAGGACAGAAAAAGAAAAGGTGCATCGCGGTGCGCCTTTTCTTTTTCTACAACCCCAGTGCTACCAGATCGTGGATATGTACGATGCCGACGGGGCGGTTATTCCGGTCGCATACCATGATCTGGGTGATCCGGTATGTTTCAAGTATGTCGAGACACTCCCTGGCAAGCGTGTCGGGGGTGACACTTTTCGGATTTCCGGTCATGACGGAACTGGCGGGAAGCTGGAGGAAATCGCCTCCTTTCTGGATGATCCGCCGGAGGTCGCCGTCGGTGAAGATGCCACAGAGCCGGCCTTCGGCGTCGACGACGGCGCTGACTCCATAGCGTTTTGATGTCATTTCGAGAATGAGTTTACTCATAAGAACCGATTCTCCAACCACAGGAATGGCTTCGCCTGTTGCCATGATATCGGAAGCTTTCATGGTCAGACGCCTTCCCAGTGCGCCTTTTGGATGGGTCAGGGCAAAGTCCCGGTGGGTGAACCGTTTCTCCTGCATGAGGGTTATGGCAAGGGCATCTCCCATGGCCAGCATGGCCGTTGTCGAGGTAGTGGGTGCAAGGTCGAAAGGGCATGCTTCCTGCTCGATACCGGTGTCGAGTACGATATCGGCATGCTGGGCAAGATATGATCGCGGATTGCCGGTCATGGCGATAATCGCCACTCCGATCCGCTGCAGGGCGGGCAGGATGAAATTGAGTTCTTCGGTTGTACCGCTTTTCGAAAGGCAGATGACCACATCGCCTTCGGAAACAATGCCGAGATCGCCGTGTGCCGCATCCGCAGGGTGCATGAACAGAGCGGTTGTTCCGGTTGAAGCCATGGTCGCCGCTATTTTCTGGCCGATAATTCCCGACTTGCCCATGCCGGAAATGATGATTTTTCCGCTGCATGCGAGCATGGCGCTTACTGCTCCGGCAAAAGCATCATCGAGTCTGTCAGCTATCTGCCGCAGGGCTTCGGCTTCTTGCAGGAGAATGGTTTTTCCGCTGGCGGTCAGGGGCCGCATTTCATTGTTGCTGTTCATAGGTATCGCCTGGTCGAACGGTTTCTGTGTTTGAAATCAACGAATAATAGTATTTTTATAGAACGTATTATCAGCTAAATTATGTGGCACCTGCACAAGGCGCCTCTGTTTGAACGGTTCAGCGTCCTGATTGCCTCGTCGGGAGGGGCTCGAAATCCTGATGTACCGCAGTGTACTCTCCGGTTTTTTTGCTCCATCCGCTTCCGGCTCAGGTCGTTCGGGACAATTTGTTGCGGTGCAGGCAACGTTATCGGCATCTTTATCCACGTTTAATATCTTGGTTATGAGCTGGGTTGGCCTTTTTATCTTTTCGCTCGCTTTTTTCTTTGTGCTTCTGTTTCTGCTCTCCCGATTTGTCGGGTACATGAAGAAAGAGCAGAATATGGAAATCGAGTCGCTGAAGGATACGCTTATCGACAAGGACAACCCTGTCGGTCTCAGAGGAGCAGAGCTGGAGAAGCTCAAGCAGCAGCAGGCCGAGGCACAGCGTCATCTCCGGGAGGTTATATCCAGGATTCCTGTTGTGCAGAAAGATGGCCGTTTTCAGATCGATCAGGAAGAGGTTCAGAGAAGAAAGGCGGCGGAGCAGCGGAACGGGAGTTCCGGAGAGGCCGGAAACGATGTCCAGTAAGTCATATCCTGCAGTTTCATGCTCGCAAAGTTAAAGCTGCTAGCCAAAGATACCGTTATCTACGGCTCCAGCACCATTATAGCCCGCAGCCTCAACTACCTGCTCGTTCCGCTTTACGCCAACAGGCTTTCCACGTTCGACAACGGCATCCAGACCCTGGTGTATGCCAATATCGCCATTGCCAACGTTCTGTTTTCCTACGGTCTGGAAACCTCCTACCTGAAATCGGCATCCGATACCCTGCATCGTTCGGGTGATGCGAAGGGTTATTTTTCGACCGCTTTTTTGAGTCTGCTTGTTACCTCTACCCTGTTCGCGGCGGTTATGGTGCTTTTTTCAGCCGATATTGCGGGATTTATAGGGTTCGGGGCGAGGGAAGGGGAGTTCATAAACTATGCGGCCGTCATTCTCTGGATCGACACCCTGCTGGTAATTCCCTTTGCCGAGCTTCGTCTGAAACGAAAGGCCCTGCAGTTTGCCGCGGCGCGCATTATCGGAGTGGTTGCCGTGGTGTTGAGCTCCCTGGTTCTTCTGATCACCTTCGACGCCGGTCTGCCCGGCGCGTTTTTTGCCAATATCATCGGTTCACTGGTAAGCCTGGCGGTTGTCTTTCCGCTTTTCAGGGAACTGAAGCCGTTTTTTTCCTTCGCCTATCTGCGGGAAATGCTGCGTATCGGTCTGCCGTATGTTCCTACCGGGATAGCAGGTCTTCTGATCCACCTTATCGACCGAAACCTGCTCATCAGGATTTCCGCATCGGATATCGCCAGGATCTACGGTAAAGGGTTCATGGCATCGGACATTGTCGGCATTTACGGGCGCGTTGCCGCGTTCGGCATTATCCTGCAGCTGGTGATCCAGGTTTTCAGGTTTGCCTGGCAGCCGTTCTTTCTGCAGCACTCCAGTGATCCCGACGCAAAACGGCTGTTCCGGTATGTGCTGAGCATTTCAACGCTGATTACGATGTTTGCGGCGCTTGCGGCTACCTTTTTCGTGCCGGATCTTGTCATGCATCACTATGGCGGGCGTTTTTACATTCTGCCTCCGAAATACTGGATCGGGCTTTCCGTACTTCCCTGGATATTTCTCAGTTATGTGTTCGACATGGTTTCAACAAACCTCTCTTCCGGAATTCTTGTTACCGGCAACACCCGCTATCTGCCGGTTGTCACGTTTTCCGGCGCTGCGGTAACAGCTCTCGGGTGCTGGCTGCTGATTCCCCTGGGCGGCATGGACGGAGCGGCTTATGCCATTGTTGCCGGAACCGTTGTGATGTGTCTGGTGATGGCGTATTACTCACTGAAAGTTTTCCCGAACAGGTACGACTGGACAAAACTTTTTCTGCTGCTTGTTGCAGGAATTGCCATTGTTCCGCTTCAGGAGCAGTTCGCCATGCGCATTGACGGAGGAGTATGGAGTGTTGTATCGCGTGTTGTTCTGCTCTTTGCCTATGCCGGAGTTGCAGCATTGCTTTTCCGCGAAGAGAGCACTCTTCTGATCCGGAAACTTTACCGGAACAAAGGCGCCTGAAGCATATCAGGTTTTCCTGTTGGGAGTTGGCCGGGAATGAGGGCTGTTTGCTTCCCGCCGGACAGGATATCTACCGCTCTTCCCGGATGATGTTTATTTCCCGTACCTCTCCCGGAGGAGGCGCAAAGCGTTCCTTGGGGAATTTCATTTTACGGGTTGCGATCTGCTCAAGCATGTTCCGGAGGGAATCCCGCTGGCCAGGCGTACATACCAGAGCCAGCTCATGGAAATGCAGCGCCAGTTCTTTTTCCAGCACAGCCTGCCTGATGCCTATGGCTTCTGCAAGGGAGTTGATTTTCGCCGTATCGGGTTTTTCCTTTACCGATTCCCTGATCAGCTCTTTTTTGAGCCCTGCGACAGCCTGAATGTAGGGCGTTACCTTTCTGAAATGGTTTTTACGGATATCCCTGAACCTGAGGCTCTGTTCTTCAGTGAGCGAAAGCGGCCCTGAAAAGTAGATATGCCTGCTGTACTGGCGGGTTATTTTTATGGGTCCGCGCCCAGGGGTATGGGAGTTCTGCCACCACAGAAAACTGAGCAGCGTAACATTGAGCACAACAAGTACTGCAAGTGTTGCGGTAATGAAGCGTTTTGATGTAAGGAAATCCATAATTGCTTAAGAGTCCATACGGCAGCCGCCGGTGTTGGTTGATGGTATAGGTGACTACGTTCCTGCAGAGATGACAAAAAGAATTTTCCGTCACCTCTGCAGGTTGCCGCAATCTGTCAGAGCATCATGCCGCCGTGTTTTCCTCCCGGCCTGTTCTGCATGAAGGTTTTCATTTTTTCCATCTGATCGGGAGTCAGCAGGGAGAGCATCTCCCGGAGATGTGAACTGCGCTTGCGTGCCAGTTCGGTATGGGTATCTCCGATTTTTTTCGAAAGCATGGC
>JAAXXP010000088.1 GCA_013334435.1 Chlorobiaceae bacterium | reverse complement strand
GTCGGGAGCTTCCGGTCGGAACGCGTTCAGTTCGAGGCCATACCGGCAAGAACCTTTACGATATTGTCCACGACCTGTTTGTCGAAGGTGGTCGGCATCAGGTTATCCGCCGTCGGAACGATCGAGCGGGCTATCGCGTCGGCGACGGCGATTTTCATCTCCGGCGTGATCTTTCTTATGCCGCTCTCCAGCAGCCCCTTGAAAAGACCCGGAAACACAAGCGCGTTATTGACCTGGTTGGGCATATCCGAACGGCCGGTTCCCACGATGCACGCCCCGGCCCTGAAGGCAGCTTCAGGCATGATTTCCGGTGTGGGGTTGGCCATCGCGAAAATGAAGGGAGAGGGGTTCATGCCTGCAACCATCTCCTCCGTTACGATGTTGCCTACGGAAACGCCAACAAAAACGTCGGCTCCGATCAGCGCGCTTTGCAGGTCGCCCTTATGCTTCAGCCTGTTGCTTCTTTCGGCAATATCCTGCTTTATGGGGTTCATGCCGGGACGTCCGTCATAGAGCGACCCTTTGGTATCGACGAGAACCACCTCTCCGACACAGGCATGAATCAGCAGCCGGGCAATGGCAATGCCGGCTGCACCGGCGCCGTTGACCACCACATGAAGCTTCCCGATCTCCCTCCCGGTGACGCGGCAGGCATTGATGATGGCCGCCAGGGTGACGATTGCGGTTCCATCCTGATCGTCATGAAAAACCGGAATGGAGAGCGCCTTTTCGAGCTGCTCGAAAATTTCGAAGCATCTTGGAGATGAGATATCTTCAAGGTTGATGCCGGCAAAACTCGGTTCGATGAGCATGCAGAACTTGACGATATCGTCGACATCGGTGGAATTTATGCACAAAGGGAATGCGTCGATACCGGCGAACTCCTTGAAAATAATGGACTTGCCCTCCATTACAGGCATTGCCGCCTCCGGCCCGAGGTCTCCGAGACCCAGAATGGCCGTTCCGTCGGAAACGATAGCCACCTGACTGGCGCGATTGGTCAGGATGAAGGAGTTGCGCTTGTCTTCGGCGATCGCCTTGCACACAGCCGCAACTCCGGGAGTGTACGCGGAAGACATGTCCTCCTTGTTTTTCAGACTGACTTTGGATCGTATTTCGATTTTGCCTCGCGCCTGGCGATGCAGATCGAGAGATTTTTTTGAATAACTCATATGTATGAAAACCTGTATCCTGGTGATAATGAAATAAGAGAGCTGAAGCTGGCGGCCTGTCGTATGACACAAGCCGGATGGAGGAACATGACAGCGCCGGAATGTACGGAAAAAAGCGGGAACGCCTATTTTTGTTTTCAGTTTCGCCGATAATCCCTTTCGGGATGTTCAGACGCAGACACCTTCAGGGATGACGCACATGGCGCGTCGTGGCTGATCGGAAAGGATTTTCAGGTTTTCGGGAAGCCGGGTTCGGGCTGCCCTGAACGGGGTACGCGCGGCTATCGGGTCGAATCCGCCGCTTCGTCGCCCTCATGGATCGAGTTGAGGATCTCCTGATAGGCCTGCAGGAGAGAGGAACGCTGGGCCTCGGGAACCTTGGCCGCGTCGAGGCGGCGCTGGAAAACGTCGAGTTCGCCGAGTTCCTGGAGCGACTCATCTTCCGACATCTGCCCGATGGCGAGCGATGCGGCCCGGCTGTTCCTGATCCTGCGGATTTCAAGCAGGGAGCCTTTTACGGCCTCTTCGAGCAGGCTCCGGAGATCGCCCGGCAGCTCCTCTCCGGTGTACTCGATCTCCAGCCATGCGGTGCTCCGGGAAGCCTTCAGCCCGTATATGCGGGAAAGGATGTCCTCCAGTGTGCCGCCGATCCGTTCGAGCGGCTGGAAGCAGGGCACCGGCACCGGACGTATTGTCCGCCGGCCCTCCGTGAACTCCACGATCACCACCTGTTTCTGCTGCCCGGCCTCGCCGAACCCCATGGGAATGGGCGAACCGCTGTAGCGCAGGTGCTCCTGTCCCGCTACGGTCTGCGGAACGTGCAGATGGCCGAGAGCGAGGTAGTCGATCCCTTCGGGAAAGACCGAGGCGCTGACGTGAGCCAGCGAGCCAATGTAGATCTCGCGCACCCCGTCTCCTTCCACGGTGGCGCCGTCCGCCGTGAAGAGGTGACCCATGGCGATCAGGGGCAGAAAGCCTCCCTCCTGCAGTCGCCGCTGTTCCGCCGCGGTGCAGACCTCCCGGTAGTGGCGCTCGATCCCTTCGATCAGTTTCCGGTTCTTCTCCTCCATGGTCTCACCCGGCCCGACGCTGCGGATGTTGCGGTCGCGCAGGTGCGGCGCCGCACACACGATGGCTTCCGCCTTCCCCCGCCTGTCGCGAAGCACCACCACCTCATCCATGGGATCGTCGCCCGGCGAGCCGACGACATGCACGTCGAGGGCGCGAAGCAGGGCTTTCGGAGCGTCGAGAAACGAGGGGGAATCGTGGTTTCCGGCTATGATCACCACGTGGCGGCAGACCGGGGAGCGGGCCACGCGGTTGAGAAATCCGTAATAGAGCTCCTGGGAGCGGCTGCCGGGCACGGAACTGTCGAACACGTCGCCGGCGACGAGCAGGGCGTCGATCTTTTCCGTTTCGATCAGCCGGTAGAGCCAGTCGAGAAAGGCCGAAAATTCGTCGTAGCGGCTTCTGCCGTAGAGCGTGCGGCCCAGATGCCAGTCGGAGGTATGGAGAATTTTCATGCTACCGGTTCTCCCCTTCCTCATGCCCGCTCGGCGGAGCGGCAGCGGAGGAGGTTCCGGAGCCGAGCCCTCCAAGGGCGATGGCGATGCCTATGGCCACCAGCAGAACTCCCGATACCGATTCGATGACGACAAGAATCTTTGAAAATCGGCCCAGAGGGATGATGTCGCCGAATCCGGTCGAGGTAATGGTGACCGCGCTGAAGTAGAGGCAGTCCAGAAAAACCGGAACCTTCGCCTCGTGGTTGAACGAAATCACTTTGTTCAGGGGAGTGCGGCTTGCCTCCATAAGTTTTTCAATCGGCGGCGCACCGGCACCGTCCGGCCATCCGGTGACCTTGTCGCCTGTGCCACGCCACATGGAGGGAGCAATGCCCTGAAAGGCCCGCACGGACGCCGTACGCCGCAAAGCCTCGCCGTACCGTTTCACGGAGGCCTGCATTGCCGGAGTGCGAAGCTTCTCGTAATACCGGTACTCCGCCGTCGATTCGTTCAGGTCCCCGATCGAACACTGGAAATAAAAGAAACCCGAAAACACCACGATAACGGCCACATACGACAGCAGCACGCTCCCCATCTGCAGGTTTCTCGAAGCTCCCGTAAGGGTCAGGTGAATGACATGGAAAATGGCGAAGAACAGCGAGAGCGGAATCGAGAGCAGCAGCACCAGCACCATGAGCTCAAGCGGGATGTTGTCGCCGAACATCTGCCCGGAAACCCATAAAAATTCCGTCAATTCCACAAAACCCGCACAGAGGAACAGGCATATTCCCGCCGTGGCCAGTATACGGCGGTTTGTTTTCAGGAATTCGAATATGGGGGCCATCTTTTTTCAGGATTTTCTTGCAATCGGGTTTGCCCATTGACACACCTTTTCCTGCCAATATACCGATCCTCCGGAGCCGAAGAAACTGTTCACGAAACACAGGCCCGGATTCGGCTCCCGCATGCAACCATATCGACTGCAGGTACGAGCCTGGCCGGCAGACTTATTTTTTTTCCGGAAGCGGCCACTTGATCGTTTCTCCATCATCGCACGGCTCTGGTCCGCTCTCTTTCGGTTGTTTTGGGGCGCTGTTATCGGCGGGACGATTCAAAAGCCTCTCAAAAAACCGTTTCCCTTTTTCATAAGCCAGATGAAGTTGATTTCCCGTCTTCTGTTCAGTGGTGTCAATAGCCATGATTTGTTATGCTTAAGATCGATTCCCGAAAAAGTAACTGCATACTCGTGTTTGCATCGTTTCAATATCTGCAGGCCTATACATACACATAAACAGCACAACTGTCACTACCCGTTGCAACAAATAAAGGCGCCACGATTATTTATGCATCGGCAGGAGCCATCGCCCTTCGCTCGATCCGCCGAACCATCACATGATGCAGCGCTCCCGGAACACCCGGACCCTTCCCCCTGGCATGTCTGCTCTCCGTTCCGGGTTCCCGGCCAATAGCCTGTCCATTCTGAAAAGAGGTACTGAACCCTGAAAAATGAATCTGCACATCAATCCACCCACCTCCAGTCACGTACCTCCGGCATGTCTTCGCCATACTTTGTGATGTACTCCTTATGCTCGGTCAGGCGGTCGCGAACATATTGCCTGATGTAAGCGGCTTTAGGCTTCAGGCACTCTACACGGTTGACCACGTCGGCTGCCAGGTGGAAGCGGTCAAGGTCGTTCATCACCACCATGTCGAAGGGCGTGGTAGTCGTCCCCTCCTCCTTGTAGCCGCGCACGTGCATGTTGCCATGATTGGTTCGCCGGTAAGTGAGGCGGTGTATCAGCCAGGGATATCCGTGATAGGCAAAGATGATCGGCCTGTCGGTCGTGAACATATCGTCGAACTCCCGGTCGTCGAGGCCATGAGGGTGCTCCTCCTTTGGCTGAAGAGTCATCAGATCCACCACGTTGACAACCCTGATCTTCAGCTCGGGCGAAAGGTTACGAAGAATCTTGACGGCAGCAAGCGTTTCAAGCGTCGGCACATCCCCGGCGCAGGCCATCACCACGTCGGGCGGCCCTTCCCCGGTATCGTTCGATGCCCAATCCCAGACACCGATACCACGGGTACAGTGCCTGATGGAGGACTCCATGTCGAGCCACTGCCACGAAGGCTGTTTTCCCGCCACGATCACGTTGATGTAGTTGCGCGACCGGAGGCAGTGGTCCGTGACTGACAGCAACGTATTGGCATCCGGCGGCAGGTAGACACGGACCACCTCGGCTTTCTTGTTCACCACATGGTCGATGAACCCCGGATCCTGATGCGAGAAGCCATTGTGATCCTGCCGCCAGACGTGCGAGGTCAGGAAATAGTTGAGCGATGCGATGGGCCTCCGCCACGGAATTTCGCTGTCGGTCACCTTGAGCCACTTGGCGTGCTGGTTGAACATCGAATCGATGATATGAATGAACGCCTCGTAACAGGAAAAAAAGCCGTGGCGACCGGTCAGCAGGTACCCTTCCAGCCACCCCTGACAGGTATGCTCGGAGAGAATCTCCATCACCCGGCCATCCGGAGAGAGATGATCGTCGGACGGCAGGGTCCGGGCCATCCAGGCACGATCGGTCTCCTCAAACAGATCGCCGAGACGGTTCGACGCGGTCTCGTCCGGCCCGAAAACCCGGAAGTTGGCCGTTTTCTCGTTGAGCTTCATGATGTCGCGCAGGAATCGGGCCATCGGCTTCGGCGCTTCGGCCTCCACCGAACCCGGCGACGGGACATCGAGTGCATAGTCGCGGAAATCGGGCATACGCAGTTCCCTGAGCAAAAGACCGCCATTGGCGTGCGGATTGTCGCCCATGCGCTTCTGTCCTTTCGGAGCCAGCGCCTGCAGCTCCGGAAGAAGCACCCCTTCAGGCGAAAACAGCTCCTCAGCCCGGTAGCTCTTCAGCCACGATTCAAGCAAAGCCATGTGCTCCGGATTGTCGCGCACCGTACTGAATGGCACCTGATGCGAACGCCAGTTCCCCTCGGCAGGCTTGCCGTCAACCACTTTCGGTCCTGTCCACCCCTTCGGCGAACGGAACACGATCATCGGCCATCGGGGGCGCTCGGTCACGCCTTCCTCTCTGGCCTGTCGCTGAATTGCAGCGATCTCGTCGAAACAGCGATCCATGACGGCGGCCATCTCGCCATGCATCGTCACCGGATCGTCTCCCTCGACGAAATACGGCCTGTAACCGTAACCAAACATGAGCTGTTCAAGCTCCTCATGCGAAATACGGGCCAGCACTGTCGGGTTGGCGATTTTGTACCCGTTCAGATGCAGTATAGGCAGCACCGCCCCATCGCGCTTTGGGTTCAGGAACTTGTTGCTGTGCCATGCCGTAGCCAGAGGCCCCGTCTCAGCCTCCCCGTCGCCCACAACACAGGCCGTGATCAGGTCGGGATTGTCAAACACCGCCCCGAAAGCGTGCGATAATGCATAACCGAGTTCACCCCCCTCGTGGATCGAACCGGGAGTCTCCGGAGCCACATGGCTCGGAATGCCTCCGGGAAAGGAAAACTGCCTGAACAATCGCTTCATGCCAGCCTCGTCGAACGACACGTCGGGATAGTATTCGCTGTAAGTGCCCTCCATCCAGACGTTCGCCACCAGCGCAGGTCCCCCATGCCCCGGTCCGGCGATATAGACGATGTCGAGGTCGCGGTTCCGGATGATGCGGTTCAGATGCACATAGAGGAAATTGAGGCCCGGAGTTGTGCCCCAGTGCCCAAGCAGACGGGGCTTGATGTGTTCTTTTGAAAGAGGTTCCTTGAGAAGAGGATTGTTCATCAGGTAGATCTGCCCGACCGAAAGATAGTTGGCCGCCCTCCACCAGCCATGCATCAGTTCAAGTTCACGTTCAGACAGCGAAGTATTGGTATGTGTCATGATTATTTTCTTTGGTTTCTGTATCCGGATCGCACCAGCACCGCCCAACGCGGTTATCGGGTTGCGCGAGCAGATACACGGAAATGAAATCAACTCGCTTCAAGAAGGCGTCTGGTCTCCCTCACAATCGTCACCTCTTCATTGGTCTCCATCACCCTGACGACAACAGAACTCTTATCCTGTGAAATGATTGCTGCGTTGTTCCCGTTTCTCTCCGTGTCGAGCCTGATACCCAAAAAACCGAGACCCGAACAGATTCGCTCGCGAATATCGGGCGAGTGCAGCCCGATGCCGCCCGTAAAAACAATCATGTCGAGCCCCCCAAGCGCTGCCGCAAGAGCTCCGATGTGCTTGCGCGCGCTGTAGCAGAACAGCTCAACGGCCAGCTGCGCCCGTTCGTCGCTCTTCTCCGCATCGAGCAGATCGCGCATGTCGTCACTCACTCCGGACACGCCGAGCAGACCCGACTTTCTGTTCACCATATCTCTGAGACCTGCCGCATCAAGAAGGCCCTGCTGCAACAGATACACCACCACTCCCGGATCGAGATCACCCGTCCGTGTGCTCATCACCAGACCGCCTGCAGGTGAAAAACCCATCGTCGTCTCGATGCTGCGCCCATC
>JAAXXP010000137.1 GCA_013334435.1 Chlorobiaceae bacterium | reverse complement strand
TCCTCCTGAACCTTGAAATCGTCGAATTTCACGATACCGTTGTCGGTATACAGCTCCACATCTCCAACAACGCGGCCTTCGAACGCATACAGCAGCAGATCGAACTCTTTCCTGTTTGTGTAGATCTCCAGCTTGATTTCCGTCTGACGTCTTGCGTATGCAGCGCCCCTTGCTGCATACATATGACATTCGAACGCACGCAAAGCTTCAAGGTCACCGGTTCCCAATATCCGGCAATGTTCGTCCGGCAGCGGTTCCGAAGGCTCAGGCAGAGAAAGAACCATGATGTACCTGGCAGAATACGCCAGGGATTCGAGTTCCCCGATCGCTTGCCAGTGCTGATTCTCCGGATGAAACACTATGCTGGCATGCGGCGAGCCCGATTGCCCGGAGCGGCGCAACTCTTCTCTGACTATAGCTGCCGCCTCATCAAGAGGGGCGTCTTTCAAAATGAATAGGTAGTTATATGCAGCCCGCTCCGGAATGCGGTCGTCGCTTGCCCGAACCGAGTTCGGCAATCTGAGGAGCCTGGCTCCCATTGCCGAACAGTAGCGAAATTCGGTTTCAATGATTGCATCGAGAATGGCCATGGTTATGAACAGCATACATTATCCGCCAGCTTTACCGGCGAGGAGGTTGATCAGGTAACCGGACATACGCAAAAAAATAGCGAACGAAAAAGAAAAAGCCTGCAAGAACATCCGTGCAGGCTTTTTCATAACTATCCCGAATGCCCTGCGGGCACAGGACTACTTCGAAGCCTCGATGGTAACGGCAATGCGCTCGACCACCTCGCCGCTACCGGGAGCACGAAGTTCGAAAAGCACCGTGCCCTTGCCTGCACGCACGGCCATGAACTTCCAGATGATCGCTCCCGGCACTCCGACAGCGGGAGTGGATGCATGCAGCACCACCTCTTCGGTCATCTCGTACACCCCGGAGTTGTCAGGAATGCAGCTCCAGGTGTAACCTGTCGATGCGGAGTTGTTGTCCCTGTAGAACCATCCGGATTCGCCGCCAACCTTCATCCGGTTGAGAAAGTGGCTGTTCAGGAGAATGCCTTCGCTCTTCATCATGATCTTATTTCTCCGTTTTGTTGTTGCAGGGAACCATCCGGACAGGAGCGTCCTCGACCTCCTGCCAGTTGCCTTTCGCGTCGAGATACCTGAAGGTTGCAGTTCCGGATTCCCAGTTGTCGGTGACGACCATGCGCAGATCCGCATTGGGCTGCAGGACCGGTCCGACACCGCCTCCTTTCGGCCAGTTGACGATCGGATAGCCTGTGGCGGTAATGAGAATGTGGCAGCTTTTCGGCATGACGCACATATAGGTGAATTCGCCGTGAAGGTTCGTGCCGATATCGAGGGGCGGACTGGTCGTCTGGGTGATGTGCCCCACGCCGTTGACACTCTTGCCCGGCGTATAGACGCTCAGGCTGACCCTGAACAGGGGAGCGCCGGGTTTTCCGCCGCCGATGTCGTAGCAGAGAGGAAACAGGCCGACCTGAACGGCTGCTTTCTTGGCCATGCTGAGTACTCCTTTCGTTATTGGTTGAGAAAACAAGACACGATGCCGCACCGGCTGACCGGCGAATTTGGTTTTTTCTCCTCCGGACCATCAACGAAACGGCAAGGCAAGCCCGCGGTTCCCTGAACCGGCAATCGAGAGGGCCATCCTTCAAAGAGAGGCATACCGTATATCCTTACATTGGGGGCTGGGGGGACTTATTGAAAACCGCTTAACGGTCAAGGCACGGTCATCAGTAAAATGAAATCAATATATTTGTGTTTGGCAAGTGTTTTTGCGCATAATGTGTCACTTCGCCGATGCGTCGGCGTTTTTCCGGGGATTGCTTCTGCGATGAACCGGGGCGAAACTCCCCCGGTCTATGCTCCCCAGGTCTCCCCGGCAGTGATTTCGGTGATCTCCCGAAGCCCGGGAACTCGCCGGTTACCCGTATATTGCAGCGTGCAAAGGAGTTTCTTCGGCGCTGTCAACTGAATTTCAGGAGTATGCTCACTTATCTGATCTGGGGAATCGGATACGGTTTTGCCGCAGCCATGCAGCCGGGACAGTTTCAGGCCTATCTCATGGCGCAGACGCTTCGTCAGGGATGGCGGAAAACCCTTCCCATGATCTTCGCTCCCCT
>JAAXXP010000087.1 GCA_013334435.1 Chlorobiaceae bacterium | reverse complement strand
CGATTTCAGCTCCGGGTGGAACTGCACGCCCACAAACCAGCGGTGATCCCTGAGCTCCACGATCTCGACAAGTTCACCGTTCGGAGAGGTTCCGGAAAAGATCATGCCGTTGTCCTCGAAGGGCTTGCGGAAGGTATTGTTGAATTCGTACCGGTGGCGATGCCGCTCGTTGATGAGAAACTTCTGATAGACGGCGTGAGCCCTGGTGCTGTCCCTGAGAATGCAGGGATAGCTTCCCAGGCGCATGGTCCCGCCTTTCTCCTTGACCTTTTTCTGGTGCTCCATGAGGTCGATGACCGGAAAACGGGTGCGCTTGTTGAATTCGGTGGAGTTGGCCTCGTGCAGGCCGCAGACGTTGCGGGCAAACTCGATGGTGGCGCACTGCATGCCGAGACAGATGCCGAAGAAGGGAATATTTCTCTCCCTGGCAAAGCGGATGTACTGGATCTTGCCTTCGATGCCCCGGTCGCCGAAGCCGGGCGCCACGAGAATGCCGTTGACACCTTCGAGCTCCTTTTCGAAATCGAAGTTTTTCCCTTCGGCGTCCTCGGCCCTGAGCAGCCGGATGTTCACCCTGACGTTGTTGCTCGCTCCGGCGTGCACGAAGGATTCGATAATGGATTTATAGGCGTCGGGATACTCGGTATACTTGCCGCAGATGCCGATGGTGACCTCGCCCTCCTGCGGATGGCTTACCTTGTTGCAGAACTCTCTCCAGTAACTGAGATCCGGCTCCCTGAATTTTTTCAGCCCGAGCTTCTTCATCACCCGCAGGTCGAGCTTTTCCTGAAGCAGCATGAGCGGCACTTCGTAGATGGTATCGCAGTCGTTGAGCCCGATAACGTCGAGATCGTTGACGTTGCAGAAATGGCCGACCTTGTTCTTGATCTCCCGCGAAAGCGGTTTTTCGCTCCGGCAGACCAGAATGTCCGGCTGGATGCCGGTTTCGAGCAGCATTTTCACGCTGTGCTGCGTAGGCTTGGTCTTCAGCTCGCTTGCCGCCTTGATGTAGGGCACGAAAGTGAGGTGAATGTTCAGCAGGTTGCGCTCTCCCATTTCCAGCTTCATCTGGCGCATGGCCTCGAGAAACGGAAGGGATTCGATATCGCCGATCGTGCCGCCGATTTCGGTGATGAGCACATCGAGGTTGCCGTTTTTGGCGAGTTCCGCCATACGGTCCTTGATTTCGTCGATCACATGAGGAACAACCTGAACCGTCGCTCCGAGGTATTCGCCGCGGCGCTCCTTGTCGATGACCGACTTGTAGACCCGCCCCATGGTGAGGTTCGAGGACTGGGAGGTCGATTCATCGAGAAAGCGCTCGTAGTGGCCAAGGTCGAGATCGGTTTCGGCTCCGTCGTCGGTAACGTAGACCTCTCCATGCTGGTAGGGAGACATGGTGCCCGGATCGACGTTGATGTAGGGATCGTATTTCTGAATGGCTACACGAAGGCCCCTGGATTTCAGCAGAAGCCCGAGCGAAGCAGACAGTATGCCTTTTCCAAGTGATGAAATCACCCCTCCGGTAACGAATATATGCTTCACATTTTTCGGTCGCGCCATAAGTTTCTCTCTCGTTGTTTAATAAAAAATCGATCCCGGTTTCCCGGGACCGGCCACTTACCCGAGACTCCTGTGAGCACCGTCGCAGAAAGGCATCCTGGCCGAAAGCGCGCAACTGCAGATGGCGACGTTCTTTTCGACCTCGATTTCGACTTTGTAGGGCTGCTGGCCGCTGCCTTTGTGAGAACCGTCGCACCAGGGCCTGTTCTTCGATCTGGCGCAGGCGCAGTAATATTTCGTGCCCGGCTGCTCTTTAACGATGAACGGTCTGCTGGGGTCCATGATCGCCTCCCTGTTTGGGTGTCTCCTCCGAGTCTCTCCGCTGTTTAAAAAAGATCGATCTGCCCGTCGGCATCCTCGATAATCGAATCCGTATCGTCCACATCCTCGTCGCTCTTCGGAACCCGCGCAAGCGCGGAAATCTTGTCGCCGGCCATAAGACGGATCAGCCTGACGCCGGAGGTGTTCCTGCCGGTCATCCTGACATCCGACACATGCTGGCGGTTCACGATGCCATGGGCGGTGATGATGATGAGATCGTCGTCGTCGTTGACGTCGATAAGGCCGACCAGCGCTCCGATCTTCTCATGCGCCTTGAGGGTTATCACCCCGCGGGCTCCCCGCTTGGTGAGGCGGTAGTCCTCGACGCGGCTGCGTTTGCCGAATCCGTTGTCGGTAACGGCAAGGAGGGCCATGTCGGTGCGTTTGGTCGTGACCATCGAAATGCACTTCTCGTCCTTGTCGAGGGTGATGCCCTTGACGCCCATGGCGGTTCTGCCCATGGAACGGATCTCGTTTTCAGGGAAGCGCACCGCGTAAGCCGAACTTTTGGCCAGGATGATCTGGTGATCGCCGTCGGTCAGACGGGCGTCGAGCAGCTCGTCGCCCTCCTCGATGGTGATGGCGGCAATGCCGGTCCTGCGCGGGTTCGAGAAATCGTCGAGCGGGGTTTTCTTTACGATGCCTCTGGTCGTGGCCATGACGATGAAACCCGGATCGTCGAAGTTGCGGATATTGATGTACGCCTTGATCTGCTCGCCGGGGCGCAGCTCCATGATATTGGCCAGGGAACGGCCGCGCGCGGCCCTGCCGGCTTCGGGAATTTCGTAAACCTTGAGCCAGTAGCACCGTCCGGTGTTGGTAAAGAAGAGAATGTAGTTGTGCGTCGAGGCGATGAACATGTGCTCGACAAAATCGTCATGCTTTGCCTGGGCGCCGGTAACTCCCTTGCCTCCCCTTGCCTGGCGGCGGTATCCGGAAACCGGAAAGCGCTTGATGAACCCGTCGTGGGTGATGGTGATGACCACGTCCTCCTGGGCGATCATGTCCTCGATGGAGAAATCTCCCTCCTGGGGCACAATCTCGGTCCGGCGTTCGTCGCCGTATACTTCGCGAACCTTCATCAGCTCGTCGCGGATAATCTGCAGCTGCTTTTCGGGACTGGCGAGAATGGAACGAAGCTCCTCGATGATGGCGAGCGTATCCCGGTACTCGGTGTCGATTTTCTGGCGCTCCATGCCGGTCAGGCGCTGCAGACGCATTTCGAGAATGGCCTTCGCCTGAACTTCGGAAAGACCGAAGCGCTGCATGAGCCGGTCCTGTGCCGTGGAGGTATCGGGCGACTCGCGGATGGTGGTGATCACCTCGTCGAGGTTGTCGAGACAGATCTTCAGTCCCTCGAGAATATGGGCGCGCTTTTCGGCGGCGGTAAGGTCGTACTTCGTACGGCGCAGCACGATTTCATTCCGGTGCTTGATGTAGTAGTGCATCATCTCCTTGAGATTGAGCACCCTCGGCACGCCGTCCACCAGAGCAAGCATGATCACCCCGAAAGTCTCCTGCATGGGCGTATGCTTGTAGAGATTGTTCAGCACCACCTTGGCCACCGCATCGCGCTTCAGCTCGATCACGAGACGCATGCCATCGCGGTCGGACTCGTCGCGGATATCGGCAATGCCTTCAAGCTTCTTGTCGTGAACCAGCTCGACGATTTTCTCGATCAGGCGAACCTTGTTGACCTGATAGGGAAGTTCGGTGACGATAATGGACTCGCGGCCGTTCTTCTGGGTCACCTCGACGAGCGCCCTGGCGCGAATCACCACCTTGCCCCGTCCGGTCAGATAGGCCAGGCGAACCCCTTCGTACCCGTAAATGATGCCTCCGGTCGGAAAATCGGGAGCGATAACATGCTTCATGATGTCCGCAATCTCGATCTCGGGGTTTTCGATCACGGCGATGATGCCGTCGACAACCTCGCGCAGGTTCTGCGGCGGAATGTTGGTCGCCATACCGACGGCAATACCTGAAGCTCCGTTAACCAGAAGGTTGGGAATCGCCGAGGGAAGCACGGTCGGCTCTTCGAGCGAATCGTCGAAGTTCAGGGAAAAGTCGACGGTTTCCTTGTCGAGGTCCTTGAGCATTTCGCCGGCAATGGGCTTCATGCGCACCTCGGTGTAACGCATGGCGGCAGGGGAGTCGCCATCGATGGAGCCGAAGTTGCCCTGACCGTCGATGAGCGGGTAGCGCAGCGAGAAATCCTGCACCAGACGCACAAGACTGTCATACACGGCGCTGTCGCCGTGAGGGTGGAATTTACCGAGCACTTCACCGACGATACGTGCCGATTTCTTGTGCGGTTTTCCCGCCTGGAGACCGAGTTCATGCATACCGAAAAGCACTCTCCGGTGCACCGGCTTCAGACCGTCGCGAACATCCGGAAGCGCGCGGCTGACGATAACCGACATGGAATAATCGAGATAGGAATCCCGCATTTCCTCTTCAATACTGATCGGCAATATCCTTTCGCGCTGCATAGGTTTTTTCCGTGTAAAAAATTAATAGTAAACCGCTTAAGGGCGTAATGTATAAAATCCCTCCAACATCTTAAAACGGGGGTGAGGGCGGAGTACCGGCGGCCCGGCAAGCGTGAATCAGTTCATCGTGGTAACCGGCGCATCCGACCAGAGCGACTCGATATCGTAGAAGCTCCGCTCCTCGGGCATGAAGATATGAACCACCACGTCGATGTAATCGAGCAGTATCCAGTGCATGGAATCCATGCCTTCCACATGCATCGGCCTCTCGTTGTCCGCCTTCAGTTCCTCGATAATATGCTCTGCTGCCGCTTTGGCCTTCCTCTCGGAGTCCGCCGTGACGATAACAAAATAATCCGTAATCGACGTCAATCCTTTCAGGTCGAGAATCCTGACCTGCTCGCACTTTTTTTCAAGAGCAAGCTCTGCAGCCCGTCTGGCCAGAAGCCCATTGTAGGATACCTCTTCCGGATGCAGGTCACTGCGTTTTTCATCATGCTCAGAACTGGTCATAAACCTCCGTTATAGTTCAATCAATGGTATAATAAAACAGCCTCGGGGCCATTTCCTTTAAAATAGTAATGATTCATTCTTTTCTTCCTCCCGGCACAAACATTTGCCGGTAATCGGGAAACGCATCTGCCGGCGAGAGCACAGAGCCGAGACTGAAAAGCCTCGAAGCCTCGGGAAGCAGCGAAGCGGCGGAAAAAAAAGTCGCATCGAGAAAACCTGCCGGAGCGCCCTCCCCCGGAACGGGAAAATCGTCAGTCAGCCGGGCCGTCACCACGGCGTCAGGACCCGCAGCTCCTGCCGCCAGAAGCACATCATCCATGGAGCCCCGGGCGGTTTCATCCCCCGTGAGGCCCCGTTCAAGGCCGGCGCGACGGTAACAGCCGTAGTAATATTCTCCCCTGCGTGACGGAACGACCGGAACGAGCACCTCCGCGGCGGTAAAGGGGAGTGCGGCAAGCGCCATGGCCGGAAGGGTCGGAACCGGAACAAGGGGAATGCCGAGACCGTAGGCAATGCCTTTGGCGACCGACATCCCGATACGCAGCGCGGTAAACGAGCCGGGGCCCGAAGAGACGGCAACCGCATCGAGCTGCCCGAGGCCGGCAAGGCTGCCTTCGAGCACCTGCTGCACGAGCGGCATGATGGACTCGGCCGCCCGGTTCCACTCGTCGCAGGAACGCAGGGTTACCTCGCCTCCGCTCATGAGTGCGACGCTGAGAGCAACATGGGTGCACTCTATAGCCAGAATATTCATCGGCAGTCTATCGGGTTATGACGATTCTCCGCGAGTCGCCGCCGCCATGCTGAAGACGAACCACCGCGGTATAACACGAACGGAGGCTCTCGAACCGGTCGCCCCACTCCACAACGGCAATATGCGGCCCGAACAGATACTCCTCGAATCCGATCGCATCGAGCTCCGCCTCCCGTTCAATCCGGTACAGGTCGAAATGGTGCAGATCGACCGCTTTCCCCCGGAAAGATCCGTGATAGATGTTGAAAAGGGCGAACGTGGGGCTGGAAAGCTCTCCCGCGCAGTTGAAACAATCCGCAATGCCCTTCATGAACTCGGTTTTCCCCGCGCCGAGCTGACCGCTCAGGCATATCCTGTCGCCGGCCTGCAGCGTGGAAGCGAACTGCCGTGCGTATTCACGGGTCTCTTCGGCGGAGCGGGAGAAAAACTCTTCGGTCGGAGCCATATCAGTCGAGCGGGTTGAAAACCAGTCCGGTCATGATTTTCGGATAAAAAAACGTCGATTTCTGCGGCATCACCCCTCCGGACTCCGAAACGGCAAGCACCTGCCCGACCGTCGCGGGCTTCACCACGAAACCGACCTGCACCTTGCCGGTTTCCACCGCCTCGAACACCTCGCCGTCGTCCTTCACATACACCAGATTGCTCTGCTTCGCCATGGCTTCCTGGCCGATGCCGAGCAGGCGGGCAAGCACCACCTCGTGCAGCACGACCAGCCCCAGCTGCTGCAGGGCTGGAGCGATCTCCCTGTCGAGCAGCTCTGCCGGATCGCCTTTCAGCGTAATCCCCAGAACGGAACCCGGGGTGACCACCCCGTATGCGTAACTCGAGGTCGCGGCTTCGAGGTAGGCCTTCAGTCCGGCCCGTCCGTCGAGAGCCGTTACGGTAAAATGCTCTTCGAGCCGCCCCCTGAGCCGTGAAGCATCGAAATCCCCAAGGCTGTGCACCAGACGGTGTATGGGAAAAACCACCAGTCCTTTATCATAAATATTGTTCAGATAAACAAGGATAAAATTGTACGGTTCGTTTCCGGTATGCTCCGGATTCGCTTCCGCCCGCTCCCTGCGGTAGTTAAGGCCGGTTTCATAACGGTGATGACCGTCGGCGATATAGACGCTCTTTTCGGCCAGCGCCTGCCGGATCCCGGCAACAAGCTCCGGATCGCCGATACGCCACAGGCGGTTGCGCACGCCCTGGAACACGGCATCGAGAAGCGGCTCACTGGTTTCGGCGTAGTCGGCCACAAGGCGGTCGGCCACACCCTCCTCGTCGGCGTACAGTCCGAAAATCGAACTGATGTTGGTACGGGTTTTCCTGAACAGGTTCAGGCGGTCGGCCTTGGGACCGGAAAGGGTTCTTTCATGCGGCAGCACCTTCTTTTCGGCGAACTCGTGCAGCCGCATCGCGGCAAAAAAGCCGCACCTGGTATGGGTATTGCCTTCCCGATCGGTAAAGGTCTGGCTGTAGGGGTAGAAGGCGGGTTCCGCATCCCGCAGGAGTTCTCCGTTCTTAAGCCACTCGTGCAGGCGCTCGGCCGAAGCCGTGTAGGGATCGGCCTCCACAGGCAGTTCGAGCCGGACGGCGTTGAAGGGCGAAGAGTCGTTAAGCTGCTGCTGCAGCTCCCTGGATATCACGTCGTAAGGCGGGCAGATCAGTTTTGCGGCATCTCCCGCGGTTTCGGGATTGTAGCGTATCGCCCTGAAGGGCTG
>JAAXXP010000086.1 GCA_013334435.1 Chlorobiaceae bacterium | reverse complement strand
CAGGTTATCCGCCGTGAACACGAGTTCCGCAGAAGCACCAGGGTCAAGCTCGACAGTATCGCCCGTCAGATCAAGGAGGGCCTCATGAAGGAGTTGAGCGTGATCATCAAGGCCGATACCGACGGTTCGATCCAGGCGCTGGCTGACGGCCTCATGAAGATCCATAACGAAGAGGTGAAGGTGCAGATCATTCACCAGGGAGTTGGTCAGATTACCGAAACCGATGTGCTTCTTGCCGCAGCCTCAGATGCCATTATTATCGGTTTCAGGGTAAGGCCCAACGTCAACGCAAAGAAGCTTGCCGAAAAGGAGGATCTCGATATCCGGTTCTACAGCGTCATCTATCATGTGCTTGAGGATGTCGAAAAAGCGCTTGAAGGAATGCTGTCGCCGGAACTCCATGAGGAAAGTCTCGGTTCACTCGAAGTCCGGCAGGTTTTCCGGGTGCCGAAGGCCGGCAATGTCGGCGGATGTTACGTGCTTGAGGGTAAAGTATTCCGGGATTCCAAGGTCCGCCTGCTGCGCGAGGGGGTTCAGATCTATGACGGACAGCTCGATGCGCTCAGGCGCTTCAAGGACGACGTCAAGGAGGTCGATGCCGGCTATGAGTGCGGCGTCTCCCTGAAAAATTATGATGATATCAAGGTTGGAGATATTGTTGAAGCTTACAAGATTGTTGAAAAGAAACGGAAACTCTGAACAGCGGAGCGAGAGGTTATGTCGATACGCACTGAAAAAGTAGCTTCGCTGCTTCAGCATGAAATGGGTTCGATTCTTGAAAAAGAACTTCCCCGGAGTGGCGGCCTCGTGACGGTTGTTGCGGTCAAGGTAACTGCCGATCTCAGTATTGCCCGCTTCTATGTCTCTATCATCGGTACTGAAAAGCAGCAGGTTGAGGTGATGGCATGGCTGCACGAAGAGACCAGGTATCTCAGAAAGCTGCTTTCGGCTGGTATTCGTCACCATTTCAGAAGAATTCCCGAGGTTGAGTTTTATGAAGACCGCCTCTACGAAAAGGCCAGCCGTATCGAGCAGCTGCTCCGAGAGGTGAGAAAAACGCCGGAACAGCACGATTGACGGATATCCGGCATAAGGTTAATGAATGCAGGAACAGGGTATTGAACAGGCATGCTGCGACGACGGCGCGTTTCTGCTGGTTGATAAACCGGTAGACTGGACTTCGTTTGACGTGGTGGCCAAAGTAAGGAATGCCTACGGGAAAAGCGGCCTGAAGCGCAAGGTTGGACATTGCGGAACTCTCGACCCGAAAGCATCCGGGCTCCTGATTCTTGCAACCGGACGCAAGACCCGTGAAATTTCAAGCCTCGAGGTTCTCGACAAGGTTTATGAAGGATCAATAAGGCTTGGCGCGTTGACACAGAGTCACGATACGGAGACCGCCGAGTACGGACATTGTGATACAGGCCATCTGACACCGCAGCAGATACGGGAAGCTGCCGCATCATTTATCGGTCCCTCCCTGCAGCAGCCTCCGATGCATTCCGCAGTCTGGCATAACGGCAGACGGCTTTACGAGTTCGCCCGTAAAGGCGAGGTAGTCAGGGAGCGCAGGGAGAGGGAGATCATGGTTCACCGGTTTGAGATAACGGCCATAGAGCTTCCGTATGTTTCGTTTGTTCTGGAAGTTTCAAAGGGTGCCTATATCCGGGTCATCGCCCATGAGTTCGGCAGGACTCTCGGGGTTGGCGGATACCTTGCCTCGCTTCGAAGGACAGCGATAGGTTCCTATGAAGTCAGTGCATCACGAAGCGTTCAGGAAACAGTTGATGCCATTCTCTCAGGGCGTTCTCTTTCGTCCGGCCAAAGGAGTTAACATCAGGATGCAGGTTATTTTATACCATAACCACAGACTCCGGTACGCCGACGGTGCGCCTGCCATGCTGGAGCCTGTTGATTCGGCAGTCACAATCGGCTCATTCGACGGCGTGCACTGCGGACACCGGAAAATAATTTCGAGCATGCTCGAAACCGCGCGCCGGCACTCTTTCAGAAGCGTGGTGGTGACCTTTGATCCACATCCGCGGCTTGTACTGAACGCCGATGCCGGCGACCGGATCGAGGTGCTTACGACACTCGACGAAAAGATCGAGCAGATTGCCGGTCTGGGTGTCGATCTGCTGATTGTTGTGCGTTTTACCCCCGAACTTGCGGGGTGGAGTTCCGGGAAATTCATAGAGGAGCTTCTTGCCGGAACGCTTTCGGCAAAAAGTGTCACGGTCGGTTACGATCACGGGTTCGGAAAAGGCAGAAGCGGGAGCGGTGCGACGCTTGCCGGGCTTGGGGAGCGGTTGGGTTTTTCGGTGCAGGTGGTTGAAGAGCTTCGTATCGACAGCGAGCATATATCGAGTACGAGGATAAGGAGTCTGCTGAAAAACGGGCAGATCAGGGAGGCAAACAGCTTTCTCGGAGCGCCCTATGTTATAAGCGGCGCCGTGGTGGAAGGACGTAAACTCGGGCGCGAGCTCGGGTTTCCAACCGTCAATCTGAAGCTTTTCGATCCGGCGAAACTTCTTCCACGCAGAGGGGTCTATATGGCGACCACGCAGATCGAAGGGGAAACCTACAGGGCAATGATGAATATCGGCACCCGGCCAACACTCTGTCTTCAGGATGCGGGAGTAATTGTTGAGGCGCATATTTCGGGCTTCTCAGGCTCACTCTATGGCAATGAGCTTCGTTTCAGCCTGCACGGATTTATCCGGGACGAGAAAAAATTCGATTCGCTCGAGGCGCTTCGGGAGCAGCTTGAAAAAGATAAAAAAACGATGGAGTTGTTTTTTGAATAATATTATATTAAAGGTCATTTGATTTAACATACTAAATGCATCGATATGAGTTTGACTAAAGAGAACAAGAGCGAAATCGTCACGCAGTTCGGCGGAGCCGGCCAGAATACCGGAAAAGCCGAAGTCCAGGTTGCCCTGTTCAGCCGCAGAATCACCGATCTTACCGGCCATCTTCAGCAGCATCCCAAAGACAAGCACTCCCGCCGCGGCCTGCTCATGCTGGTCGGCAAACGCAAAAAAGTGCTGAACTACCTGAAGAACGTAGATATTGACCGCTACCGCAAAGTGATTGCCGAACTTGATCTTCGCAAGTAAGCTGTTTTATTGTTGCCTGATTTCTGCGGGAAATGATCCTGCAGCTTTTCTTCAAACAGAGAACGCAGCAAGGGAGATGCTATGTTGGAAAGTATGACCGGGTATGGCAGTGCGGAACGTGTGGAAAATGGTGTGAGGATTCTTGCCGAGCTTCGTTCGGTTAACAACCGGTTTGCGGAAATCAGTGTAAAGCTTCCCCGTCAGCTGTCGAGCTATGAGCTGGAGGTAAGGGATCTCATCCGTTCCCGCTTTCAGCGGGGAAAAATATCGCTGTTGATTCAGCTTCAGACCGAACGGGACCAGCAGATTCCGGTTGTCGTGAACCCTTCGCGGGTGAAAGCGTACAGGGAACTTCTCGAAACGGTCAGACTTGAAGCAGGCATAGAAGCGCCTGTTGCACTCGAACACATTCTGAAGTTTTCCGAAATATTCGATAACGAAACAGGCCGGGACGAGAACGCCGAATGGTTGTGGCCCGCTGTCCGTTCCGTGCTTCCCGATGCCGTCGAAGCCCTTAAGGCCATGCGCCGCAGGGAGGGTGAAGAACTCTCGCTGGACTTTGCTGCCCGGATTGCAGGCATTGAAACCACTCTGGCCGGTATCAGCCGGCTCTCACAGGAAAATGTCGAACTGGTCCGCAAGCGGCTTGCCACAAAGGTCGAGAGCGTTGCCGGCCGGGATATTGCCTATAGCCGAGACCGTCTTGAAATGGAGCTTGTGCTTGCCGCCGAGAAGCTCGACATTACCGAAGAGCTGATCCGTTTTGCCAGTCACAACAAGTTTTTTCTCGAAGAGCTGCACAACAACGAAAGCGGTACCGGCAGAAAACTGAATTTCCTTCTTCAGGAGCAGCTTCGCGAGGCAAATACCATCGCCTCGAAGTCGCAGAATGCGGAAATCTCCCAGCAGATCGTTCACATCAAGGAGGAGCTTGAAAAAATCCGCGAGCAGCTGCAGAATATTGAGTGAGACGATCATGGAGGAACACGCTCCCAAAGGAAAGCTGATTGTTTTTTCAGCGCCGTCGGGTACCGGCAAGTCCACCATTGCCCGGGAGGTGCTCGAGCGGGTAGGGGATCTTGCATTTTCCGTTTCTGCAACCACTCGCCAGAAACGTCCCGGTGAAGAGCATGGTATTCACTACTATTTTCTCGACAGGCAGGATTTCGAAGAGCGGATACGGCAGGGCGGTTTTATCGAATATGAATTTTTTTTCGGTAATTACTACGGGACATTGCTCGACAAGACCCGTGAAGCAATTGACGCGGGTCGAAACCTGCTTCTCGATCTCGACGTCAAAGGCGCCCTGAACCTGAAAAAACTCTTTCCGGACAGTGCGTTGCTTGTCTTTATCAAGCCTCCCGATATGGATACGCTCAGGGAGCGACTTATAAAGAGGGGTGGAGCAGATCAGGACGGTCTTCAGGAACGGCTTGACCGGGCCTCACTCGAGCTTGCGCATGCCGGCGAGTTCGATGAAACTGTTGTGAACGACACTCTGGAGAGGGCGGTCGGAGAGATTACAGAGAAAATTACGAGATTCCTTTCAACTACGTAAATCTAAAGACATATGTCGGTTAAACCTGTTGATTTGAATACGCTCAGGAGCGCGCACGCCAATTTGTACGAAACGGTTGTCGCTATTTCAAAAAGAGCGCGCCAGATACATGAAGAGGAGCGGTCCGAGCTTGAAGAAAAACTGCTTCCCTACAAGGAGATGATCCGGAACCCTGCCAGCGAGTCCGAATCGGACCGGATTTTCCCTGAACAGATAGCGATCAGCCTTGAATTCGAAGGCCGTGAGAAAGCTTCGCACAAATCGGTCGCCGAGTATCTTGCAGGAAAATACGACTACACTGTCGAGAAATCCATGGAAACAAAAACGGTTCAGGCTGAAGATGATGATGAAACTGACGGGGATTAGCCAGATCACCCTGAGAGTCAATGACCTCAGGCTTGCCGAGGATTTTTATGCAGGCACTCTCGGGCTGAAAATCGATCACAGGGTGGGGGCGAACATAACCTATCTGCGTCTCAATTCCGATATGCTGGTGCTGGTAAAGGCGGAAACGCCGGGTGCTCCTGAAGCAAGGGATATCAGGGTTGACCATTTCGGTTTCAGGCTTGCCTCCGACGGCGAAGTCGATGAAGCTGCCGTCTATCTCGATGACCGTGGGGTCCATCTCGTCACTCATCCGGCGCACAGACGCGAAGGCCGGGCATTTTTCGTTATGGATCCCGACGGAAATCTTATCGAGTTCTACTCCATGCGTTCCACCGGGATCCAGAAAGACGAGGCAAGCCTTGATGATGCCTCTCCATCAGTGCTTGCAGCCGGAAGCCGGCAGAAGATAGCCGATGAATCCGAAACCAGAAAACCCCGCCGCTCCAGAAAGTGAGGCAGGAGCCTCACTGCTCTATCTGGACAGTTTCAGCAGCTCCTCGGCTTCACGGAGTTGCTCCGGAGTATTGATTCCACGTATTTCGTCTGCGTCCTCAACCCGCCAGGCGCTGACTTTTTCCCCTTTGCCGAAACAGATACCGAAGACATCGGTCAGATAATACTCCTGTTGTGCATTGTCCGTCCGAAGTTCTCCCAGTGCCTCAAAAAGCACTTTCGAGTCGAATACATAAATACCCGAATTGGTTTCACGCACCAGTCGTTCTTCAGGAGATGCATCCTTCTGTTCGACAATTCGCAGAACGTCTCCGGACAGCCGGTCTCTGACGATTCTTCCGTATCCTGTCGGGTCGTCGAGTTCTGCAGTAAGCACCGTGGCGGAAGCCTTTTCCCTGCGGTGGAAAGCCAGAAGCTCTTCGAGGGTCCGGCTTCTGACAAGAGGGGCATCTCCCGAGAGAACCAGAACCTCTCCGGAAAAAGAGCGCAGTGGCGCTTCCGCCTGCATGACGGCATGACCGGTACCGAGCTGCGGCTCCTGCACTACCGGTGTAACGGGATAACTTCGGGTGGCCTCTGAGACCAGTTCGGCCTGATGGCCGACAATCAGTACGGTTTTATCCGGATTCAGCCGGCCTGCCGTATCGAGTACATGCTCGATCACCGGTTTGCCGTTTGCCTGGTGCAGTACCTTCGGGAGGTCGGATTTCATCCGGGTGCCTTTGCCGGCAGCCATGATCAGTATTGCAAGAGCCATGTGTCGCTATTGAATGAAAGTGGTTGTAACCGTTCAACCGAGCTGTTCGTCTTCTTCGCCTACCCGGTGCCTGCGCTTGGGGTTGTTTTCACGGTCGACGATCAGGACCATCGGCTTGTGCGCGCGGGCTTCCTCTGCATCCATGATCGCGAAGGTCATGATAATGATTTCATCGCCAGGCAGGGCGCATCGTGCCGCTGCACCGTTGAGCTGGATCACCCTTGAGCCGTGAACGCCTTTTATGATGTAGGTTTCAAAGCGCTCACCGTTATTGTTATTGACCACGAGTACCTTTTCATTCGGAATCATTTCCACCATGTCGAGCAGTTCGCTGTCGATAGTGATACTGCCTTCATATTCAAGGTCGCCACTTGTTACGATTGCGTTATGTATTTTTGATTTGAGCAGATGTAATTTCATGAAGAGAGTGAACTGTTTATTTGATTAATCCTTCGCCGCTTCCCTGGAATATCCGGTACCGTTTCAGGGACTGATCGCTTTCAAAACCTTGTCCCTGTATGGTTCCGTCCTCACGGGTAATCGTTACATGCCGGTTTGAGCGTATCATCGCGTCTTTTGCCGTCCGCCTGAGATATGCGGTTCTGATAACGGTATTGTTCCCTGCCGTGACGACGACATTGCCGGAAGCATCGATGTCCTGGTTCTCATGGATAACCGCCTTGTCGGCCCTGATGGTTGTCGGAGGGTTTCCGTTCCTGCCGTAAAAGACAACCGTAACGCCGCGGTCGAGATAGTAGGTGTTTTTTTCCCTGTTGCGGTATTCTGCAGCATGGCCGGCCTTTACTGATCCCTTGCGGATGCCGGCATCCGTAAGATAAAGCGTCATGTTCCAGCTTTCCTGTGCAGGATGGTTTTCTGTGTTGAAATCGGGTTCAAGCGAACGACGCTCCCCGCCGGGAGCGCCGCAGCCGCCTGAAGACAGCATAACCGCCAGAAGCAGAAAAAAGAGAGGCAGTTTCAATGGTGGCCTGTAACGGTATTATTTGATATTCAGCTGATTCATAACCTTGGCCGTCAGGTCATGTTCCTGGGAGCCGTAAACCATGACCGACTTGTCAAGAACAAGGCTGAACCCGTCTTTCTGTGCCTGTGCCTGCACTGCAGAAAGTGCTTTCTGGCGGATCGGGGCAATCAGTTCCTGCTCTTTCTTGTCAACCATTCCTCCACGTCCGAACTTTTCCTGCTGGTACTTCTGGACAGCCTGGCCTTTAAGGTTCAGTTCTTTTTCCTTCTGCTCTCGTGCCGCTTTCGTCATGGTTGGAGCCTGCTGTTTATAGGCGGCAAGTGATTTTTCGAAATCCTGCTTGAGACGGTCGAGCTCCTTCTGAAGCGGAG
>JAAXXP010000085.1:5725-7736 GCA_013334435.1 Chlorobiaceae bacterium | reverse complement strand
AACTCTATAATCGCCATGGCTACCGCAGAGTGGCGGTCGTGGGAAATCGACACCCTGGCGAAGCGGACCATCCTGTCCAGCTCCGGGCTGGTGATGCGGACAACCGGTTTTCCCCGGCTGTCGTTGAGAATCTCGAAGCTCTTCCAGTGTACAGGCCCGGAAATGCCCGTACCGAGGGCCTTTACCAAGGACTCTTTCGCGGCGAACCTCCCGGCTGCGCACGGCACCGGATCTTTTTTCTCCAGGCAGTACAAAACCTCGTCTTCCGTAAGAAAACGGTTCAGAAAGGCCGCCCCGTAACGGGTCCAGGCATTACGGATCCGATCGAGCGCCACGATGTCCACCCCTATCTCCATGCGGCTTCAGGTAAAGGCTATGGTCATGGAAAGATCGAGCGCCGTCACGCTGTGGGTGAGTTCGCCGATCGAAATGAAGTCAACGCCGGTTTCGGCAATCTCTACAACGTTGTGCAGTCCAACGTTTCCGGAAGCCTCGAGCTTCACAAGTGGAGACTCCCTGCGTGCAATGGCAACCGCCTCCCTGAGCAGATCGACGGAAAAATTGTCGAGCAGGATGATATCAGGGCCACAGGAAAGAGCTTCGTCAAGCTCTTCAAGCGAACGGACTTCCGCTTCGATCTTCACATCGAGCCGCTTTCCCGTCCGGTATGCGAAAGCGCTTCTGATGGCATTGGCAACGCCTCCGGAGGCGTCGATATGGTTATCCTTGATGAGTATCATGTCGAAGAGTCCGAACCGGTGGTTCTTCCCCCCCCCTATACGGACAGCCTCCTTGTCGAAATACCGCAGTCCGGGAGCGGTTTTGCGGGTATCGAGAATGGCGGTTCCGGTATGGCTCACCTTACGGACATAGACGTTCGTCCGCGTAGCGATACCCGACATGCGCTGCATGAAATTCAGTACGGTGCGCTCGGCCATCAGGAGCGAAGCGACGCTCCCCGACACTTCGAGAACGACATTCCCCGACTGAATCGGGTCACCGTCCTGGTGAAAAAAACCTATTTTCAGGCCGGGATCACAGGCATTGAAAACCTCTTCGGCAACAGAAGCGCCGGCAAGGATCCCGTCTGCCTTGGCCTTGATGACGGCATGCCCCTGCTGGCCGGGTTCAATGGTGGCCAGGGAGGTGACGTCGCCGGTGTAACGGTCCTCCTCGAGAGCGAGGATAACCGCCCGCGAACGGCATCCTGCATAAAAATCAGAAACGGTATGCGACATATCTTATCGGAAATAGCTATTCAAAAGTATCACAGGAAGTTGACCCAACGTAACCACAAGGTAACATTTTTCCATGAATCCGGTCTTGCGGAACCGCCGGCGGAAAACCATCGTGAGAGAGCATTTTGAGTTTAGCGGTTTGTTGCCCACATTACAGAACTCGATCCGTACAGGTTCACCTCTACCAATCCGTTATGAACATGACAACCCGCTCATCGGTCAGACTGGTCAATCTCGTCTTTTATGCACACCACGGAGTGCTCAAGGAGGAGCATGCGGTCGGAGCCAAATACGAGGTCGATGCCGAACTGGTGTTCGATTTCACCCAGGCCGCAGCTCTCGACGACATCACCAGAACCATCGACTACGGCATCGTCTACCAGAAAATCAATGCGGTGCTGACCCAGAAGCGCTACTACCTGATCGAGGCGGTCGCCTGCGATATCGTGCATGAGCTGCTCGGTGACTTTCCAATCCTCGAAGCCGCCACCATAAAGGTCAGAAAACGGAATCCTCCCCTGAACGGAATTTGCGATTATGCAGAAGCATGCTTCTCGGCCTCACGAGCCTGAACCCATACCCCGTCATACCGTCTATCTCGGCATCGGGTCCAATATCGGCAACCGG
Organism: Chlorobiaceae bacterium; assembly: GCA_013334435.1. GTDB lineage: Bacteria > Bacteroidota > Chlorobiia > Chlorobiales > Chlorobiaceae > Chlorobium. Next base: position 5,871 of record JAAXXP010000085.1, on the reverse strand, counting down.
CTCGCACATCTTCAGGAGGCCGTCGGACTACTGAACCGGATGGCGGAAACGGCCGTTACCGGAGTATCGGAAATATACATGACCGAACCGGTAGGCGTAACCGAACAGGATCGGTTCTACAACGGGGTTGTGCGGCTTGAAACCGC
>JAAXXP010000085.1:0-5625 GCA_013334435.1 Chlorobiaceae bacterium | reverse complement strand
TTCCGGCGGGCAAAAAAAAAGCGGGCAGCATTCCGGATGCTGCCCGCTGAAAGCCGTAATATGCAAAAGAGCGTTCCGGAACAATCAGTTGGCGAAGGTGATGCTCAGGTTGCCTGCGGCAAAGTCTGCACCTTCGGTTTTCCTGCCAACCAGCACGTTCGGCAGAATAATGCTCTTGCGGAAGTTGTTGATATCGACAAGCAGTTCGTCACCCTTGATGTTGACATTGAGCTTCGTCACCTCGACGTTGGGAAGATAGAGGCTCAGCACATACTTCCCGTTCACTTTCTCCAGCGTCTGGGTCTTGTCGTTGCTGTAAAGCACCGCAGCAGGGTTCTTGTCGCCGAAAATCTCCTGGCTCAGCACATGGAGACGGTCGGTATTGATCACCTCGGCAGTCTGCTGGTGGGCACGGAAAATGGGCACCGGGTAGAAACAGTTGTCGATAACGCGCAGGTACTTCTGCTGAATATCGATCAGGCTCTGCAGATACTGGTCTGCGGAGCTGGTCGGAAGAATCTTGTTGACCACGGCGGCATCGAGCTTGTAGCCGAACAGGTTCAGGTAGGTCTGCACCCGAAGCGCTTCCTTGATGACCATGTTCTCGGGGTTGAGCACGACGCGGAAGGTAGTGACGTTCTGATCCTGCAGCATGCCGTGCAGTTCTTTCATATGCTCGTTCACCTCGGGCATCAGCTTGAAAATGTTCTTTTTCGGCATGAACTTCGAAAGCAGGGGTGCGGCGAATCCGATAGCCTTGGAGTGCCAGCCGCCTATCTTGTCGGAATACCATCCGTAGGATTCAGGCATACCCAGCAGGCGCATGGTTTCACCTGTCGGAGCGGCATCGACGATGACGACATCGTATTTGCCTGATTTTGCGGCCTTCCAGATGTAGCGGAGGCTGATCATCTCTTCCATGCCGGGCACGATGGCAAGCTCTTCGGCCACAACCTCGTTTGCACCGTCATGCATGAGAATCGAGGAAAAATAGGAATAGAGTTCGTTCCAGTTTTCCCTGATTTCAGCAAGGACATTCACTTCCATGGCAAAGAGGTTCTTTTCGACCTCAACAGGATTCTGGCTCAACTCCACGCTGAATGCATCAGCAAGGCTGTGAGCCACATCAGTGCTCATAATCAGCACACGCTCTCCGCGCCGGGCGATTGCCGTTGCCGTCGAAGCCGAGACGGTGGTTTTTCCAACCCCGCCCTTACCGAGATAAAGAATAATTCTCATGTTGTTTACAGAACTATTGAGTAGACTTGATCTTGATTGTACGTTTCACAGGTTGTTCCCCGGATTGCGACGGATCTCCGCCGGCGCCGGGTTCGACCGATGCAGCCGGATTTTCGACGGCGCCTTCACTTTCGGAAGCCTGGGCGGCCCTGGAGTCGGACTCGATGGTCGTGTAAACCCCCGAACCCTGACCTTGAACCGGCGGCTCTCCAAGAGCACCGGCAAGCATCTCTTCAGAAATTGCCGGCTCATCGTTTTCGGGCTTGTCGGAAACAATGGCAATTTTTTTACGCTGAACCGGACACTCCTCTTCAACGGAAGACAGCGCCGCCATCAGCTCATCCTGTTCGGCAGGTTCGGACAGCGAAGCCATCACCGGCGCATCACCGGGATTGGCCACAATCTTTATTTTCTTGCGGCGCACCTCCGGCTCGGCTGTTTCCTGCCTCGCCTCTATCCCGGACTCTCTTTCCGGCCTCGAAGCCGGAGGGGCATCCAGAGGGGGCGTATCCATCGTCATCATATCCTTGAGCAGTGCCGATGAAGCCGAACCGTCGTCGGCCTTGATGCTTATTTTCTTGCGCTTCACGCCGTCATCGGCATCATCTTCGGGAACGCTGCTCCTGCGGCTGCGTTCACCCGGCAGAGGCAGGCCCGAGTCGTCGGCAGGATCACCTGTAAACATGCCTGAGCCACCCGAAGGGGAATCATCCCTGATGCTTATTTTTTTCCTGCGGATAGTCGAGCTGTCGTCGTCGTCGTCAAAAGAGGAGCGCCGGTCGCCGCGCGGACCGTCATCGTCGCGATCATGCCGGTCGTTTCCCGACGCCGGACGTGACGGCTGTTTTTTACCTCCGCCGAAACCGGTAGTAAGCTTGAGCATTTTGCCGATGGAACCCAGAACCCCGTCGTTTCTCACCGCCGTGGTAATGGCCGTCATCACGAAACGCTCGGCCTGCGGATTCCCCGCAATGTTGGCGAGCAGTTCATTGAGCGCCGTCAGCACCGTAGCCACGTCGCCCGGCACATGCTGCAGATCTTTCATGACCTGGTCGCGAAGCTTGAAGGGAGCCTCGCCAACCATATCCTTTATTGAAGAAGCGATTCTTTTCAGTGACGCCGGATCGGCAGGCAGAATATTTTCAAGGCCTTTGAGGGCATCCGCGGCAGGATTTCCATGCGAAGGCTGACCGGAACGTCCCGGAGCCCCGCCCCGCTGCTGATGCGACGCGTACTCCTGCGAAGCCTCGTCCTGGGGAGGATAACCGATCGATGCCTTGTACTGTTCGAGCAGGTCCTGGCCGTAGCCGATGCTGCTTTCCTGACGCGGCGCGGGTCCTTCCGCCAGAGCGATGGAAACCGACTGCTGGGGACAGATATTTCTTCCGGCCTGAAGAACCCTGATCGCTATGGCATCGGGAATCTCCTTCCGGTAATTCAGCCCGAGGGCATCCTCTATGGTTGACTCGATAACGGTATGCAGGGTGGTAATCAGTTCGGCCTCCCGAATTTCGACCATGTCGAAAATCACGTAAACCGGTTCTTTCTCCTCACGCCTGATCTTGAGATTGAGCGTCGCAAAATCGCTGTCCTTGTTCCGGCTGTTCACGGAAACCGTGCCGAGATTGAAGCGGTCGAGGTAGTCCTTGTTGGAGCCTCTTGCCCAGAGGTAAACCGCCTTGTCGGTGTAGATCAGATAGTCCTGAAAAACAATATTACCTACACGCTCCTGATGAGATTCATAGAAAACCCCGTCAAAAAACGCTACAGGATTTTCTCCGGCATTCATGAGATTCTTCTGAAAAAACTCATTGACATCGTTCAGCTCTGTCTGTCCGGAAACATATAAGGAAATAGTAGCCATTACCCGTGTCGGATCGCGTTGCACTTATTATCAGTTGAACGTCAAATCTAATAAAATATGGGAAGAAAGAGAAACTCTGCCGCAAACAGATTCCGGCCTGAGCGATCTGCTTTCACCGGAGGCCCTGCCGGAAACGCAAAAGCCCGGCGCACTGGCTGCACAAGGATCACGGAAGGGCACGCCAACTGCCCGGAAAAGAAACGGGGGGAAAACAAAAAAGGCAGTGAAAGCCTGAGCTTTACACTGCCTCGATTCAATACAGCATCAGGAGTCTGCTTATTTTGCAAACTTCGATTCAACTGCTTTTGTGGGAACGGCATAACCTGAAACTTCAGGTGATGACCCGCGGAGGCTTCCACCGCCACCGCCCATGTTGCCGTAAGCATTGCGGTTGATTCTCATGGTACCTTTGCCCAGTGAATCAAACAGCATTCCGACGGTCTCCCAGTGACCTTCAACCATAACTTCAAAGATACGGCCGGCGGCTGCTAGGATATCGGTAAATACACCTCCACCACTCATAATTCCTCCTTTTGGAATTTAATTATTGGAAATCTACCTGAATTGGAAATAGAAACCTTGTTTCAATTTACGGGAATAAAAACAAAAACACAAACAAAGAATTCAGAGACCCTCGCGAGGGCATCGGTTCATCTTATTTTTTCACCGTGGTCTTCTGGAACGAACCGGCGATGTTTTTCACGGCTTCCGAAGCGCTCACGCCTGCGTCGCCGAGAGCCTTGGCTGCATTATCGGTAACGTTCTCGACATTTTTGACGGCATCGCTGTACAGCTCGCCTGCGGACCGCGAAACATCCTTCACGGTAATTGCGACACGGTCGATGGTTTCACCGACAACACCGCCGGTACGGCCGAGCATGTTGCCGACACCCGTTGCGTCGATCAGGGAACCGACGGTGCCGGTAACGGTTTCAACAACGCTGCCTGCAAGTTCGAGACCGCCGACAACAGCGCTCTGTCCGGTCAGGAGCACGCTTTCGGCAAGAAAGGTGAGACGATCGGTAAAATCAAGCTCTTTGAAGTCCTTGCGAAGTTTCTGATAGGATTCTGACATGGTTACTCTCCGGTTAAATTGAGGCCTCGCTGTGGCGATGCCCCGTTTTCATGTTTGTTAAGCGTATGTCGGACAATGTCTGACGTATGGTAAAAATTAATAAAATTCCACTCATCAAACAAACAGCCATTCAGCTTCAGGGTCAAACTTTATTGAACTCCCGCTGGCGCTGATGCTGGCCCTGATGGTTGAGATCGAACGGTATGTGGAGCCATTTATCCTTGAACACCGCATCACCCGGTTCCAGACCGGTAAGGCTTATGGGCAGCGTAATGATCTTGCGCTGGTTGCCGATCTGCACGTAGAGTTCGTCGCCGGTAACCCATACGTCGATATCGACAGGGTTGGCGAACATGAGTTTCAGCTGAACCTCATAAATGTCACCGTTTCTGACAAACTTGATCGGCGGTTCGTTGTACATCAGATCCGCGGGATCGGTATCGCCGTACATATCGCGGGCAAACATCTCCAGAGACTTGAGGCCCACGACTTCCTGATCGTACATTTTCAGCTTCTTGACCGGCAGCGGCGAGAATCCCTCCTCGATGTCGCCGAGATACTTCTGCTGAATGCCCTTCCACTTCTCCAGGTAACCGCTGTTCTCGTTGGTATCGAGCAGCCTGTTCACCAGAACCATGTCCACCTTGAAACCGTAAAGATTCAGGTAGGTCAGCGCGCGCATGGTCTCCTTGATCGACATTTTCTCGGCGTTCATGACAAGACGGACCGTCGATTTCTCGTTGTCGGTAAGAATTTCGCGGATATCCTCCAGTTCGTCGAACACCTGATCGACCGATTCGATGGCATCTTCGGGAGGAATATAGTAGGCGATCCGGTCGGACATTTTCGAAAGCGGCTTGCTGAGCGGCCGTACAATATATTTATTGACGTTCTTGACCGCCTTCATTCCCCACGAAAGCGTATCGGGAAGCGAAAGCAGCCTGAGGGTTTCACCGGTCGGAGCGGTATCGAGCACAAGCGCGTCGTAGAGTCCGGCGGTTTTGTAGCGCTTGATGCGCAGGAGAGAGAAAAGTTCTTCCATGCCGGGAAGAATGGTCATCTCGTCGGCCATGACGCCGGAGACGCCCTGGGCCATGAAAATTCTCGTATAGTATTTCTGTACCGAGTGCCAGTTCTGCTTCAGATCGACATAGGGGTTAACCTCGATGGCATGCAGATTCTCCTTGATCTTGGTCGGTTCCGCACCGAGAGCCAGGTTGAATGAATCCGACAGGCTGTGAGCCGGATCGGTTGAAAGCACAAGGGTGCGATGCCCCAACTCGGACAGACGGACGGCCGTTGCAGCCGAAACACTGGTTTTACCTACGCCGCCTTTACCTGTAAATGTTAAAATACGCATGAACCGGACATTGGTTTTATGAATACAATCGAAAGACAAAAGATATAACTCTCCCCGGACTCTACAAAGAGTGAAACATACACACTT
>JAAXXP010000084.1 GCA_013334435.1 Chlorobiaceae bacterium | reverse complement strand
TGCCTGAAACATTCGGATGGTTCATCAAGTTCATCCGCAATGTCGAGAAATATATGGTCAAGCCGGTTATCAGACCGCTTTCGAAAAAGATCAGGAAAATCGACGACTTTGTGGCTCCTGAGGAGGTATACGAAAAAGTCGACAATCTCTTCTCTTCAACCGAAGGGATCATCGATCTGCTTGCCGACGGTACGAAATCGACGGTGCGTCTGGTCATGAACCCCGAGAAGATGGTCATCAAGGAGTCGATGCGCGCCCTGACCTATCTCAACCTCTACGGTATCACCGTTGACAGCATTACCATCAACAGGGTCATGCCCGACCAGAGCAGCGATCCCTATTTCCAGAGATGGCGCGGGATTCAGCAGAAGTATATCGAGCAGATCCAGGATTCTTTCGCCCCCATTCCCATTTCGGAGGTTCCGTTGTTCGAGAACGAGGTTGTCGGTCTCGAGATGCTTCGCAAGGTCGGTGCAAAGGTCTATCCGGACAAGAATCCCCTTGACATTTTCTTCAAGGAGGATCCAATCAATATCACCAAGGTGTCTGACGGGCACTACAAGGTTCGTGTGCGGTTGCCGTTCATGGAAAACATGGGCATGGAACCAAAGATTCTCAAAATGGGCGACGATCTCACCATCCGTATCGGCGATTACCAGAAAATCGTCTCCCTGCCGATTTTCCTTGCCGGCATGGAATCCACAGGCGCTTCGTTCGAGGATAAATGGCTCAACATCGATTTTGCCAAACAGCAGTAGTTCCTTTTCTTTTTACAGTACCCCGGTACAAACAGAAAAACCTGCCTTTCACGGCAGGTTTTTCTGTTTGTGTTTTTCCGGACGGATGCAATCCTTCAGATCGAGATGACGGCGGCATCGGAGACGCCATCAACCTGTTTGATTTCATTGAGCAGGGATTCTTCGACGTTGCCGTCGACGACGATGGCGGTCATGGCGAGCCGTTTTTCCTCGTCCCTGGAAAGCGCGACGTAGGCGACGTTGAGGTTGTGCTGCAACAGGTGCTGGGTTACATTGGCAATGACGCCAGGCTTGTCGATGTTGTTGTAGATGATGATCGTGCCTTCCGGTTTGAACTCCACAAGGAACTGGTCGATCATGACGATCCTGATCGCCTTGTCGCCGAACACGGTGCCGCCGATCATGCGTTTTTTCGTTCCGTTTTCAAGTTCCACCCGGATCAGATTGGTGTAATCGGGATTTTCCTTCTCGAATTTCTGTTCGAGGGTAATGCCCATTTCGGCAGCCATGGTGAAGACATTGATATAATTCGTGTCGTTTGACTGACGCACGTCGAGAAATCCCTTGAGTGCAGCGGCGGCAATGACTTCGCTGTACTTCTGGAGATATTCTCCTGATGTTCTTATGGTCATGGTGTGGGCTTCGAGCGGCGTGATCTGGGCAAGCGTTGATCCCAGTTTTTCGGCCAGCGTAAGATACGCGCCTACGCCGGGCGCCTGCGCAAGTTCGACCGCCGATGCGTTTACCGCGCCTTCAAGCTTGCCTTTCTGTTTCCATTCGACAATCTGTTCGGCGATCTGGACGGCTACTTTCTGCTGTGCCTCGTTGGTCGATGCGGCGATGTGCGGTGTGACGATAACCCGTTCGAGCCTGAGCAGGGGGTTGTCCGGATTGACCGGTTCGGATTCGAAGACGTCGAGAGCTGCAGCCGCTACCTTTCCCGAGGATATGGCGTCGGCAAGGTCTTTTTCGTTGACGATGCCGCCTCTGGCACAGTTGACGATGATCACACCGTCTTTCATCAGGGCGAAAGTTTCGTTGGAGATCAGGTTCCGGGTCGATTCGTTCAGTGACGAGTGGATGGTGATGACGTCCGCCCGGCTGAAGTTCTCATGCAGGGGCAGCAGCTCGATATTCAGATGTGCGGCGTATTCGTCGGGGATCATGGGGTCGTAGGCAATGGTTTTCATGCCGAATGCCTGCATGCGGGATGCCACTTCGCGCCCGATCTTGCCAAGACCGATGATGGAGATGGTTTTACCCTCGAGTTCGATGCCGGTGAACTTTTTCTTGTTCCAGAGCCCCGCCTTGAGCTCCGCAGTAGCCTGGGGAATCATGCGCGCAGCCGCCATGAGCATGCCGCAGGCGTGTTCCGCCGCCGATACGGTGTTGCCGCCGGGAGTGTTCATGACGATGATTCCATGGCGGGTGGCGGCTGCGATGTCGATATTGTCGACTCCGGCGCCGGCTCTCCCTATCAGTTTCAGGTTTTTGCCGCATTCGATGATTTCCGATGTCACCTTTGTGGCGCTTCTGACGATGAGCTTGTCGAACTCTCCGATGATCTCCTTAAGTTCTTCCTTGCTGATTTTCGGTTTTTCGGTAACATCAAAACCGCTTCGTTCAAGGATTTCGGCGCATTGCCGGTCAACACCGTCAGTGATCAGTACTTTCATCTTGTTTCTGATTGAGATTTCACGGAACTCTGTAAGAGACTGTTTTCTATTGTTTTACACAGGCATCCACAAATGGATCCCTTTTTTTGTCAATATATGTTTTTTTGCAGGTATGCGGCGAAGGAAATCGCCCTCGAACGGTTGGAACGGCCGCCGGAAGGCTTTTCCTCATGCCTTGCCGGGACCTCCCGGAGGGGCTGGAATTTATTGGTGCATTTACTGATTATATATTCGGGTTTTTTTTATCTTCCAAAGCTATAAAATTACAGAAAAAAGATTTTTGCGGTATTACGGATGGAACAGTTACACGATTTAAGAGTCTCAACGATCAAACGGCTTCCTTCTCCGAGGGCGCTCAAGAAGCAGCTGCCGGTTGACGATCATATTGCTTCGACGGTTTGTAAGGGCAGGCATGAGGTTGAACATATATTGAACGGTACCGACGGGCGTCTTCTGGTTATCGTCGGTCCCTGTTCGATCCACAGTGTGGATGCGGCTCTGGACTATGCAGAGAAGCTTGCCGGTATCAGGGAGGAGCTGCAGAACGAGCTTTGCATCATGATGCGGGTTTATTTTGAAAAGCCGCGAACAACGGTCGGCTGGAAAGGTTTCATCAACGATCCCCATCTTGATGATTCGTACGATATCGAGCACGGCCTCTATTACGCACGAAAGCTTCTTATCGATATCAACGCCATGGGTCTTCCTGCGGCAACCGAGTTTCTCGATCCCATTACGCCCCAGTATGTCGCCGATGTGGTGAGCTGGGCGGCGATAGGGGCAAGAACCATCGAATCACAGACGCACCGACAGATGGCCAGCGGTCTCTCCATGCCGGTAGGGTTCAAGAACTCCACGGACGGTCGTCTCGGCGTAGCCGTCGATGCCATCTGTTCAGCCATGCATCCGCACAGTTTTCTGGGTATCGACCAGGATGGTTTCAGCAGTGTGATAACCACCAAAGGGAACCCCTGCGGACATCTTGTGCTCAGGGGGGGACCTGTTCCGAACTACGATGCCCAAAGTATTGCCGGCGCCAGACTGCTGCTTGAAAAGGCCGGTCTTCCGCAGACCCTTCTTGTGGACTGCAGCCATGCGAATTCCGGCAAGAAGCATGCACAGCAGCTGAAAGTATGGGAGGATATTCTCGGGCAGAAAGCAGCAGGGAACAGGAGCATCGCCGGAGTCATGATCGAGAGCAATCTCTGTTCGGGCAATCAGCCGTTTCCGGAAGATCCTGAAAAGCTCCGCTACGGTGTTTCGATAACCGATGAGTGCATCTCCTGGGAGGAGACGGCCCGGATGCTTCACGAAGGAGCCGAAATCATGGGCGGACTGATTTCAAAAGAAGTATAACCTCCATAACCAGTAATCCTGAAGAACCATGAATATCGATCGTCTTGTTTTTGCTGTCGCCGGCTGTTTTGTGCTTGTCAGCGTCCTGCTTTCCGTCTATCACCATCAGAACTGGCTATGGTTTACCGGCTTTGTGGGTCTCAATCTTTTTCAGGCCGCCTTCACCGGATTCTGTCCGCTGGCCAAAATCCTGAAAGCCGCCGGTGTCCAGCCTGGAGAGGCCTTTAAATAAAGATCGCGTTCCGCTTGCATATCCCCCTTTCGAGGGGGATTTTTTTTCTCTAACCGCACCCCTCAGCACCATGACTATTGAAATCAGGCAGGTCAGCACCAGAAAAGAGCGAAAGCAGTTCATCTCCTTCGCCTGGCAGGTCTACCGTAACGATCCCGAACTGAACCGGTACTGGGTCCCGCCGGTCATCGACGATTACATGAAAACCCTCGACAGGGAGGTGTTTCCGCTTTACGATCATGCCGATCTCGCCATGTTCACGGCCTGGAAGGACGGAAAGCTTTCAGGAACGATAGCGGCGATCGAGAATCGTCGCCACAATGAAGTGCACCAGGACCGTGTCGGGTTCTGGGGCTTTTTCGAGTGTTTCAACGACCAGCAGGTTGCCGATGCGCTGTTCAGCGCCGCTGCCGGTTGGCTGAAAAAGAAAGGGCTCGATACCATGCGCGGTCCGGTCAGTCCCTCGATGAACGATCAGTGTGGCATGCTTGTCAGAGGGTTCGACAGCGCGCCGGTGTTTCTCATGCTCTATAATCCACCCTACTACAACGATCTCGTGCTGAAGTCAGGGCACCATACCGGTCAGGAACTGCTGGCCTGGTATATCGACCAGTCGATTATCGACATCCAGCGGCTCAGAAAGATTGCCGCACATGTCATGAAACGTGAGGGTCTCTCCATCCGGATCATGAACATGAAGGATTTCGACCGGGAGATCGAACGGGTCAGGGATATCTACAACAGGGCATGGGAGAAAAACTGGGGATTCGTGCCCATGACCGACCGTGAGTTCGATTTCATGGCAAAAAGTCTCAAGCCTATTGCCAACCCGCACTATATCTACTTTGTCGAGGACCGCGACAGGCGAACAATCGGTTTTTCACTTTCGCTTCCCGACATCAACCAGGCGCTGAAGCATGTCAACGGCAATCCTTTTTCATTGTCCGGTTTCATCAAATACCTCTGGTACAGCCGCAACATCAGAACGGTCAGAACCATAACCATGGGCGTCCTCCCCGAATACCGCAACAAGGGAATCGACAGCATTCTCAACACCCATATCGCCGATTACGGAGGCCGGCACGGTGTGTTTGCCAGCGAAATGAGCTGGGTGCTGAAGTCCAACGAGGCGATGAGCAAACTGGCGAAGGTAATAGGCGGAAAGCCGTACAAGGAGTACGTGATCTACGAAAAGGCCATTTGAGGCAATGCGACAGCCTCAGGAACACAAAAACAGAAAGGAGCCTTTTCAGGCTCCTTTGCTGTTACACACACACGGAGAAAAGAACAGGTTATACGACTACGACTCAGAACGATGCCATGAAGACGAGGTGCGACTTTTCGCTGTCCGGATTGTAGATGTATGACGCGGTGTAGCGGTCTTTGGAAACCGATATGCCGGTGTTGACAACACTAAAGTTGTCGTTGTCGCCCTCAACGTAGGTTTCGTCGCCTGCGCCAACAACGGCTTTTGCCGTGAAGCCGTCCTTGTCATAGAACTTGTAGTTTGCCTCGCAGTATTTCGCATTGTCGGTATCGGCACCTGCGATATTGATGGCGGCAAGCAGGCCGAGGTTTTTGTACGTGTAGCCGATGCTTGCTTCGAGGATATTCGGACCGTCATCGGAGAAGTCGAAGCTGTCGGAATTGTCATCAACCGGTACATAGTAATCGGTCAGGGTCAGGCTGAACGGACCTACCGGTACGGTGACGTACAGATCGACTTCCTTGTACCTGTAATCATCGTCTTCCGCTATCGCATATGAACCCCATGCGCCTACCACGACACCGATGCCGGGGAAGGTGTAGGAGAGTGCAGGCTGGATCGCAGGCGAGTCGCCCAGATCGGTTCCCCTCCAGACATAGCTGCTGACAACGTCGGCGCCGATCTTGAATCCTTCAGCCTGTGCAGTGCTGCCCAGTCCTGCAAAGAGGGCTATGGCAAGGGTTGCGAGTTTTGCAGTTTTCTTCATTGATGTACTCCTGTTTCTGTTGTTGTGATGTTGTTTTGTCTGTTGTTGTCTGTGCGAAAAAAATCCTGTTCTGCTGTGCCGTCAGATAGCCTTGCCGCCTTTCTCGCGGGTACGGATTCTGATGCACTCTTCGAGAGGCGTGATGAATATCTTGCCGTCTCCGACCTCGCCGACTCCGTGCCGCGCCGCTTCGATGATCGTATCGACGGTGACATCGACAAACTCTTCGTTGACGGCGATATCGAGGCGGACCTTGGGAATAAGGTTCGGCGCGATTTTCTGGCCCCTGTAGATCTCGATATCCTCCTGCCGGCCATGTCCGGTTACACGGCTTACGGTTATTCTGGTTATATCAGCCTGGATCAGGGCCTCCCGCACATGGTCGAGCCTGTCCGGCTGAATGATCGCTGTAATCAGTTTCATCGTAAATAGCTCAGTTTAAGTTGATAAGACCGTATCCCTGCTCGCCGTGCATGCTGTGGTCGAGACCCGACATCTCGTCGTCTTCGCTGATGCGCAGGCCGACGGTTTTCTCGACGATGAACAGCAGGACAAGCGAAGCGACGGCGGCATAGGCGATGGTGACGCCGACTGCGGTAGCCTGTACGCCGAACTGCTGCCAGACGGTCCAGCTTCCGCCGACTTTTGCCGCGGCGTCGGCCATCCACGACGGACGGATGAAGAAGGTCAGGGCAAGGGCGCCGACAATACCTCCGACTCCGTGGATGCCGAAAGCATCGAGGCTGTCGTCATAACCGAGCTTGTTCTTGAGCACGATGGCCAGATAGCAGAACACTGCGGCAAGCGCGCCGAGCGCAAGGGCGCCGACAGGCTGAACCACACCGGCGGCCGGTGTGATGGCCACAAGACCGGCAAGAATGCCCGATGCCACACCGAGGCTGGTCGCCTTGCCGTGCTGGAACATCTCGATAATCATCCAGGTAAAGGCACCCGCTGCTGCGGCCATCTGGGTAACGGTGAGCGCGCGAGCCGTTGCCAGGTTGCTGGCGATGGCGCTGCCGGCGTTGAACCCGAACCATCCGACCCAGAGCAGGCCGGCGCCCATGAGGGTCATCACCAGGTTATTGGGATGCATGACGTTTCTTGGATATCCCCTGCGTTTACCGAGGTAGAGTGCGGCAACCAGGGCCGTAATGCCCGACGAGATGTGCACGACGGTGCCGCCGGCAAAGTCGATGGCTCCCATGGCGCCCAGATTGAAGAGGAAGCCGTCTGCGGCCCACACCCAGTGGCAGATCGGGCTGTAGACGAACAGGCTCCAGAGGGCGATGAAGATCGCATACCCCTTGAAGTTCACCCGCTCGGCGAAGGCGCCGGCAATCAGCGCAGGCGTGATGATGGCGAACTTGCCCTGGAACATGGCGAAGACATACTCGGGAATCTGGGTGGACATGATGGCGTCATCGATGCCCTGCAGCAGAAAATATTTGCTGTCCCAGCCGACAAAACCGCCGAGGATGCCGGGGCCGAAGCTGAGCGCATAGCCGAGGGTCGGCCAGAGCACGCCGATGATGACCATGGCCGCGAAGCTGTGCATCATGGTGCCGATGACGTTTTTGGTGCGCACCAGACCGCCGTAGAACATGGCCAGCCCAGGAACCATGAGCAGAACCAGTGCAGTGGAGGTGAGCATCCAGGAGGTGGTGCCGGTGTCGGTGACAACCTCTTCAGCTCCCCATGCCGTGCCGCTGAACAGCATTGCCGCTGCAAGCAGCAGCAATGGATACGAAAACTTTTTC
>JAAXXP010000083.1 GCA_013334435.1 Chlorobiaceae bacterium | reverse complement strand
GCGCGCTCGAAGAAGCTCGGTCTGGAACATCAGCTGCGCCGCCACGAGCTGACCCTGCGCCGCCTGACCGGACTTGCAGTCAACACGCCTCTCGACCTCAAAGGAAACTTCTCGGTACTTCCGGCGCGACCGGACGAGGCTGCGCTTGTTGAAAATGCAATACAGCGCCGGCCCGAACTGAAGCTTGCCGGCGAATACGAACAGTCGGCCCGGCTCCGCCGCTCGCTGGCCATGAAGGAGGGCCTGCCGGTGGTCAGCGCAAGCGCTTCATGGGGAGTAACGAACGGCTACCAGCCTGATATCGACGAAATCCGCGAAAACGTGGCGGCGGGAGTCCAGGTCGAGCTGCCGATCTTTACCGGGTTCCGCACATCGGCACAGCGCCAGGAGGCGGCAGCCCTGCTGCGCGCGGCGGCAGAACGAAGGATCGACACCGAAGAGCAGGTCAGAACCGACGTACAGGAAACCGTGCACGCCCTGGAAACCGCACGGGAGAACATTCTGACGACCGAATCGCAGGTGCAGCAGGCAAAACTGGCCGCCGAACATGCGCGTGCACGCTATGAAAACGGCATGGCGACAACCCTCGACCTTCTCGATACCGAAGCATCGCTTGCCCAGGCGGAACTTGCCCGGCTGCAGGCGGCATATGACTACGTGCTGAACAACTACACCCTTAAACGGGCAACAGGGGAGGTATTCTGGTAACATGCAGAAGAAACTGAAACAGATCATCTGCGCGGTTGATTTTTCGCCGCACTCCGACGATGTGGTGGCCTATGCCGCCGAGCTGCAGCAGTGCGGAGCGGAACTCACCCTGCTGCACGTCGAGCCCGCCGAAAACGACTCGGAGGGCCTGCTGGAAAAACAGCTGCACGCCTTCTCGCACTACAGCGACATCCTTGCCCGGCGCGGCAGCCGGGCGCTGTTCAGCGTGCAGCATGGCGATCCCGCGGCGGAGATCCTCGCCTATGCCAAAGAGCAAAAGGCGGACCTGCTCCTGCTGGGCTCTCACGGAAGCATGGCCTTTACCCGACTGCTCATGGGCAGCACGGCCGAAACCGTGATGCGCAGATCCGCATGCCCGGTCGTCGTCTACAAATCGCCCGAAACGGGAAACACCGCAAGAGAGCGCGAGGATAGCGCACAGCTTCTTTCGAACAACACGAAACAATCAGCCTGATGACAGAACAGGAAAAAAACACCGGAGCAGCCGAAAAGACAGGAAAAGAGGGCATTAAAGCATCCAACCCGCTGCGTCTGGTCATCATGGCCGTCGCCGTTCTCGGGGCGCTCATCTGGGGCGGAAGCAAAATCTGGCACTCTTTCCTCTACGTCGAAACCGACAATGCCCAGATCGAAGGGGATATCTACCCGGTCATTTCGCGCATACCCGGCAGGGTGGACAAGGTTCTCACTACCGACAACCAGAAGGTGGCCAAAGGGGACACGCTGGTGCTGCTCGACCCGGTTGACTACGAGGTCCGGCGCGATATGGCCTCGGCAGCCCTCGAAAATGCCCGTGCTTCCGTTGCTGCCGCCGGCGAAGCCGCACTTGCCGCCGCAGCGACCGGTCAGAAACTCAGCGCCGACCTCCGGCGAAGCGAAAACCTGCGCAGGCAGGACGTTATCTCGCCTTCGGAGTTCGATGCCGTAAAAGCCGGCGCACTCTCCTCCTCGGCGCAGCATGCCGCTGCCGAAAGTCAGCGCAAAGCCGCGGCGGCGCAGCTGAAAATGCGCGAGGCCGAACTGCGCAATGCCGAACTGCAGCTCTCCTACACCGCCATTACCGCGCCTGCAGACGGGCACGTATCGAAGAAAAACGTTCAGCCCGGCCAGTATGTCGCGCCCGGCCAGCAGCTGATCGCCCTGGTTGGCAGCCGCAAGCTCTGGGTTGTAGCGAACTTCAAGGAGACGCAGCTCGAAAATCTCAGACCCGGCCAGAAGGTATCCATCAGGGTAGACGCATACCCCGAAAAAGAGTTCGAGGGCGAGGTGGAATCGATCTCATCCGGAACCGGAGCGCGATTCGCCCTGCTGCCGCCCGACAACGCGAGCGGCAACTTCGTCAAGGTCGCCCAGCGCGTGCCGGTCAGGATACTCTTTACCGGCAAACCCGATAACGAACGCAAACTCGCGGCAGGGATGAACGTGGTCGTGGAGGTCCGGGTAAAATGAGCGGTCAGGGAGCGGCAACTGCGCTGCAGCCGGCGCTGCACACCTACGAAACCGGTGCGCGGCGCATCATCATCACCCTCACGGTGATCGTTTCGGCCATGCTCGAGCTGATCGACACCACCATCGTGAACGTGGCCATCACGCAGATCAGCGGGAACCTCGGCGCCAGCATCGAAGACGTTGCCTGGGTGGTGACCAGCTACGCCATCGCCAACGTCATCGTCATTCCGCTCTCGGGCTTTCTCGGCAACCTGCTCGGCCGCCGCAACTACTATATCGGCTCGATTCTGCTCTTTACGGCGGCATCGCTGCTCTGCGGCGTGGCTACCGATATCTGGACGCTGGTCTTTTTCCGCTTTCTGCAGGGCATCGGCGGCGGAGCGCTGCTCCCCACATCCCAGGCCATTCTGTACGAAACCTATCCTCCCGAAGACCGCGGCAAGGCAACCGGCATCTTTTCCATGGGGCTCGTTCTCGGCCCGACCATCGGCCCGCTGCTCGGAGGCTACCTTGTAGACTCTTTCAGCTGGGAGTGGTGCTTTTTCGTGAACATTCCGGTCGGCCTGCTCGCCGCCTGGTCGGCCTTCTCCTTCATCAGGGAACCGAAAACCAAGCAGAAGGTCACCAGTATCGACTGGACCGGCATCGGTCTTCTGGCTCTCGGCATCGGGTCGCTGCAGTTCATCCTCGAGCGGGGAGAATCGAAAGACTGGTTCGAAACGCCCTACATCACCTGGTTCACCATCATCGCCACGGTCTCGCTGCTGCTTTTCGTCTGGTGGGAGCTGCGGGTCGAGGAACCCGCCGTCGATCTCCGCGTGCTCGCCCGGAGCCACAACCTGGCGATTGCCGCCGTGCTGACCTTCGTCGTCGGCTACGGGCTGTACGGCTCGCTCTTCGTCTTTCCGGTGTTCGTGCAGCACCTGCTCGGCTTCACGGCCCTGCTCACCGGACTGGTGCTTTTTCCGAGCGCCATGGTAACCGGCATCATCGCCCTGCCGCTCGGCATCGCCCTGCAGCGTGGCGCCTCGGCCAAAATCCTCATGACGGTCGGCATGGCCGCCTTCACCCTTTTCTGCTGGGAACTCGGCCAGCAGACCATGCAGTCGGGAGCCGCCAACTTTTTCTGGATACTGCTGGTGCGCGGCGTAGCCCTCGGTTTCATCTTCATTCCCGTCACCATGCTCGCCGTCGCAGGCCTGCACGGCAAGGATATCGGCCAGGCCACCGGCCTGAACAACATGGTGCGCCAGCTCGGCGGATCCTTCGGGATCGCGCTCACCAATACCTACGTGGCCAAACGCGTTGCCGCCCACAGGATTGAACTGCTCGGACACCTCTCGCCTTACGATCCCGCCGCCGTCGAGCGGCTCAACGGCTTACAGCAGGCGGCGCAGTCGCGCATGCTCTCGCCGGTCGAAGCCGAACAGGCGGCTCTGCGATCGCTCGAAGGCACCCTGACGGCACAGAGTTACCATCTCGCCTATATGGACGCATTCATGCTGATCGCCCTGCTGTTCGCGCTCTCGATGCCGCTGCTGCTGTTCATCAAGCTGAAAAAAGGGGAGAAAGCCGACCTCTCACAGGCGCACTGAAATCCGGCCTCACTCCTCCGGCTCGAAATCCAGCACGATCGAATTCATGCAGAACCGCCTGCCGGTGGGTGGCGGACCGTCATCGAAAACATGGCCGAGATGCGAACCGCACCGGCCGCACAGCACTTCGCTGCGCTCCATGCCGTAAGCCCTGTCGGTACGATACTCCACGCTTCCGGAGCGCACCGTCTCGAAAAAGCTCGGCCATCCGCACGAACTGGCGAACTTGGCGTCGGAGCGAAAGAGCGCATTGCCGCACACGGCGCAGAAGTAGGTGCCGCGACCTTCGTAATCCCAGTATCTGCCGGTAAAGGCGCGTTCGGTACCCGCACGGCGGGCCACCTCGTACACATCCGGAGGAAGCACCTTTTTCCAGACGGAATCGGGCAGATCGAGTTTTGCGGTATCGGTGCGGGAATAGTAGGGATTCGAAGAAGCCGGCTTCTGCATGGCAGGTGATCGGTTGGGCTTTCCGGAAGGTCCGGCGCAGGAAACCGGTATGGCGGCCAGAATCAGTATGGCTGTAACGAGCAGATGCTTCACCACCGGAGAGCTGTTGTGTTATGGTCTGTCTGTATGCAACTGGTAACGCGGGGGAGAGGGGAAGGGTTCCTGTAAAATAACCGGCGCTGCAGGCAGGCCCGAACCGGCGCCTGCCTGCAGACCGGAAAGCTGTTAACTCCCCTGGTTGTAATCAGGCCGCCGCGAAACTGCATGATACGCGGCACAAAGACCTGCAAGCGAGATAAACAGCATGGCATCCGATACCTCCAGCACTGCTGCCGCAATAGCCAGCAGAGGGAAAACAAGGCTCAGCGATACCAAAACCCGATGACTTGTCCCGGAAAATCCGGGGTAACCGTCCGTCATGAAGGGGCTGTGCCCGTTCATGACCCGGCCCAGCGCGACCGACACAAGATTGACGAGCGGCAGGGCGAGCGCCGTGAGCGCCACTGCCGGAGAAACCGCCCCGCCCGTTGCCTGAGGCATGGAAAGGGCTACAACGGCAAGCAGGAACCCGGCGATGTCGGCAAGCGGCCTGAATCCTGAATGCCCGGAGCGCGAGCGGCCGGTCAGCAGAAAAAGTCCGACCGCGCCTGCGGAGGCAACGGAGAGCGCCAGCAGCAGAACCGTCGAGTTGAGCCAGGAGAGGATACCAAATGCGCCAAGGGCGGCAAGGGAAGCCGCTCCGGCAAGAGCGTACTGGCTGTCGATTTTTCTGACGGCGTTCATGATGGCAAGAGAGAGCAGCATGGTAGCCGGGACGGCAAGCGCTCCGGTTGCGAGTTCGCCGATCCCCGGAAGGGTCCCGAGCGAAGTCAGCTTCATCTCCGGGAAAATGGCCATTGCTGCGGCGGTTGCGCCGAGCTGCAGCGCTATGCGCGCCCTGAAGCTGTTTTCGGAACGGTCAGAAGGGTTCCGGTCCTGTTCCCGATTCGTTGCGGCACACTGCCTGTCGCCGTCTGCCCAGTCGGCTTCCAGCCGTCGGACCTCGCTTGCGCTGAGGACCATCCCGGGAGATAAAACCATTTTGAGCGCTGACATGATGAGTTTGTTTTCAATTGTTTAATATTTACCCATCATTAAGCAATTGTCATGCCAAACCGGGAGATTACCAGCTAACTCATCTCATGAAATGAGGTTAATGAACATGTCCGATGCGGAAGAAAAGCGGAAAAATGAGACAGGACGCACGATAGCGTCCGAAGTTCGGCCTGCAGCTGTTGCAGAATGAGGCACCTTGCCCCTGCCCGACGGTCGTGCCGGTCCCGGCCCGGGGTTTCACGCACCAGCGGCCCGGTAATCATTCCATGCAGACTGGATATCCTTCCGGTAGCTGAACAGGAAAAGGGTTGCAAGCAGCACGACGACGCTGCCGATCCTTATGGCCAGCGCCGTACCGAAATGCTCGGAGAGGAACCCGACCTGCAGGTTGCCCAGCGGCATGAACCCCATCAGCACCATCAGGTAGATGCTCATCACCCTGCCCCGGTAGCGGTCTTCGACGAGGCGCTGCACCGTGGCGGTCATGGTGGCGAAAGCCGAAAGCATGCCGATGCCGGCGATGAAGAGAAAGCCCATCGCAATGCGCTCGTCCGTGGCAAAGGTGAAGGCTCCGAGCGCGATGGAAAAGGTGAGAATGCCTCCGATCACCATCATGGAACTCCGGATCTTTCCTGACGACATCGAAACCAGCACGGTGCCGGAAAGCGAGCCTAACCCGAACGCGGAAAAAAGGTATCCCATGCCGTCGGAACCCATGCCGAAGGTCTGCTTGGCTACCACCGGCAGCATCGACATGAACGACCATCCGAATATCGAAACCACGGAGACGAACAGCACGATGGTGCGAATGACAGGATGCTCCCAGGTATAGACAATCCCCTCGCGGATGGACTGCAGCGGCGGCTGATGCGCCTCGGGCTTCGTGAGGGGAGGGGCTGTCCGGATGGCGAGCAGGGCTGCGATGACGGCAAGATAGCTCAGGCCGTTGACCATGAACGCACCGCCCGTGCCGATCCAGGCAATCATGAGGCCGGCTATGGCCGGGCCGATCACCCGAGATGCGTTGAAGATTGCCGCATTGAGCGCAACGGCCGAGTGCAGTTCGCTGCGCTCGACCATTTCGCTCAGAAACGCCTGTATCGCCGGAGTGGCCACCGCGGCGACGCAGCCGAGCAGAAACGCCATAACCATGATGACGGCAAGCGTCACCGTTCCGGACAGGGTGACGGCGCCGAGCACGAGCGCCAGCATCATCGAAGCCGACTGGGTCCAGAGCAGAATGGTTTTCCGGTTGTACCGGTCGACGATAACACCGCCGAACAGCGAAAGAAACAGGGTCGGCAGCGACGAGGCTGCGGCGGTAACGCCCACCCAGAAAGCCGAACCGGTCATTTCAAGCACCAGCCACCCCTGCGCCACCATCTGCAGCCAGGTGCCGATCATCGAAACGATCTGCCCGATAAAATAGAGCCGGAAATTCCGGCTCCGGAATGCGGGAAAAGCAGAAAGAACCTTCTCTTTCATGCTTGGGGGAACAGGCTCCGCGGCGGGGTTGCCGTCGTCGGAAGCAGAGTCTTCAGCGGGTACGTTCATTGGTTATCGCGGTCATACGTGTCGAAACGGTTGCAGAAAGGAAAGTAGGAAAAGAAACGGGATTAATTGCGACAGAACCTGCGTATCGCGCACGCCAAAATGCAAACTTTGTTTTTAAGAGGAAGAATACCTAACTTTTACCTGTTGTTCCACAATTCCCCTTTCACCCCCTAACAAAAACAGGAATGAAAAAGATCATCGCCATCCCGGCTGCGCTCATACTCACGCTTCTGCTGCTGCAGTCGCTGAGTTTCGCGGCCATCAGCCAGTTTACCGGCACGTGGAAAAATGCCGACCCTAACACTGCGGGCATCACCAGACTGGCCATCTCCGGCAGCGGCAACGCGC
Source organism: Chlorobiaceae bacterium (assembly GCA_013334435.1). Taxonomy (GTDB): domain Bacteria; phylum Bacteroidota; class Chlorobiia; order Chlorobiales; family Chlorobiaceae; genus Chlorobium. Next base: position 547 of record JAAXXP010000083.1, on the reverse strand, counting down.
TGACAATGCATGCATGGGGCAAATGCCACCCGCAGGATTGCGACTGGGGCGAAGTCAGCGCCAACCCTTACGCTCCCGGCGTTTCCTCAAACATCGAGCAGAACGCCCAGGCCGTTTCGGCAATCTTCAGCACCGGCTTCAGCCAGACGATGGTCATCGTCAGGCCGCTCAGCAGAAGCACCCTTCGCGTCGAAACCTACACCAGGTTCACCGACGGCAGCGGACGCTCGAACTACAGCTCCTCCTACACCTTCAACCGGCAGCTCGTCGTTGGACCCATAGGCCCCATCGGGCCGATTGGGCCGATACGCCCTCTGCCCGCGGTCGCTGAGGACTGCATATCGTTCAATCCGGGCTCCGCCACCGTCAGAAACATCGACGGACGCTGGACGATCGTCGACGGCAACCATCTCATGTACAATTTCGGCGATAACAGACAGGAAGCAATGCAGGCGCTCAGAATCATCAAGCACTACAGGATGAACAGCTCATGCTTCGTCGGACGTCCGGACCCGAGTTTCCAGTACCTGCTGGTTAACGGCAATGC
>JAAXXP010000082.1 GCA_013334435.1 Chlorobiaceae bacterium | reverse complement strand
GTATAGGCTATCCGGACCGGGTGTTTGCGAGCAGCAGGCTTGTCGAGCAGCGTACAGATGCCCAGAGATGCGGGCTGCTGTTTCGAGAGTTCGTCGGTGATGTGCTGCAGGGTAAGCCCTGTGTCGACAATGTCTTCGATCAGGAGGACATGCCGGTTTGCGACAGAAAGGCTGTGGCGCAGGGTTACGCTTCCCGAGGAGATTTTTGCCGCGCCATAGCTCGATGCAGAGAGAAAATCAAAGGTACAGGGCACCGTTATGCATCTTGCGAGATCGGCAGCAAAAACGAATGCACCCTTCAGTATCGTGATGAGAAAAAGAGGTTCTGCTGTGCCGAGGTTCCTGAAATCTTCGGAAATTGCGGCACCCAGTTCCGCAACCCGGTTCCTGATGGTTTCTCCGGAGAAGAGCGGGGTGACGGATGCGGCGGTTTCTGTGGTGTTCATCGGTTTTGCGGATAGATGGTTGCTACGGAGTTTCCTCATCATAACGCTGAAGCTCGTTCAGATACAACTGCTTCTGTATCGTGTCGAGCGATGAGGCGATAAACGAATTCCGTGCGAGCTGCACGATGTCGCTCCGTTCGAATCCGAGAGCGTCTGCAGCTTCGATATAGTTTTCGTTGACATACCCTCCGAAATAAGCCGGATCATCGGAGTTGATGCTGACGCACAGTCCTCTCTGCAGCATGCGTTTCAGGTTGTGCGCCTGCATGGAGGGAAACACCCTGAGCCGGATATTCGAGAGCGGACATACCGTCAGAGGGATCTGTCGCCGCACCAGTTCGGCAACCAGGCGCTCATCCTCCATGCAGCGCACCCCGTGATCGATACGGCTGATCTGCAGGATGTCGAGGGCCTCCCGGACGGAGGCTGCGCCCTCTTCCTCGCCGGCATGCGCAACCGTCATGAATCCCTCCCTGCGAGCGAGTTCGAAGAGGTTCCGGAACTTCGACGGGGGGTTGTTCCGCTCTGCGGAATCAAGTCCTATGCCTGTTATCGAGCGCCTCCAGGGGAGTGCCTGACGGAAAATTTCCATGCCTTCACGTTCACTCAGGTGACGGAGAATGCACATGATGAGTTTTGTCGAAAGGTTCAGGTTGCCGTGAGCGTCCCGCAGCGCACCCTCGATTCCCCTGATGACGGTTTCGATGGCAATGCCCCTTGCCGTATGGGTCTGCGGATCGAAAAACACTTCCGCATGACGTACGTGCTGTGAAGCGGCTTTCCGCAGGTAGGCAGTGGTCAGGTCGTAAAAATCCTCTTCGCGGATCAGCACGGAGGTTGCGCGGTAGTAGATATCGAGAAACGACTGCAGGTCCCTGAAATCATAGGCCCGGCGGGCGCTTTCAGCATCGGGCCAGGGCAGTTCGACGCCGTTGCGACGGCCGATTTCGATCATCAGCTCAGGCTCGAGAGCTCCTTCTATGTGCAGGTGCAGTTCCGCTTTCGGCATGCCTGCAATGAACGTGGCAAGCGTTGACACGATAACAGGGTGTTGAGGGGTTCAGGCGCCGTGTGCGGCCGTCATGACCGTGACGGCCCGGCCCTTTTTCAATGTAGGGAAAATATTTGCAACACTGCTTTCCGGAGTCTCGGGCAGCAGGGTTTTCTTGGCAGTTTTTGCGGAAAATAGAACGCTATGAACTATACTTCAGTAAAAGCATACGGTACGCGGTTTTCAGTCTCCTCCTGCGAACGGTGTCCTGCCGGAACTGCTGCATCCGCAGCAGACAGATGCTTGTTTTTCAGGCGGATCGTCTCATTGCCGGAGCCATCTCTCCCGGCAGCGCCATGCTGCTGAAGAGATGGCCGTGATTCTGTTCCTCCCCCGAATCAGGACAAACAGACAATGCAACTTACTATAGCGTATGCTGACTTTTAACGATCTGATCGCTGCCGGCCGCGAGGAAGTCCGGGAGATCATGCCCTGGGACCTGACGATCCGCATCAAAGAGAATCCCGGCCTGCTCGTTCTCGATGTTCGCGAGCCCTATGAGTTCGAGGCGATGCATATCCGAGGTTCCATCAATGTTCCCAGGGGTATTCTTGAATCCGCATGCGAATGGGATTACGAGGAGACGGTTCCGGAACTTGTCGCTGCAAGGCATCGGGAGGTTGTCGTGGTATGCCGTTCAGGACGCCGCAGCGTGCTTGCCGTCGCCGTGATGCAGCAGCTTGGTTATGAAGATGCTGTTTCCCTCAAGACCGGGCTCAGGGGGTGGAATGATTATGAGGAGCCGCTGATCAATATGGATGGTGAGATGGTCGATGAGGATGTTGCTGACGACTTTTTTACTTCCAGACTCAGACCTGAGCAGAGAAGGCCTGGACTTCAGGATCGGTCGAAACTTCCCTGAGTGATAATGGATTCTCTTCTTCTTCCGCGGTTGATGGTTTCAGCTCCGCACAAGAGCTCCGGCAAGACGACCGTGACCCTGGGGATCGCCGCATATTTTGCCGCAGCGGGAGAGCGTGTCTCCTGTTTCAAGAAAGGTCCCGATTATATCGATCCCATGTGGCACCGGCTTGCATCAGGAAGGGAGAGCCGCAACCTCGATCCCTGGCTCATGGGGCCTGGCGGGTGCATGGATTCGTTTGTCGTCGGCAGTCGGGGGGGGACGCTCTCCCTGATAGAGGGCAACCACGGTCTGCACGACGGCATGTCGCTCGACGGCTCCGACAGCAGCGCGGGGCTTGCCCTGATGCTGCAGACACCGGTTCTCCTGGTTATCGACAGCCGGAAAATGAACCGCGCCGCGGCAGCGATCGTCATGGGCATGCAGGCCATGCAGCCGAAGGTGACGATTGCCGGAGTCATTCTCAATCAGGTGCGTTCGCCGCGCCATGCGGAAAAACAGAAGCTTGCCATCGAAACCTTCTGCCGGGTGCCTGTCGTCGGCGCTATTCCGGCTGAGAGCAGGCTCGTTATTGCCGAACGGCATCTCGGCCTTACGACAGTCGGTGAAACAGCAGGAGCTGCCGCCTTTATACGGGACGCCGCCGAACTGGTCGCCCTCTACTGCGACATGCAGGCAATCCGTTCTCTTTTCGGTTCGGCTCAGCCCCTTGTCTTTGATGGATATTCTCCCGCACTTCCCCTGACGCTTCCCGAAAAACGGGTTCGCATAGGGGTTTTCAGGGATGCGGCGTTCTGTTTCTATTATCCCGAAAACCTCCGTGCACTCGAGGAGCACGGAGCGGAACTGCTTTTTATCGATTCGATGCAGGACCGTTCACTTCCCGATGTCGACGGCCTCTATCTCGGCGGAGGTTTTCCGGAATCCTTTTTTCCCGGACTTTCGGCCAACCGGAGCCTGATGCGTGAGGTGAAAGAGCGGGTCGATGCGGATATGCCGCTCTATGCCGAATGCGGCGGACTGATCTGGCTCTCCCGCAGCGGCACCTATGGGGGCAAAACCGTTTCTCTGGCCGGAATTCTTCCCTTCGATATCGGATTTCAGTCCCTTCCGGCCGGTCACGGGTATCTGCGGATGAGAAGCTGCAGCGAAAGCCCCTGGTTCGAAAAAGGGGTCGAAACAAAAGCCCACGAGTTCCACTATTCAACGCCGACTGATGGTGCAGCCGGTTGCCGCTGGCAGTTCGACCTCATGCGCGGCCAGGGGGTGACCGGGAGACATGACGGCGTGCTTTACCGTAACCTGTTCGCATCCTACGCTCATCTGCATGCCGTCGGCAATCCCCTGTGGGCGAAGCGGTTTACCGATCTGTGCGCAGCCTGGAAAAAAGGCCGGTGATCTCCCTGAAAAAAACAAAAAAATGCACCGGGGATTTGAAAAAAGCCGCCCCTTTTATTACTATATAGTTATATAACTATTTCCACGTTTTCGGACGCTGTTTTTCCCCGTTTTCAATCTGACCGGTGCACCCTTTTTTTGTTCAGGCAATTCGTTCCGGATCGATTCCCGCTTCCTGGAGCACCTCCTGGTTGCCTGCCGGGAAAGCATAAAAAAATGAAAATTTTATCGGCAGAATTTGAAAAACAGTGTTCCTTTTATTACTATATAGTTATATAAATATATAACTGATTTTTCTTGTATTCCCCAGGCGAAGGACAGCGTCTTTCTGCGCCGTTCCGGTTGGCAGGGAAGAGGATTCAATATCACTACTAACATTATCAAAAGGAGCGAATCATGAGCATTGATGTGAATGGGGTCAAATACGATGTGGACGAAAACGGCTACCTCGTCAATCTCGAAGACTGGAACGAGGATGTTGCCGTAAAGCTTGCCGAAGGCGAGGAGATCGAAATGGCGGAAGCGCACTGGGATCTGGTGAAGTTCCTCAGGAACTACTACGAAGAGTACCAGATCGCTCCTGCAGTGAAGGTGCTGACCAAGGCTATCGCATCGGAAAAGGGTATGGACAAGAAAGAGGCATCCGAGTTTCTCTACGGGCTTTTCCCGAAAGGTCCGGCGCTTCAGGCCTGCAAGATTGCCGGGCTGCCGAAGCCGACGGGCTGCGTGTAATGCGATTGACCGCTTTTTCCAACCCAATTTAACGGTGAACTAAAGGAGGAACTATGGAAGGTGCAAAAGATGCTTCTTCACGCGAAGGACATCACTGCGGGGGTTGCCATTCGGAGGAGAACGGGAAGTTTCTGAATCCGACCCCTATGCTTAATGAGCTGGAGAGCGGCCCGTGGCCAAGCTTCGTTTCCGGCTTCAAGGAACTTGCCGAACGGACGAAAAAGCCCATGCTTCGCGGAGTGCTCGATCAGCTTGAATACTCCTACAACACGAAGATGGGGTACTGGAAAGGCGGTCTCGTGACGGTGGACGGTTACGGAGCGGGCATCATCACCCGGTACTCCATGATCAAGGACAAGTTTCCCGAGGCGGCGGAATTCCACACCATGAGAATTCAGCCTGCGCCGGGCCTGCACTACAATACGGCCATGATGCGCGAGCTTTGCGATATCTGGGAAAAATACGGCAGCGGCATCATTACCCTGCACGGCCAGACGGGAGACATCATGCTGCAGGGCATCGAGCAGGATAAGGTACAGCAGTGTTTCGACGAACTGAACCAGAGCGGATGGGATCTCGGAGGTGCGGGAGCCGGCATGCGTACGGCGGTGTCGTGTATCGGTCAGGGCCGTTGCGAAAATGCCTGCTACGACAACCTCAAGCTGCATCTGAAGACACTGAAGCATTTCGTCGGCGTACTGCACCGTCCTGAATGGAACTACAAGCTGAAATTCAAGTTTTCCGGTTGCCCGAACGACTGCACCAACGCCATCATGCGTTCCGATCTTGCCGTCATCGGCACCTGGCGCGACGCCATACAGGTCGATCGCGACGAGGTGAATGCCTGGGTGGAAAAGAAAGGAATGGACGTGCTGGTCAACCAGGTTATCAATCTCTGTCCCACGAAGGCCATTTCGCTGAAGGACGGCGAAATGCACATCGAAACAAGGGACTGCGTGCGTTGCATGCACTGCCTGAACGCCATGCCCAAAGCGCTCTCTCCCGGCAAGGAACGCGGTATTTCCCTGCTTATGGGCGGCAAGAACACGCTCAAGGTCGGCGTCAATATGGGCTCGCTCATTATTCCGTTCATGAAGATGGAGGACGACGAGGATATCGAGGCTTTCATCGAGCAGATCGAGGAGATCATCGACTGGTGGGAGGATGCCGGACTCGACCACGAGCGTATCGGCGAAACCATCGAACGTGTCGGTCTCAAGCAGTTCCTCGACGGAGTCGGAATCGAGGCGGACATCAATATGGTGACGAGGCCGCGCGACAACCCGTATTTCAAGGCGCCGTACTGAGTACGGTCTGCCCTGGGAAGCCTGAACAACAAGCATGAACCCGCTGCCCGGAGGGCGGCACTACACCCAATCGGAAAAGAACATCATGAGCAGTCCTGAAAAGAAATGGAAGACCATAGAGTCGGGTCCTCACACCTATGAAGAGGCTCTTCACCCGGTGGTGAGAAAGAATTACGGTAAGTGGAAGTACCACGAAATTCCCAGGCCGGGCGTGCTCATGCACGTGGCTGAAAGCGGTGATGCAATCTGGACCGTCAGGGCCGGCACACCCCGCCAGGATACGGTGGATATGGTGCGCGTGCTCTGCGACATCGCCGACAAATATGCTGACGGATACCTTCGCTTCACGGTGCGCAACAATGTGGAGTTTCTGACCCCGAACAGGGAGCATGTCGAACCGATGATCCAGGAACTCGAATCGCGCGGGTTTCCGGTGGGCGGAACCGGCATGTGCGTCTCATCGGTAGCGCACACCCAGGGGTGGCTGCACTGCGATATTCCCGCCACCGATGCTTCAGGCGTCGTGAAGTCCATGATGGACTATGTCTATCAGGAGTTCAAGGATATGCAGATGCCCAACAAGGTGCGTCTTTCCACCTCCTGCTGTTCCATCAACTGCGGCGGCCAGGCCGATATCGCCATCGTGGTCAAGCATACCCGCCCGCCCCGCATCAACCACGACCATCTGGCGACCATCTGCGAACTGCCGAAAGCGGTCGCCCGCTGTCCGGTAGCGGCAATCCGTCCCACCGTGGTGAACGGCAAGCGCTCCCTTATGGTGGACGAAGCCAAATGCATCTGCTGCGGCGCCTGTTTCGGAGCCTGTCCCGCCATGGAGATCAACCATCCGGAGCACTCGAAGTTCGCCATCTGGGTCGGCGGCAAGAACAGCAATGCCCGCACCAAACCCTCCACCATGAGCATCGTGGCGCACAACCTGCCCAACAATCCGCCCCGCTGGCCGGAAGTCACCGAGGTGATCGGCAAGATCCTGACTGCATACAAGGCGGGCGGACGTCCCTGGGAGCGAGTGGGCGAGTGGATCAACCGTATCGGCTGGAAGCGCTTTTTCGAAGAAACCGGCCTGACGTTCGACGACAACATGATCGACAGTTATCGTCACGCCAGGACTACCTTCAACCAGTCGGCACACGTCCGGTTCTAACCGAAGGAGATTACGACCATGGTGGAATCAAATCCAATCCTTGATTTTGCGATCAACTACCAGTTTCCGGAATACACCGAGCTGGAGGGAACCGACAAGATCGTGGCATTCGGCGACAGCAGCCACAAATGCCCGATCTATGTCCGTCAGACGCCTCCCTGCACGGCCGAGTGCCCTGCCGGGGAGGATATCCGCGGATACAACCGTCTCCTGAACGGCACCGAAAAAACCGAAGACGCATGGAAAGCCTCATGGGAGACCATCGTCAGGACGAACCCGTTTCCGGCGGTCATGGGCAGAATATGCCCGCATCCCTGCCAGAAAGGGTGCAACCGGCAGTTTCACGACGAGAGCGTGGCCATCAACGCCCTTGAACAGGCTGTCGGCAACTACGGCATCGAAGCCGGACTGAAGCTGCCTGAACCAGGGCCCGATACCGGTAAGCGTGTTGCCGTGATCGGCGGCGGACCTGCCGGGCTTTCCGCGGCATACCAGTTGCGCCGCAGGGGTCATGCCGTCACCATCTACGACGCCAACGAGAAACTCGGCGGCATGGTGCTTTACGGCATCATGGGTTACCGGGTCGATCGAAAGGTGCTCGAAGCGGAGATCCGGCGCATCACCGATCTTGGCCTTGAGTTGAAAATGGGTGTGCGTGTCGGAAAGGACGTCACGCTCGACCAGCTCGAAGCGGAGTACGACGCCGTCTTCGTGGGAGTCGGCGCCCAGGTCGGGCGCACTCTGCCGGTCGAGGGATTCAATACGACGCCGGGAGCCACCAACGCCATCGACTTTCTGCGCAACTACGAGGTGCTGGGCGACGATATCCCGGTCGGCA
>JAAXXP010000136.1 GCA_013334435.1 Chlorobiaceae bacterium | reverse complement strand
AGGCAGTGCTGTTTTACGGCCGGGCCCTGTCGGCCGATAACCCCATACCCATGATGCATTATGTCGAAAAACCCAGTTGAGCGCAGTCTCCGGGAGATTGATTTTCCAAAACTTGTTGAGGGAAAGGAGTTTTACCCATCCCCCGCCTCCTGGGAGGATGAAGTGCTCTATTTCCTGTTTCTCGACCGTTTTTCCGATGGACGCGAGTTCGGGGGTTTTTCCGGGCTTGACGGAACTCCGGTGGATCAGGCCGATCCGGACCGGTCGACGCCTCTTTTTTCTCCGCTGGAAGATGCCGGCACCGCGGAGCGTGATGCGTGGTTTCAGGCGGGAAGAAACTGGTGCGGCGGAACCATTGCCGGCATGAAGGACAAGCTTGGCTATCTGAAACGGCTGGGCATTACGGCGGTGTGGATCAGCCCGGTGTTCCGCCAGGTGACCGGCAGCAGCGATTACCACGGTTACGGTATCCAGAATTTTCTCGATGTCGATCCGCATTTCGGCACACGTGAAGAGTTGAAGGATTTTGTCCGGGCTGCGCACCATTCGGGCATCAGGGTGATTCTCGATATCATCATCAACCATGCCGGCGATGTTTTTGCCTATGAGGGCAATATGCAGTATACCTATCAGGAGGGCCGCCAGTGGCCGGTGCAGGGCTACCGCAGGCACAGCGGCGATCCGGGCAGCCTGCCCTTCGCCATGGTGGATGGGGAGAGTGCCGAGGGCGCGGTGTGGCCGGTGGAGCTGCAGCCGGAGAGCACCTGGACGCGGCGTGGCGAGATCAGGCGTTGGGACAGCTTTCCCGAGTTTCTCGATGGCGATTTCTGCACACTCAAGGATGTCAACCTGGGCGATGCCCTGAAAGACCCTTCGGCAGCCTGGGACCTGCAGCGCCGCATCCGCGAGTTCCGCCCCTCCCAGGCGCTCAGGAACATGACGGAAATCTATCAGTTCTGGATTGCCTTTGCCGATATCGACGGCTACCGGCTCGATACCGTGAAACATATGGAGCCTGGAGCGGTGCGCTTTTTTGTTTCTGCGGTGCATGAATTCGCCGTTTCGCTCGGCAAGGAGAATTTCACCATTATCGGCGAGATTACCGGTGGCCGTTCACATGCAACCGCCATTCTTGATACCACAGGGCTCGATGCGGCGCTCGGCATCAATGATATGCCCGACAAGCTGGAGTTCATGGTGAAAGGATGGCGCAGTCCCGGCAACCCCGATACCGAGGATCAGGAGGGGTATTTCGACCTGTTCCGCAACAGCCTTCTCGATAACAAGAGCTCCCGCCAGTGGTTCGGCAGTCATGTGGTTACCATGTTCGACGACCACGACCAGGTTGGCGTGCAGCACAAGTTCCGTTTTGCCGGAGACAGCACCCGCAGCGAGATGCTGCTTCCGGCCGCGCTGGGCCTGAACCTCGCTTCTGCGGGGATTCCCTGTATCTATTACGGTACCGAACAGGCTTTCAACGGCGCCGACCACCGTAACGGAGACGACTCCTACAGCGACGTTTTTCTGCGCGAGTGCATGTTCGGCGGCCCGTTCGGCTCCCGGCAGAGCGCCGGAAGGCATTTCTTCGACGAAGCACATCCGGTTTACCGTTTCCTCAGCCGGCTTGCCGCGCTGCGCAGGGAGCATATGGTCCTGAGGCGCGGCCGCCAGTACCTGCGGCAGGTTTCGGCAACCGGGTTCGATGGCGATTTTTACTATCCGCAGCCGGTAGACGGCCAATTGCACTGGATTATCGCCTGGTCGCGCATTTTCGCCCGCACGGAGTGCCTTTGCGCAATCAATACCGATACGGACAGGGCGATTACGGTTTACGCGGTGGTGGACAGTACCATTCATCCGCCCGGCAGCACCATGCAGTGCCTGCTTTCAACGGCAGAGGATTTCCAGCCCCATGTCGTTACGGTCGAGGCGCGTCAGGGTTCCGCAGTTCGCATTACGGTGCCGCCGGCGGGGTTTGTGGTGTACGGATAAGGTGTCGCCGTCGGGCTTCGGAGCGGACGTTTGGGGCAATTAAGCCCGGTTTGCCGTATATTGACGGGTAAAGAGGATAAGCCGTAACCGGAAAAACAAGTCAGGAATCGAATGTTTACGGGAATCGTGAAGGATATAGGGAAGGTGGGCGCACTCGAAAGGCGTAACGGCGGATTGCGTCTGCGGGTGCAGTATGCCGGAATGGAGGCGTTCGCGTCTCTGTCGGTCGACGAGAGCGTCAGCGTCAACGGGGTCTGCCAGACCGTGGTTGCGGTTGC
>JAAXXP010000081.1 GCA_013334435.1 Chlorobiaceae bacterium | reverse complement strand
TGTGGAGATGGCGGGACTCGAACCCGCGTCCAGAACACTGCTCAATAAGGCCACCACACTCATCTCCGGTGCTTTAAGTTTCGCGAACCGGTTACATCGCCGGCAACGTTCGGTTCACTATCCCGAATGTGTATTCATCCGCCCCTTCAGGCAAAAACAGATGAAGCTTACTTGCGCGAACCGAAGCTCAAGCGCGGGTTATGCCATTCTGCGCTTTCAGAGTAAGCGCCTCCGCCGCAGAACGATGGCCGATTAATTAACTTGTGCTAATCAGGCAGCCATTGCATACGAATAATCGTCTGCATCTATTTGTTACATAGACTTCTTTAACGAGTCCGTCCATGCTGAAACTCGGAGTGCAGCATTATTTCACACCTGCCCTGTCGAAAGCCTGTCATCCCCAGTACCAAAACAAAGAACAAGAGTGCCCGAAGGCAACCATATATATACATTTACCAGCAAATAACAACAGCAAAAGAGAGCCGAACGTTCTCTGCGGGGACCCTGGGAGATATTTCACCCCGAAAAAGGATGCCGGCCGGAATCCGTCAGTTAAGACCCGGCAGTTCCGGAGAGTTGGCCACAATACGGTATTCGCCGCCTTTTGAACGTACCGAGCGGCTCCACATGCGTTCGTACTCGCCCCCGAAAACAACCTCTCTGGTCGCCTCGGCGGTATACCACGAGCCCTCTTCGAACTCCTGTTCGAGCTGCCCTGCTCCCCAGCCGGCATAACCGAGGAAAAAACGTATCTCGCTTGGCTGTATCACGCCGGTATTGATGAGAAAACTCAGCTGGTCCTTGTCGCCTCCCCAGTATATACCGTCGAAAATCTCCACAGCGCCGTCAATGCTGTCGCCTCTGGAGTGGATAAAGTGAACTGTATCGACCTGAACCGGTCCGCCCATATGCAGGGGCTCCTCGATCTCCTCAAAACCGGCTATCGCTTCGCATACCTTGAATTCCATGGGCCGGTTGAGAATAAAGCCCATGGATCCCTGTTCGTTATGTTCGCACATGAGCAGAACCGTCCTCTTGAAGTTCGACTCAAGGAGATTTGCCGATGCAAGCAGAAGCTTGCCCGGCCTGAGATGCTCGAATTCGTTTACCATTCCAGATGTCACGTTTTTTTACCCAGATAGTTCAATATTTCCTCTGCGTGCGAGGCCGGAGTCACTTTCGGCCATACCATTTCAATCGTTCCCTGTTCATCGATAAGATAGGTTACCCGGCTGGTTCCCATGTACTCCCTGCCCATGAACTTCTTTTTGCCCCAGACACCATACGACTCGACGATCTTTTTATCTTCGTCGGCCACAAGGCGGAACGGCAACTGGTACTTGTCGGCAAATTTTGCATGCTTTGCACCACTGTCGATGCTCACCCCCAGGACCTCTGCACCTATCTTTTTAAAGTTAGGGAAATTATCGCGAAAAGCGCAAGCCTCCTTAGTACATCCCGGCGTATCGTCTTTGGGGTAGAAATACAGCACCACCTTTTTCCCCCGGTACTCATCGAGAGAAACCTGCCTGCCGAACTGATCCGGCCCTGAAACCGGCGGAGCTGCAGCGCCGACTGAAAGAAGTGTCATCGGTGAAACTTATTTATGTTCCTGAAATGTTTTACCTACTAAATGACAGCCTTCAGCAAAAAGTTTCGCCATAACACCATGATTTCGTACTCATTTTGTCCAGTATGCGGAAAACCGCTTTCAGAGGGAATAATCGAAGGCCGGTCGCGAATGGTCTGCACCGACTGCGGCTGGATTCACTACCGGAACCCGCTGCCGGTAGCCGTTGCCTATACGGTAAACAGGCATAACGAGCTCCTTGTTATCCGCCGGGCCCATGAACCGGCAATCCATGAATGGGCTCTGCCGGGAGGCTTTCTTGAAGAGGGAGAGGAACCTCATGAGGGGTGCCTGCGGGAGCTGATGGAGGAAACCTCTCTCGACGGCCAGGTGGAACGGCTTATCGGCATCTACCACCGCAACGTGGAACTGTACGGATCACTGCTGGTGGTAGCCTACAAGGTAGTCGTCGACGATCACGAGCGCATGGCCCCGAACCATGAGGTATCGGAAGCCGGATTTTTCACCGAATACAACCGTCCGCAGATCAACATTCCCCTGCACCGGCTGATTATCGAGGAGAACAGGCGTTTCGAGGCTCTTGCGGGAACCCCGGGGGAAACCGTTCCGGAAATATCGGGTTCATTCTGAATCCCGGCTTGCGGAGCCTGTCGCAGGGGCGGGCGCGGAGCCTTCAGCCGCTGTGCGGCGTCCTAATGCCCTGCCTGCATCGGCTATATCCATGCCGGAAGGACTCTGAAAAACCCTGAGCCCGAAAAACGGAAGGGATGCAAGCACGTGGTCCATGATATCGGCCTGAACGGCTTCATAGTTCGCCCAGAGAACATCGCTGCAGAAAACATAGATCTGCAGCGGAATACCGTTTTCTCCAGGCTGGAGATGACGGACCAGCAGCGTCATATCCTGATTGATTTTGGGATGGCTGCGAAGATAGGCCATCAGATAGGCTCTGAACGTACCGAAATTGGTCATGCGGCGCCCGTTGAGAGGAACATCGGAAACAAACGCATGCCTGCTGTTATAGTCCTCGATTTCACGGCTTTTCACATCGAGATACTGCTGAAGCAGCGAGACGCTGCGCAGCCTCTGCAGCTGGGCTTCGTCACAAAACGTCACACTCTGCATATCGATGCTGACCGAACGCATGATCCGGCGCCCGCCGGATTCGCTCATGCCCCTCCAGTTCCTGAACCCTTCGGAAATAAGCGCGTATGCAGGAATGACGGTGATGGTCTTATCCCAGTTCTGAACGGACACGGTCACGAGTGAAATATCGCTCACTTCCCCGTCCGCATCGTATTTCGGCATTTCGATCCAGTCGCCGATTTTGACAAGGTTGTTGGAGGTCAGCTGGATACCGGCGACAAAACCGAGAATGGCATCCTTAAAAATGAGAATGATCACGGCGGTAAACGCACCCAAGCCGCTGAAAAAGACAAGCGGAGAAGTACCCAGAAGCCTTGCAATCACGATGACGGCCCCTGAAGCGACGATAACGGTTTTCAGCACCTGGATGAAACTCTTCAGGGGAAGCCGTTCGGATACCGGATGCTCATTGTAGAATTCGAGCAGGGAATCGAGGAAACTCAGACAGACAAGAATAACGATAATCGTGAGATAGATCGTCAGCACCAGCTGTACGGGCTGAACGGCATCGGGATAATACCGGAAAACAGGGTGAGCGGCATTATAGAGCAGAACCGGAGGCACCATATGGGCTATCCAGGCGAAAACCCGGTGGTCGAGAAGCATGTCATCGAAGGAGGTTTCGCTTTTCCGGGCGACAAGAGCGACCACTTTCAGAAGAATCTTTCGGGTAACGATTTCAGCGAAAAAGACCAGAATTACCGCCAAACAGAGCAGGAGAACCGTTGCGAGCAGCTCTGCCTGGCTGCTGCCGATTCCATACCGCTCCAGATAGATGCGAAAACCGTCCATTGTACCGTTCCCTGTAGTTTTATGCTTCCCGTGCCGCAGGAAGGGTAACGCTGAAGGTCGACCCCTGATTGATTCTCGAACGGACGCCCACATGCCCCTTATGGGCGAGCACGATATGCTTGACGATGGCGAGTCCGAGTCCCGTACCCCCGAGCTGGCGCGAACGCGCCTTGTCTGCGCGATAGAACCGTTCGAAAATACGATTGAGGTGGGCCTGCGCAATTCCGATACCGTTGTCTTCGATCTCCATGGTAACCTCCTCGCCGGAACGGAAAAGCGAAATCCGTATGCGTCCGTTGAGATCGTCGGAATACTTGACGGCATTGTCGAGGAGATTGCGCACAACGATATCGAGATATCCCGCATCGCCGAAGACTTCGGCAACTTCCGGCTGGTAATTGCGTTCAATGCGTATCTGTTTTTTCGCGATGGCCGGCATGAGCAGTTCAACGTTCCGGTCGATAATGCCGCGCAGGTCCACAGGGGAGAAGGTGTACTGGATTTTCCCGGATTCGATGCTCGACAGATCGAGCACATCGTTGACCAGAGCGGTAAGCTGTTCGCTCTCCTTGAGAATGATCTGAAGAAAAGCCGCCGCGTGCTCGGAATCGTGCATGGCCCCTTCGAGCAGCGTTTCGGTATACCCCTTGATGCTGGTGAGCGGCGTGCGCAGCTCATGGGAAACGCTCGAAACAAAATCCCGCCTGACCCGTTCAAGGTTCCGCAGCCTGGTGATATCGTTGAACACGAAAACCGTCCCCTCGGGGTGGTTCCCCTTCATAACCGGCATGGAACTGATCTGCATGATTCTGGTGCCTTTGGCGGTCGCAAGCGTAACCTCCTCCTTGAGAAGCGTGCTTCTTTTTTCGTGAACACCCTCAAGCAGCTCCTGAAGTCCCCGGTCGGAAAGGGTCTTGAGCGGCCTGGATGCGCGAATGGATACCTCAATGCGGAAAAGGCGGGATGCGACAGGATTGACCAGAATGATCTCGCCCGAGGCATTGGTTACAATGATGGCTTCGCGTATGCCTGAAAACACCGCCTGATACCACTCCTCCTGTCGCCGGTGCCTGGTGATCTCCTCCGAAAGGTAGTTGATGCCCCGTGCCAGCTTGCCGATTTCGTCGTTGCGATGTACCGGTATGATGCCGCTGAAATCGCCGTGAACCCGCTTTTCAGCGGCTTCGGCAAGCCGCTGAAGCGGCCGGGCGAGAATAAATGCGGTTATCAGGCCGGCAAGCAGGGAAAACAGCAGCGCCCAGAACAGCCCGGCTTCCAGGCCTTTGCGCACCTCGGTTTCAAGTGCGCCGATATCGCGTACCGGTTTGGCGAAACGCAGCACCCCGTAGCGTTCGGGCTTGCCGAGGGAAACGGCCATGTAAAGCATGTTTTCGCCAACGGTTCTGCTGTAGCGGATATGCTGGCCGTACCCGGTTTTCAGCGCCGCCGCTATTTCGGGCCTGCGGAGGTGGTTTTCCAGGGAACCGAGCTTCGAAAGCGGAACGTAGGAGTCGCCCGCAACACGTCCGTCCGGGGTGACGAGGGTAACCCTGAGATCGAGAGTCCTTCCTGTACGGTCCGCCCAGAGATCGGATGCCGACAGGGCATCCCACTCCGCAGGACGCTTTTCAAGCATCTGGCTGCTGAGAAGAAGCTCCCGGTGAATTTCCTGCCGGATACCTTCGAGCAGGATCTGGTTGATAAGACGACCCTGCGAAAAATAGCCGAGTGCCGCAGTAAAAAAAACAAGCAGACCGAAAACGATGCCGAGCCTTACCGATACCCTGGCAAGCATCTCAGGCTTCCTCTCCCTGCTCTTCGAACTTGTAACCGAGTCCTCTGACGGTTTTGATCATTTTTCCGGTCTCCCCGAGCTTTTCGCGAAGTCTGGTGATATGGGTATCGATGGTTCGGGTATTGATGGTTTTATCGACATCCCAAACGTCGCTCAGAAGCATCTCGCGCGACTGGGCCTGCCCGCGTCGTTTGAGCAGGGCGACGAGCAGCTTGAACTCCATGAGGGTCAGCACCAGACCCTTCCCGTCGAGGGTGACCTGGTGGCGGCTGATATCGACATCGAGCCCTCCTGCGCTGAGCACCTCCTGAATACCCGCGCGCTGCCGCCGGTCGCGTTTGAGAATGGCCCGGATACGCAGATTCAGCTCCCTTGGGCTGAACGGTTTGACTACATAGTCGTCGATGCCGAGTTCGAAACCCAGCACCTTGTCGATCTCCTCGCCTTTGGCCGTCAGCATGATGATGGGAATATCCTTGAGCATCTGGTGCTCCCGCACCTTCCGGCAGACTTCGAATCCATCGATTCCCGGCAGCATGATGTCGAGCAGCATGAGGTCGAAACTGCGCCGGGCAAGCTGGTCGAGAGCATCCTCGCCCGTGCCGGAAAGATGGAACTTGTATCCGGCGCGTTCGAGATTGTAGCCGAGCAGTTTGGCAAGGTTCTGATCATCCTCGACAACAAGTAGCAATGGTTCAGACATTCGTTGTTGCATTAATTGGTTATTCGCCGGCAAACCGCTCTCCCGCCTTCCAGCAGGCGGCCTCATGAGCCTCTTCATACACGACAAGCGGCGGTTTTTCCTTCCGGCAGCGGTCATCGGCAAGGGGGCACCTTCCGGCGAACCTGCAGCCTTCGGGCAACCGGGTCGCGCTCGGTACACTTCCTTCGATAACATGCAGCCGCTCCTTTCGCGAACCGAGACGAGGAATGGATTTCAGGAGACCCCGCGTGTAGGGATGCAGCGGATTGCTGAAAATCCGGCGAACTGCGCCTTTCTCGACAACTCCCGAAGCGTACATGACGATAACCTCCTCGCAAAGCTCGGCCACGACCCCGAAGTCGTGGGTGATGAGCATCACGCTCATACCGGTATCGCTCTGCAGCTTGCCGATCAGATCGAGAATCTGTGCCTGCACGGTAACATCGAGGGCCGTGGTCGGTTCATCGGCAATCAGCAGCGCAGGGTTGCAGGAGAGCGCCATGGCAATCATGATCCGCTGGCGCATGCCCCCCGAAAGCTCGTGAGGATAGGATGAAAAGCGCTGTGACGGATCGGGAATGCCGACAAGATGAAGCAGTTCGATAGAGCGCTCCCTGGCCTCCTTGCGCGAAATCCGTCGGTGCAGCAGAATCTGCTCCATGATCTGGTTGCCGCAGGTAAAGACCGGATTGAGGGAACTCATCGGCTCCTGAAAGATCATGGCGATCTCGTTGCCTCTGATCCGCTGCATTCCTTCTTCCGGCAATTTGAGTATATTGTTACCTTTCCAGAAAATTTCCCCTCCGGCAAAGTAGCCCGGAGGCATGGGAACAAGTCTCATGATGGAGAGTGCCGTAACCGACTTGCCGCAACCCGATTCACCCACGATACCAAGCGTGCGGTTCTCGGCGAGCGAAAAACTCACCCCGTCTACAGCTTTTGCCACACCGTATCCGGTAGCATAATAGGTTTTGAGATTGTTCAGTTCGAGAATGTGCATAGACCAGGGTTATAAAGGTCCGGCCTGAATGCCGGGCCAAGCTTGAAAATAGGGTTTGTCAGACTTATATGAAAACGTTATCCGCATTAGACGGCACCAGCATGCCGGTTATAAAAAAACCCCTCCCGTTCCTCTTCGATACCATCCGCCAGAGTGAGCCGTTCCTCCGGCTGAAGCAGTCGCTGGAAACGATCCGGCCCGGACAGCAAGCCCCTGCGGTGCCGGTTACCGTAAAAGGCATCAGCGGTTCCCTGGCATCACTGATCGCCGCAACGCTTTTTCTGGAAACCGAAACCCCTCTTCTGGTGCTCGGCGGACCCGAAAACAGCGAACTGTACGAAAACGATTTCAGTCTCCTTGTTCCTGAAGGCCAGTTTATAGGCCTTGACGACCAGATGCCTCCCGCCATGAAGGCACTCTCCCAGCAGCAGCCGGTTCTGCTGCTTTCGTCATTCAGCGAACTGCTCGATCCGCTCTGCCGGCCTGACGAGGTTCCGGGAAAGCTCTTCCGGCTCGATCGCGACAAGGATTGCGGCTACGAGCAGCTGAAAATCTTTCTCCGTTCCAACCGGTTCGAGCACCGCGAGTTCGTGGAGGATGAGGGCGAATTTTCCGTTCGGGGATCGATCATCGATATTTTCTCTTTCGGAGTGCAGGAACCCGTAAGAATAGAGTTTTTCGGCGATACCGTCACCTCGATCAGGCTTTTCGACATCAACTCCCAGCTTTCCGGAAAAACCCTCGGCACCATAACCATCACCGGCAACTTCGCCGGCGGCGACGGAAGTGGAGAGACAAAACGGAACACCATACTCGACTTCCTGCCTCCCTCGGCGCTCGTCATCATCGACGACGCAGTGGAACTCGCTGCCGCCGAAGAGCGGGAGGCACTGGAAGAGGC
>JAAXXP010000080.1 GCA_013334435.1 Chlorobiaceae bacterium | reverse complement strand
CAGACTTTTTTCCGACAAACTTCAGGCGGGGAGCCGGGCGTCTTCCGAAGGAGTATTTGAAAATATGCCGCTCTCCTGTTAACATATCTTTCTGATAGGCAACCCTCAACCCCATCCCCTTTTCCGATGAGCGAACTGTCAGGCTACACCATCAGAACCATGACCCGCCCCGAACTCGATACCGTGGTCGAATGGGCCGCAAAAGAGGGCTGGAACCCCGGAACCGGCGATGCCGGCTGCTTTTACCGTACCGATCCGGAAGGATTTCTCGTCGGGCTGCTCGGCAACGAACCGGTTGCGGCCATCTCTGTGGTCAGATACGGCTCTTCGTCAGGATTTCTGGGTTTTTACCTTGTCCGCCCGGAGTATCGCGGCATGGGCCTGGGTCTCCGGATATGGCATGCCGGTCTGGCCCGGCTCGAAGGCCGTACGGCAGGACTCGACGGCGTGGTGGCCCAGCAGGAGAATTACCGGAAGTCCGGCTTCACCCCGGCATGGCGAAACATCCGCTACGAGGGAACGGGTGGAAACGAGGGAAAAAAACAGGGTATAAAGGGTGGAAGCATCGTGCCGATTTCGGAATTGCCTTTCGAAAAGCTGCTGGAATACGACCGCCACTGCTTCCCGGAGGAACGCAGGACATTCCTCGAATGCTGGGTCAACCGGCAGGGTTCCAGGGCGCTCGGCATCGTGGAAAACACGCGGATTGCCGGATATGGAGTCATCCGGCCCTGCCGCAACGGCTTCAGGATCGGCCCGCTCTTCGCCGACAGGGCAGATCTCGGCGAAGCGCTCTTCTCCGCCCTGAAGGCCCCGCTGCCTGCGGGAACGCCGTTTTTTCTCGACATTCCGGAGCCCAATTCGTCCGCGCTGGAAATGGCCGGGCAGCACCGGATGCGCCCTGTTTTCGAAACCTCCCGCATGTACCGGGGAGAACCGCCTGAACTCCCCCTCCGGAAAACGTTCGGCATCACCACCTTCGAGCTCGGCTGAGCGAAACCGGCGCTCCCGCGGCCGCCAGGCATTCAACCCGAAGCGGAAACCGCCGAAAGGTAGTCGGTTCCGAAATCGGTTCTCAGTTCTATCCACATGGGCAGATGATCGGACATCTGATAGGTCCTCCACTCCTTGTAGGAGAGGCGGTGCTCAGCTGTTTTCTCGGCATAGTGCCGTTCGTCCTCTCCGTCGGGATCGTCGGCTCCACAGCGGAACACATGCCTGAAATAATCGAAAATGCCGGCATTGCCCACATCGATGAAGGTGGCCCCCGGATCCGGCGCAACGGGAGGCTGCCAGAAGGCGATCTGGTCGTACGCCTTGTCGCGGGCGGCGTTGCTTCCCGCGGGGATCCTCTGCAGCTGTTCGGGAACCCTGAATCCGTTCGAGTGCAGCGATTGCCAGGTTACGTGCTGCCTGCCGACAATGTTGAAATCGCCGAGCACGAAAAAGAAGTTTTCGGCATCGGAATCATGTTCGCTCTGGGCGCGCCGGGAAAGAAAACGGGTAAGTTTCCTGATCTCCTCGTTCCGCCGCTCCAGCCCCTCCCTGCCCTTTCCGTAGTATATATGGACGGTACAGAGTATGAATTTCAGCCACCCGGCCTGGAAGGTCACCAGAAAGGGTGAACGCGCGAACTGCAGGCCGACACCCGAAAGGGCATCGGCAGGCGGGCGCACCAGCGCCTGTTTCGACCACGTTTCATGGGACGAAAAGTCAAGCTCGACGCGGCCGTTTTCGCTCGAAACCGGAACTTCGGCAGCCCTGGGCAGCACAAGTGAACTGCCTTTTGGCAGCACGACCCTCGTACCTTCAGGCAGAGGAATCTCCAGATCGTGTTCAAGAAGGGTTCTCCCCCTGGACTTCACAACGGAAACCCCGCCGGGCTGAGAAAACGAAAAGCCTTCGGGAAACTCCACCTTCAGACCGGAGGCATCCCTGAAACAGATGGAAGGGGAATCGGTGACGACATCACTTTTGTCGAGCACCACTTCGCCGGCGATGCTGGTGAAACACACCCGTTTTTTCTGGTAGACGAACACCATGCGCTCACGGTTTCCCGAAGAGCCCTCGGTGACGTCGGTTGCGATAAAGCCCCACTCATCCTGACCGAGAAACTCCATCAGCACCTTCAGGGATCCAAGGTCCTCGCGAACCTCCTGCAGGGCGACAATGTCGAAGCGGGAGATGATTTCCGCAATGAAATAGAGCGACTCCTTGAGCCGTCCTCCATATTTTGGAGTATCGAACTCGCGGATGTTCCATGTGGCAAGCCTCAGCCATTGCCGCTTGTCCCTCTCTCCGGACCGGCGGGAGGGATCCTCGCCTGAAGCGTCGGCTATATGCTCGTCCAGTGCTGCACGCAGGACAAGCAGTTTCTCTGCGGTTCTTTTTTTCCAGGCCCTGATGTGCCCGGCGTCGTTTTTCCTGATCCTGAGCGACGAGTAGACCGGCATAACGCCCTCCTGCATGGCTGTTGCGGGGGTTCCAGGAACCCTGTTGAAGATTATCTTGTTATCATTTGTTAAAATACGAATGTAACCGGAGTTTTTTCCCGACCGCGGTGCATTCGAAAAGGCGGGAAATTAAACACAAGAACCGATGCAATATAAAGAGGTAAACATGGAGGCGGCAAAACGGATCGCTCTCGTGGCGCACGACAACAAAAAAGCGGATCTGCTTGCCTGGGCGAAATTCAACCGCGACCTGCTGGAACAGCACACGCTCTATGCCACGGGAACGACAGGCAGCGTTTTCGAGCGTGAGCTTGGCCTCACGGTGCACAAACTCATGAGCGGGCCTCTCGGAGGCGACCAGCAGATAGGCGCACGGATCGCCGGCAGTGAAATTGATTTTCTGATCTTTTTCTGGGATCCACTGGAGCCGCAGCCACACGACCCGGATGTGAAGGCGCTCCTGCGCATGGCAGTGGTCTGGAACATCCCGACAGCCTGCAACCGGGCGACCGCCGATTTCATGATCTCCTCTCCCCTGATGGACCGCGACTACAACCGGCAGGTTCCTGATTACGATTTCTACACCAGCCGCCTCCAGAATCCGGATGCCTGAAGAGCGAAAAAAAACGCAACGGAAGCAAACCATGAACAGAGAACCAGAGCGCGAAGCACTGAAAACACGCTACCTCCCGATCGTCACCGAAATGGTCGATCGCTGGGCTGAAGGAAAACCCCTCAACCCCGAATCCGGCAGGGCGAACGGCTACTACCGCCTCACCGGCTGGCTGCTCGACTATGTCGTCCAGCACAAAGGTCTCCCCGGAGGGGTTCACGCCATGCCGGAAGGATGCGACCGGTTCAATCGCATAGAGCCATCGTTCCAGGTGGATTTCGACACCCTTGCCGAAGGATTCTCCCTTCCGGAATGATATCCCTTTCCCTTACTCCCCGGGCGCCTGTGCGAGCGTCTCGACAAGAAAATCCCAGAATTTTCCGACTGAAAGAATGTCGACCTTTTCATCCGGGGAGTGGGGATAACGGATGGTGGGGCCGAAGGAGATCATGTCGAGCAGAGGATAGGCGGCGCCGATGATCCCGCACTCCAGACCGGCGTGCACCGCCCTGACTTCCGGAGTTGTCCCGAATTTTCCGATATAGGTATCCCGCATGCGCTTCAGGATCGGCGAGGCGGGCTCGGGCTTCCAGCCGGGATACCCCCCGTCGAACACAACTGCCGCACCGGCCAGGCCGAAAAGGCTCCTCATCATGTCCGCAAGATCTTCCATGGCGGAATCGACCGAACTTCTCAGCAGACACTCTACCTGAATCGATCCATTGCCGGATTTCACGATGGCCAGATTGCTCGAGGTCTCTACCAGCCCGGCCATCAGGGAGCTCATGCGCATCACGCCGTCCGGACATGCCCGGAGAGCATCCAGCAAACGGCCGAAAACCTCCTCCTCGACAACCCGGCCGGGAAGTGCCGCAGGAACCGCCTCGATCTGCAGCCCGGGATCGGCGATCGAAAGCTCGGTTTTTATTGCCGCCGCGAGCACGGCAAACTCTTCGAGAAAACTGTCCGCCTGCGAAGCAGGAACGGCTGCCGTGGCCATCGATTCACGAGGAATGGCGTTGCGGAGGCTGCCGCCCTCGATCGAGCCGAGAAGCAGCCCGTGACGGAGATAACCATCCTGCAGCACCCGGTTCATGATCTTGTTGGCGTTGCCGCGGCCAAGGCTGATATCCATGCCGCTGTGACCACCCCGCAACCCCCTGACTGCAATCATGAAACCCGTGTAACCGTCCGGAACCGCCTGTTCGCCGTACGTGAAGGTCATCGTCGCATCGAGACCCCCTGCACAGCCGATGAAGAGTTCCCCCTCGTCTTCCGAATCGAGGTTCATGAGAATCTCCCCGCGAAGCAGGCCCGGCTTCAGTCCCATGGCCCCGCTCATGCCACTCTCCTCTTCGACGGTGAAAAGCGCCTCAAGCGGCCCGTGCCGCAGCGAGTCCGACTCCAGTACGGCCATCGCTGCAGCCACCCCCATGCCGTTGTCGGCGCCGAGCGTCGTGCCGCGGGCACGCACCCACCCGCCGTCGATGACGGGCTCTATGGGATCGCGGAGGAAATCATGCTGCGAACCGGAGTTCTTCTGCGGCACCATGTCGAGATGGGCCTGAAGGATCACTCCCCTGCGATCTTCCATGCCCGGTGTAGCTGGTTTGCGGATGATGAGGTTCCCCGCGTCGTCGATGGTTGTATCCAGACCGAGACGCTGTGCGAAATCCGCGATGAACTCCCTGATTTTCTCCTCATGCCCCGAAGCGTGCGGAATCCCGGCAAGACTGCTGAAATGACGCCACACCTCCCGCGGGTTCAGCTCCCTGATATCGTTGCTCATGATGCTTGACCTCCCCTGAATACAGTGGTTCCTGATGCCTCCATGTTTATTGCAATATACGCCCGCGGCGCTCATTACAAACCGGGCCGGAACCCTGAAATTCCGGAAGAGAGGAGAGACGCCCTTTCTCCCTCTGCGCCAGGAAGAGCCCCGGCCGCCAGGGAGCGTTTTAGACGGCTTGCGCGTTTTTATCGGTATACGGCAAGCCTCCGTTGCCGACGGTCAACCGGAAACATCCAGACAACCTCCTGCGATGACACTTGTTTTCGTCTACAACTCAGACAGCGGCCCCATCAGCGGACTGCTCGACATAGGGCACAAGATTCTCAGCCCCGGCACCTACCAGTGCAGCCTCTGCAGCCTCACGCACGACGCCTTTTCCGAAAAGGAGGGGTGGCGGGCGTTCCGGAAAAGCGTCGGCATGCCTATGGAATTTCTCCACCGCGACGAGTTCGAAGAAAAATACGGCATCAGCCACCCCTATCCGGTAATCCTCATAAAAAACGGCGACATGAGGGTGCTGATGAAAAAGGAGGAGATCGATGGCATCGAAACCCTGGAACAGCTCATCGAAACGGTAAGGAAAGCCATGAACAAAAATGCGTGAGCCCCCGAACGGCGACGATTTTCCTGAGCGAAGGTGAAGGTTTATTGATCCCGAAAGTATTCCTGCGGGTGTTATTGTGTTATATTTACCTTCATAACGGCATGGTTGCCGCACGCGTTCCGCCTGGGAGACACGCACGAAAAATCCCGCAGGCAGAACCTTTCTTTTCCCATAAAAACACAGACATCTATGGCAAACAGCAACGGCGTTTTTTCAGACCTCTTCAATGCGGTCGGCAGCCCTGTCCAGAACGCAGCCGATGCGCTCGGCAGCGGCGTCTCTTCAGCGGTCACCCTGGTCGAGTCCTGCACCAATCTCTGTGCGACACTCCTCACCAGCTCGGTCAACACAGCCTCCCGGATCGTTCAGGACGTCGCAAAAGGCATCAGTTCGGCCACCACACCGAAACCGTAGCCGCACGCATGCAAGCAGCCGCCCCGCAGCCGTCCGGCGAAGGGCGGCTGTACGCGATAGCCCTCTTCTTCTGCACACCCGTCACTCCTCCGATGCCCGCTCCTTGAAGATCACGCCCGCCATGGCCTCCTCCCAGATGGCTCCGTACCTTGCTTTTTCGGTATCCGAAAAGCGGATGGAACCGGCAAGGAACCATGAACCCGGATGTTTCCGGGTATCGTCGCCCTCACGGGTGCCCAGGTGCAGAAGCTCGCTCACCCTGCCGTCCCCGCCTCGAACAACCCGCCAGCTCCCTGAAATGTAGTGATCGGCATTGGCGGCCACCAGATCGAGCACCTCCAGAAGCTCCGCCTCTTCGCTGTCGCCGCGCAGGTCGAGCGATCCGTAGGCGTAAGCCAGGGAGTTCATCGAGTCGAGCACGAAGCGGATATACTTGTTGCGCACCATGTGGTGCATCTCCAGATCGTCGAGCAGGTAGATGAACTGGCGTCCGTCTCCCCCGACGCCTGAAATCGAGCGGGGCAGGATGCCGTACTCTCCGGCAAGACTCGAATACCACTGGGAGTATTCCTCGAAAAGATCGGCAAGAAGCTCTCTGGATGCGGTGGTTTCCATAAGGCTGGCTGATGGCTTGATAAAATATGTTACGAAGCACCGGCTGACCGGTTCCGGCAAGATAGGCATCACGAAAGAGATTCCGGCATGAACGTTTTCCCCGGCGCAGCGCTGAAACTGGAAAATAGCCCGGAAAACCCTATAATGAAGGAACCCGTACCGAAACATTCTTTTATGAAACGCTCCGGCGCAAGCATCATTTTCCTCAACAGCCGCAGCGAGGTGCTGCTGCTCCTCAGGGATAACCGGCCCGACATCCCCTATCCGGACATGTGGGACCTGCCCGGCGGCCACGTCGAAGAGCACGAGACTCCCGAATCGTGCATCGTGCGGGAGATGCTGGAGGAGATCGAAACCGACGTCTCGGGGTGCCGTCCTCACGCGGTCTACGACTTCCCCGACCGGATCGAGCACATTTTCCTGATGGAGCTGGAGCTGCCGGCCGAGGCCATTACCCTGCACGAGGGCCAGCGCCTCAGGTGGTTCACGGCTCACGAACTGGACCGGCTTCCGCTCGCATACGGTTTCGACCTGGTGCTGCAGGACTTTTTCACCGCTCTGCGCCAGAACGCCGGGTAAGGACGAGGCCGTTCCGGAAGCATATTTCCGACCCTCCGGGAAACGTTGTCCTGACCGGAAAGCAGTGGCGCACCCCAGGAACAGACCCCAACGAATCCGAAACCATAAACGCACGCCGCCATGAACCGCAAAACCATCGAAACCTGCCGTTCATTCCTCAAGGACACCATACGCCAGGCAGTCAACTTCTCCGAAACCGACCAGAACCGCCACATCCCCCCGCCGCCGGTGCAAAAGCCTTATGCGCCTGATGCCAAACGCATCGATCTGCCCCGTGTGGAAACCCTGCGGGAGATCGGCCCTGTCGACCTCAGAACGGCCATCGCCCGGCGGAAAAGCTGCCGCACCTACAGCGACGCTCCGCTCTCCCTCGAAGAGCTCTCCTTCCTGCTCTGGGCAACCCAGGGGGTAAAGCTGAAACTCGATGCCGGGCACGCCCTGAGGACGGTCCCTTCGGCCGGATGCCGGCACGCATTCGAAACCTACCTCGCGGTAATGCGCGTCTCCGGTCTCGAAAAAGGGATGTACCGCTACCTCCCGCTCGAACACCAGCTCCTGTTCGAGTTCAGCGAGGAAAACCTGGAACAGAGGATCACCAGAGCCGCACTCGGCCAGTCCTTCGCCGGAGAGGCCGCCGTCACCTTCATCTGGACCGTTATTCCCTACCGCATGGAATGGCGATACGGGCTTGCCGGACACAAGGTCATCGCCCTTGACGCCGGCCACGTGTGCCAGAACCTCTATCTCGCCTGCGAAGCCTTTGGCGCCGGCACCTGCGCCATCGCAGCCTACGACCAGGCCGCAATGGACAGTCTGCTCGGGGTGGACGGAAAGGAGGAGTTCACCATCTACCTCGCCCCCGTCGGCAG
>JAAXXP010000010.1:22064-41034 GCA_013334435.1 Chlorobiaceae bacterium | reverse complement strand
GAGGAGTAGTAGTGGAGAATGATGAATTCGGGTACGGTAACCGTTACATTGGTTGTTCCGCTTGTGCTTGCAGCAATTGCCTGGGTTGTCGTCATGATCGAGAGTATGATCACGAGGAGAAGGCTTCCGATCTTGGCGTTGAGGGTTTTCATGATGACTGTTCCAGTTACGTTGGGGTTCGTTTCTGTCAGTCATTACACAATAACCGTGCCAAATATTGAAATGTGTACTCCTGTTTCTTGTAAAATATTTTAAAATAATAAGTTGAGTGTGTCTCTCCATTGCGTTCTGCTTCTCCTCTTCCGTGCGGTGGTGCTTATCGAGCCGTTGCGCCATGAGACAGTTGTCCTGTTCCTGATACGTTGAGACGATTATGTTTATCCGGTTTCAGATGCATGCCGTCCGTGCGCTTCTGAGCGACATGAAAGCGGGATATGGAGATGCTTGCCATGAGGCGTCTCTGCTGATTGCAGGGCGAAAGGGGGGATCAGGGCTGCCGCAGGCAGCGGGAGAGAACAGAGGATTTCGGAGCGCTGCCGGAGCGGTGGAGTCGGCATGGGGAAGAGAGCGGCGCAGGTTTTTCCTGCGATCGGAAATCGTGAGGCTTCGGAAATGAATCAGTAATAGACAATGGTGATCTGTACCGTGCCTCTGTAGGTCCCGGAGCGTTTGGCGTCGGCAAGGTTGAGATTCAGGTTGGCGTAGCCGTAGCAGCGGTAGGTCAAACCGCTGTATTTCGAGCAGGTGACCGGCTGGGCGGTGATGGTCGCTTCGATGGTCGATGAACTGGCGGTCAGTGATGAAAGGGTATTCTCGATGCCCCCCGTGCCGAATATCCGGTAGCTTGCATTGAAGGTCGGCCGGGCTTCGTAGCCGCTGTTGTAGCTGTAGTACCAGAGGAGGATACTGTTGCGGACGACCGAGGTTCCGGTAATGACCTGATCCAGGCTCGACGCCTGACCGTCCACATCGCCCTGCCACGTGACATCGGTGTTATAGCTGCCCTCGCTGTATGCCGTGCCGCTCGATGAAAGGCCAAGTTCACTCAGGGCGGCGGCCGTCAGTGTCTTTGACGATGTAACGGTGAACGTGGCAGCGGTTGCCGGTTTGCTCGTGATAACAGAAAAAAGCAGCATGATCGACAAGGTAATGAACGGCCTGCCGGAAAACGGCTTTGCATGGCGCCCAGGGTGTTGCCTTGTCAGGTTGCGGAAGGCCGGCGGGGAGAAGTACTTCATCGCGTCAGGAAACGGTTCATGATTTCAATTCGGCCGGGCCGTTCTGCTTTCGTTTTCGGCCGGCCCGGTGAACTGCGCCAGGCTAAATGGTCTCGGCTGTTATCTTGTACTGGCCGCCACTGTGCGCCCCGGCCATGTTTGTTTGCGAAAAGTCCAGTGTCATCAGGACGTTTCCTATTGTAGCCGTGGATGTGGTCAGGCCGTTCAGGCTGGTATTGATGCTGGTGCCGGAATGGCCGGCATTGTCGTCGATCTGGGTTTGGCCGGCGCCGTTCAGGATGGTTATTTTCGAAGAGCCGGATACCAGCTGGTTGTTGACCACCGTAATGGTGACCTTTGCGTTGCCTGAGGGAGAAAGGCCTCTGACAGCCCACACATTGGGTATGGTCATCGTAACCGTCCCGGGAAGCACATCCTGGATGGTGCTCGCCGATAACTGGCTTCCTCCGTCTGCAGCTCCGCTCCACTGGACGTTCCATGTTCCGCTTCCTCCCTGGTCAACGGCCTGGGAGTACTCCTCGAACTTCAGGTTGAGTGCGGAATAGTAATGCAGGATAATGCAGTCGGGCAGCGTTATGGATACCGTTGTACTGCCGGTTTTTGTCGATGCCTCGGAAGCAGGAGTCGTTAAGCAGACAATCGAAAGCATCGCCAACAGTGCGAGCGCCAAAAAAGGGGATTTCAGGTTCATGAGGGCTCCTCCGTTGTGCTCAGGCAGCGGATAACGCGCTGTGCCGGTCAATTGCACACTGCCGTTAATGACGCTGTACGGGCGCTCTTCAGGGTTTCGGGGTTTTGAGGCTTCGGCTCTATGGCCATTACAGTAAAAGTATGCAAAATCCCGTCCTTTGCAAAATTCCGTCTCTTCCCGGTTTTTGCCCGGAGTAACGAAATAGTTTGTATCTTGGCGTTTTTACGGATTGTAACCATTCAGGAAGCACGATGACCGATGTTGTTTTTGTTACCGGTGGAGCCAGGAGCGGCAAAAGCGCCTTTGCCCTCAAGTATGCGCAATCCTTTGAAAAAAGGGTTTTTCTTGCTACGGCCGAACCCTTCGACCACGAGATGCAGGATAGAATAGACCGGCACCGGCAGGAAAGGGGAGATGGTTTTGTAACCGTGGAGGAGCCGCTTTACCTCGATCGGGCAATCAGGAATCTGCCTTCAGGTATCGACGTGGTGCTGGTCGACTGCCTTACGGTCTGGGCAGGCAATCTCATGCACCACTTCGAATCCGGCGCCGGATTCGGGATCGACCTGAGACTCGAAGCTTTGCTCGATACGCTCCGCAATCCGCCCTGCAGGGTCATCCTTGTTTCGAACGAGGTAGGAATGGGTATTGTGCCCGAGAATGCCATGGCCCGGAAATTCCGTGATATCGCGGGCAGCGTGAACCAGAAAGTGGCGGCGCTCGCTTCGGAAGCCTGGCTGCTCTGCAGCGGGCTGCCTCTGCGGTTGAAGTAGCGTCCCCTGCATGCCGTATGGTTTTTTTATTGAATAACTTCTTTTACCAATCAGTACACTTATGCCGGAAAGCCTTCAGCTTCTTTTACAGCGCATCCATCCTGTCGACCGCTCGTTGGGAGCCGTGGTTCAGGCGCATCTCGACGATCTCACCAAACCGAAAGGAAGTCTCGGCCGTCTTGAGGAGATTGCCATGCAGTTCATTCTCGCTACAGGATCGCTTGCTCCATCACTGAAGAAAAAGAAAATCTGCTGTTTTGCTGCCGATCACGGTGTGGCTGCCGAAGGGGTTTCGGCTTTCCCTGCCGAAGTGACTCCGCAGATGGTTTACAATATGGTGCGCGGGGGAGCTGCCATCAATGTGCTCTCAAGGCATGCCGGAGCGGATCTCGATGTCGTCGACGTCGGGGTCAACCACGATTTTGGCGGTCTCGCAGGCCTTGTCCATAAAAAGATCGGGCCGGGAAGCGCCAATATTGCCTGCGGCCCCGCCATGAGCGAGGCCGAGGCGCTTCAGGCCGTGCTGTGCGGAGCCGAGCTTGCGGCTGAGGCGGAAAAGGGAGGGTACAGCCTTCTCGGAACCGGAGAGATGGGCATTGCCAATACCACTGCGGCGACAGCCCTTTATGCTGTCCTGCTCGGGGTTTCCCCCGAAACCATCACCGGAAGGGGAACCGGTATCGACAATGAGCGGTTTGAGCACAAGAAAGCTGTTATCCGCAAGGCTATCGACGTGAACAGGTCGGGATGCGGGACGCCCTTCGCTGCTCTTGCGGCCCTCGGAGGCTATGAAATCGCCGCAATTGCAGGGTTTGTGCTTGGAGCCGCAGCCTGCAGGATTCCGGTTGTTGTCGACGGATTCATCTCTTCGGCAGGAGCTGTCGCCGCCATGAAGATCTGTCCTGCGGTAACCGACTATCTCTTTTTCAGCCATGTATCGAACGAACAGGGGCATAAAACCGTCATGCAGCAGCTTGGCCTGCGTCCGATTCTCGACCTCGACCTGCGGCTCGGGGAGGGTACCGGGGCGGCGCTCGCCATGCAGGTCATCGATGGGGCACTGAAAGTGTATAACGGGATGGCTACGTTCAGCTCTGCACAGGTCAGTGAAAAATCCGGGGAAAGCCGTGGGTGAGGGGAAGCGTGAATGTTCAGGGCCGATGGAAGCCGGAGAGCGGTTCATCGACGTGAACGGTCTGCAGGTGCACTGCCGTTCTCTGGGCAGCGGCGGGCCCGTGCTGTTGTTTCTTCACGGCAGCTTTCTGTCGATGAGGAGCTGGAGGCTTGTTTTCGAACCCCTTGCTGAACGCTGCAGCGTGATAGCCATCGACCGTCCGGCATTCGGCTGCACCGGACGTCCTCTTCCTGTTCCGGGAAAACCAAATCCATACAGTCCCGAAGGCCAGGCCGATCTTGTCGCGGCGCTGCTTGAAAAACTCGGTCACCGCCAGGCCGTGCTTGTCGGCAACTCCACGGGAGGCACCATCGCCCTGCTGGCGGCGATCAGGCATCCCGGCAAGGTTTCGGGACTTGTGCTGGCCGACGCAATGGTCTACAGCGGCTATGCAACCAGTGAATTTCCCCCATGGCTCTATCCGCTGCTCAAGGCGGCGGCTCCTCTGGGTGGAGCGTTCGCCAGGGTGATGATCGGTGCGGCTTTCAACAGGCTTCACCGGACCTTCTGGCATGATCCGTCAATGCCCGGAAAAGAGCTGCTTGCCGCATATCGCCGGGACATGATGCAGGGCAGCTGGGGCAGGGCGTTCTGGGAGCTGCTGCTCTCAAGTCACAATCTCGGACTCGAGGCACGGCTGGGAGGCATCGACGTTCCCGTACTGGTCATGACCGGAGATCACGACCGGATGGTGAAACCGGCCGAGACCCTCAGGCTTTCCGGGGCGCTCCCCAACGCCGTGCTGAAGGTTGTGCCGGAGTGCGGGCATCTGCCCCAGGAAGAGAAACCGGAGATTTTCGCCGAAACCCTCGGCGCGTTTCTTGAGAACCATTTCACATGACGATGATGGAAGCATTCAGAGGGCTGGTGACGGCATTTCGTACCCTGACGGTTCTGCCGGTTCCGGGAAAGGATGCGCTGCGCTTCAGTACGGCGCTCTACTGGTTTCCTCTGGTCGGCCTCTTTCTCGGGGCGCTTCAGGCTTTTTGCGCATATGCCGCCGCCTCGACGGGATGGCATGAACTTGCCGGTTTCGCTGCCGTTCTTGCCGGTGTTCTGCTGACGAGGGGTCTGCATGCCGACGGCCTTGCCGATCTTGCCGACGGCTTCTGGGGAGGGAAAGACCGCCAGGCCGTGCTGCGCATCATGAAAGACCCGAACGTCGGTTCATTCGGAGCCCTTTCGCTGGTGCTGGTATTTCTGCTGAAATGGATTGCCGCCGTGAAACTTGTCGATCTGCATGCATACGGAGCAATCGCATCGGGGGTTCTGCTGGCCCGATGGGTTCAGGTTCTGCTTGCCTCCTCGATGCCTTATGCGCGCAGCGAAGGGGGGACGGCTCAGGCGTTCGTCGCCGGAGCGGGCCGTTCTCATCTTGTTCTGACGAGCCTCTCTTCGACGGCGCTGCTTCTCCTTCTGCTTCAGGCCGATCTCCGGCTTGCCGGGGTTGCTCTTGCCGCAGCCGTCATGAGCGCACTTGCAACGGGGCTGATTGCCCGCCGCAAGGCGGGCGGCGTGACGGGAGATGTTCTCGGCGCAGTCAGCGAGCTGACCGAAACCGCGGTCTGGATCGGCTGCGCCATCATCGGCAGGTAATCCTTCGTTGCGGTGTTAACCGCATGAATAGACCGGTTCGTTTATGTCTTCGGTAAGTGCTTTTATCCTGAAGCGGTATTTGCTGATCTCGAAAGAAAACCGGGGGTTTTCATGGAAAACGACCCTGTTGTTTTCGAACCTGATTTTCATGGGCACGCTCACCTTTCGTTCATCGCCGCAAACATTGTTTTTCACTCCGGGTCTGAATACCTCCCCGTTCTGGTCCGGCAGTGAAACAACAACGGCATGATCGACGGTGCTGAGCGCCTCTATGCTGCCGTCCGGCGCAAGCTGCACGGAATTGACGTCGCCGTGGATGCCGTTTGGTTCGTTGTCGTAGGCAAGCACCTGCCCGATCGGTGTGAGCACTGCGGTTTTTTTCAGTGGTTCGAACGAACGAATCTCTCCCGATTCGTAAAATGCGACGCCTTTTCTGACAGGGATATCTCCGAGTGGCGTTGACAGGGTGATCACCTGGCCCGGCCAGAGGGTTATGCTTTTGAGCGCTCCGCTTTCGTAGAACTGGATATTGATGAGTTTGGCTTCGAGCCTGCCGACCGGAGTGTCGAACGTTGCCGCTTCGGCAAGGGCGAACTCGTTCTGCCACGACCAGAAGCCGCTCAGGCTGCCGTCAAGAGGGAAAACCCTGCGTATCGCGCCGTTTTTATGGAAGGTGACCAGTTCGGCGGGAAATCGCCCGACCGGCGTGTCGATCATGCTCTGCGTCTGCAGGGCAACCGATTTCAGCGAGCCGTCCTTGTAAAAATACATCGGTTTGAGCGTACGGCGGCCCATGTCTTCGGCTTCGTACTGGGGGACGATTTCCCCGTACGGGGTTTTCAGCAGATTGGGTCTGGTTACAAGACAGCCGTCCGTTTTGCCGTTCGAAAAGAGTGTATGGAATTCCACTCCTGAAAGTTCACCGTATCGGGTCATTACACTGTTCATGGCGTCTGGAAACATATTGTTTGAGTACTGTCTTTTGTATAACAAGAATAGTATTCAATTACCGTGCCATGATGGATTTTTTGCCCTAACGTGTTTTTATTTAATCGGATAGATTTTTTTGTGGAGCCGGTTTTTTCTCGCATTTACCTACATTTTTGTAGGCCCTCGGAGGGTTTCTACGCTTATGTCTCATTCCTGTTTCGCTTGCAGCCATGTCGAGAGAGCCTTTCTGACCGTATCGGGCGTGTAGGGCTTTATGATGGCGTCATCGATTCCGAAGGTGTCGAGCTTCCCGTCAAGCTCACGGAGAGAGTCGGCCGTCATGGCGATAATCGGGCATCTGGAGCCCTTTTCCGCCCGGCGTATGGCTGCCGATGCTTCAAGACCGTTCATCTCGGGCATATGGATGTCCATGAAAACCAGGTCGGGATGATGGTCGGCAAA
Source organism: Chlorobiaceae bacterium (assembly GCA_013334435.1). GTDB lineage: Bacteria > Bacteroidota > Chlorobiia > Chlorobiales > Chlorobiaceae > Chlorobium. The sequence goes on along the minus strand of JAAXXP010000010.1, from coordinate 34,170 downwards.
CATCGCTACGGCCTCCTTTCCGTTTCCGGCCTCAAGGATTCTTGCTTCAGGGAGGATTTTACCCAGAACCGTTTTTGCCAGCAGCATATTGGTGGTGTTGTCCTCGGCGATGAGTATGGTGTATGTTCCGTATTTCTCGGGAATCTCCTTCAGCATCCCTTCAGGAGGGGGGAGCGTATTTCTGCTTCCTGTGTTTTCCGGATCGGTCAGCAGCCCGAGCAGCTGATGGCGTTTGACGGGCTTTATGACGGCCGTGCATTTTCCTGATTGCCGTGCAGCCGAAAAAAGAGCCGGGTCATCGGTTGCATGAAACATCAGGAGCACAGGTTTCGTCGTTTGGCTGCGCCGGATTTTTTCCGAAATCTCGATGCCGTTCATATCGGCAAGGTGGTAATCGATGATCAGGGCATCGAAAAATCCGGCCTTTTCAAGAGCGTCATGGTCTCCGGAGACACTTTCGCAGACGATCGAGGCGGATTCCAGGGTTCTGGCGAGCAGCTCGCGATTGCGGATGTCGTCGTCTACAATCAGCACTTTTTTGCCTGAAACCGTTTCCGGAAAGATGTTTTTCCCTGTTTCGACCACGGGCAGGCTGAGTGAAAAGAAAAAACGGCTTCCATCTCCGGGGGCGCTTTCAAGCTGTAACGACGATCCCATCATCTGCAGGAGCTTGTTCGAAATGGTGAGTCCCAGACCGGTTCCTCCGTATTTTCTGGTCGTGGACATGTCCTCCTGGGAGAACGCCTCGAAAATCCTTATCCGGTTTTCCGGAGAGATTCCTATCCCGGTGTCCTTCACCGAAAAAACAATGTTCATCTCCGAGGGATTCTGCACCGTCGGTGCGGTTGCGATCCGTAACTCGATGTGGCCCTCGAAGGTGAATTTGACGGCGTTTCCCAGCAGGTTGATGAGTATCTGTTTCAGGCGAACCGGATCTGCGCGAAGGGTGGCAGCTCGCAATTCCGCCGGAATGTCGAGCAGAATCCCGAGGTTCTTGCTGTGTGCGGAATAGGTGATCATGTCGATAACCTGTTCGGCCAGTTCCTCGAGAGAGACGTTTTCTTCCGACAGAACCTGTTTTCCGGCTTCGATTTCGGAAAGGTCGAGAATGTCGTTTATGAGTCCCAGCAACTGTATTGCGGAGCTGTTGACGATGGTGATATAATTGAACTGTACCTCGTCGAGAGTGGTTTTCATGAGCAGCGAGGAAAAGCCGATAAGCCCGTTGAGCGGGGTGCGGATTTCATGGCTCATGTTTGCCAGAAAATTACTTTTCGCCCTGTTGGCGGTTTCGGCTCTCTGTCGGGTTGCAATCAGATCCTCTTCGATCTGCTTGCGTCTGGTAATGTCATGCAGAACGATAATACGCCCCGCCGCTGCTCCCGATCTGTCAGGCAGTTCGAGAATGTCGATGTCGAACCATTCTTCCTTGCCGTGTCGCTGCTTTTTCAGGTCTGTCTGGGCGATTTCTCCTGTTTCGCCGATCAGCTGTTTCAGCTCCGGCCATGCGTCCAGCAGCTGATGGGCAGGGCTTCCGATCTCGTTTCTGGAGATTTCCAGAATGTTCAGGGCGGCAGTATTGCAATCGGCGATCCTGTTTTTTTTGTCGATAACCAGGACTGCGTCGGGTATTTTTTCGTAGACAATCTCCCTGACGGCCGGCGCAAGATCAAAAAATTTATAATAGAAGAGCCCGATATAGATCATGACGGCGCTGAACGAGAGGGCAAACGGCGCCGGATCGATTCCCCATGGAACAAAACCTGCGTTATAGATGATGTCGCTTATCCACGGCACCATGACTCCTGTGACAAGAATGACCAGCTGTTTGCGATAGATCGATTCGCTCCGCTTCCAGTGCCTGTAGAACAGGAGATTGCTGAAAAAGATGCAGAAGTTGTTGTATGCCAGACTGACCCAGTACCAGATTCCGGGTTTTATGGCAACCACGGGAAACAGTTCGCCATCGACCAGCCGGATCTCTTCGTGTATGAAGGTGTGCCGGTCGATGGTCATGCCAAGAGCCACGGTGATAAACGGGATCAGGAAAATTGCGGTCAGCAGGGGAGCTGAAAACTTTTTCAGGCTTGTCGTATAGGAGAGTGCAAAGAGGAGGAAAACCGGGGGTATGAATGCGATGCCGAGGTATTCGATGCGGATGAAGAAAAGGGCTGTCGTGAGGTTCAGTGAAGATATTTCAAGCCCGTAAAACAACGAATAAACGAGACTGCAGACAAGCAGCAGCGAGAAATAGTCCGCACCCGAGTGTTTTCTTCTGCTCCAGGCATGATAGGCCAGGAGGCCCAGAAACAGTGAATTGGCAAAAAGAGGCAGGGCAAAGCTATTGAAAAACAGGTTGCCGTTTTGCATCACGTCATGTGACATTGTCCGAAATTGTGCGTGTGCGGGGGCGGAAGTATTTAAAGTTGTTTAATACTTAATTTATGGCAATCCGATGATTAAATTATGTCTTTCCTGTTAAATAACTATTCTGCAAAAGTTTATTTGTTTTTCTGAAGTGCTTTTTCAGAAATTATCTGCTCGACATTCGACGATATGGAGAGACTTCGCATGAGATCGAGCAGGTTCTGTTCGACATTGAGGTTGAGTTCTACCGGGCGACCACCCTGAAAGTCGGGATTGTTGCCTTTAAGCCGTATGGCAAGGACCGATTTTCCATCGGGGGCCATGGAAATGGATGATCCCAGCTGTATGTAGAGAAAGTTCGACAGTGCCTCATAGGTGGTCCGAAGTCCCTGGTTCGCCAGGGCCCTCTCTTCCGGTGTTGTGGCGTAGATGATCTGTCCGTCCGATTCGGCGCTCATTGCCCCGTCCATGATTTCAATCGCCTGGCCCGACATTTTCACGGGGATGGAGCCTTTTATCGTGCCCGTTGCATAGACTTTTTTCGTGCCCTGCAGGTCAAGCAGTTTCTGAAGGGGAATGTTGTTCAGCTGCAGAACCGTTTCGGTTTCATTTTTTGCCATATCGAAATCGGTTCGGCCGATGGCGATGGTGCCGTCAAAAAAGCCGGCACGGAAATTGGAAAGGGTTGCCATGTCGGGATTTTTTCTGTTCTGCCACAGTGCAAGCGTTCCTTTCGGCGACGTAAGCAGGATTTCTCCTCCCCGTGTTTTTCTTTTCAGCTCCCCAAGGCTGAAATCTATCACGGTTTTTCCGTCGAAGTGGCGGGTGAAGAGAATATCGGGACTCCTGAAGCTGTAATCCGCATCCTGATCCGGGGCGCCGAAAATACGCTCCGTCACGCTTCTTTTCGGCATCGGAGGTGCAACGGTAACGGTTCCCCCTCCGCCCGAGCGCAGCCTGGCCCTGTTGATCATCAATCCTCTCTTCCCCATGACGAGCGGGAGTGTGCCGCTTAGGGCGCCGTTCAGCGATCCCCTGAAGTCGCCATGCAGTCTGACCCGGTCGAGCGCATTGATGTTCTTGAGTGTGATGGTCAGCGGGATATCCTTGTTGCTGCTGATAACGACCGGGTTTATCAGCAGTGTTCCTCCAAGCGTTTCGGCGGAAAATTTCCCGAGGGCGTACTGCTGAACCGGACCGCGGGCGCTGTCGATTTTCAGGGACGCATTGATCTTTCGGAGCAGCGGGCGGCTTCCGGCGTTCGATGCGAGATCGAAAGAGAGCCGCTGCCGGTTCTCTTTATCGTAAAAGATTATTTTAGCGCCTTTTGATCCGGAAATCATGCCGTCGCGGACCGTCAGGGCGCTGTTGCGGTATTCGAGAGGAAGCGTGCCGCTGCAGGTCCCTGCGGCAAGCGGCGTATTGCGGTTGCTGCCGCCCGCCAGTCCCGGAATGTCCCGGAGCGGAATGTCGCTGAACGATACGCCGGAGGTCAGATCGATCTGTCCGAACGTGAGCCCTTTTTTTCCGAATGCAAGCGGAACAGCCCCCGAAAAACCTCCCTTGAAGGAGCCTCTGGTTTCGCTGTGATAGTTCAGCCGGTCCAGAGCGCGGACATCCTTCAGGACAAGGGTCAGCATGACCTCGTTTTTTGCGGGATCGAACATGAATGGCGATGCCTGCAGTTTTCCGTCAAAAAGTTCGGCGGAAAAATCACTGACGGCAAGGCCCGAAAGATTTTTATTCCGGCTGTTGAGCGTGATGGTTGCATTGAGGTTCTTCAGGAGTTCGCCGGAACCCTTTCTCGGACCGATATCGAGAGAAAACCAGCGGGTGTTTTCTTTAACCGGATAGAGGATGCTGGCGCCGGCGTCTCCGGCGACCACGGCGTTACGGACCAGAACGGTGGAATCCCGGAACTCGATGGGGATGGAACCCCGTACCCTGCCTGTGCCCCTGAGCGGGCCCTTTCCGGCGGGTTTGAACCAGGGGAGTTCATTCAGGGGAATTTCGGCAAGTCTGAGCGTAAAGCTGGTTTGCTGCTCCCTGAGATCGTACTCGATCCGCTCTGCAGCGCCGTTCCATTCAAAAAGATTGATGGAGCAGTTGCTGAGGATAAGGGTGCAGGGTCTCGCGGGATCCCGCTTTGAACCGAACAGCGCCCTGAAATTACCCAATGGGGAAGGGTTTCCGTCACTGTAGAGTTTTGAGACACGCAGGGTATCGGGCTGCTGCTGCCATTTTCCGGCTTGCGACAGCGATACCCGGTAATCGATGCCTGCCAGACGGAGTTTTTCCCTGATGACCGAAGCGTTCCTGATCGCATAGGAGACGCGCTCGGGCTGAAATTCCATCGGGGCTCCCCGGTGGCGGGCGATGGTGAGTTGCATGGCTATGCGGGGATGCGCGTCCTCGAACAGGAAGTTTTCTGGATCAGGCAGAATGCGGAGCGAGTCGGCATCCAGAGCGAAGGCGGTCTGCAGGCGATCGGAGAAGAGAAGGGCCCCGAGAGCGCCGATATTCCAGGAGATTCGTCCGTTGACAAGAGACAGCTTCCAGGTCGCAGGCTTGCTGCTGCACCGGTCGGGCGGGGCGGTGAACGACGCCGTCAGCTTCCGGAAGGCGACACCGCCGGGCCCCGGTATGCCGGGGCCCGAAATCTGAACGTGAAACGGTTTTCCTGCGAGTGTACGGTCAACAAGCAGCTGGGCATACCAGGGAAACGCCAGCCAAGCCGCCAGCGGCAGAAAGATAGCTGCAAGCAGCAGCGCAACGACGATTCGGCGTGTCCATTTCACGTTCAGGCCCGGTTTTGAGGCTTATCCTGCTTTTTTCTTCCATTGACCCTTTACCTGTACCCAGGTTCCAGCCGGGAGTCGGGTATAGATTTTTTCGAACATCATGCTGCCGACAACGTCGAGTGCCAGCTTGTTCTGGGCGGCTATTTTTGCATACTCCGCCCGTCGCTGGTTGTTGATGGTCGCTATGATTGCCTGGGCCTCGCCACCCGCTCCGGGAGGTACGGCCAGGAGGCCGTTATCAACTTCACCGGCAAGACCCTGGGCCCGGGCGGTTTCAAGATCGAGTGCAAAAGCCGGCGCAGAGAAACCGGCAAACAGCACCAGTGCAAGCAGGGCTTTCAGTGCCGCTGATTTTATCATGGTTCCTTTCATGTTTTTTCCCTCCTGTTTAGAATAACCCTTTTTTCGTATCGAGCAGCGAGTCGAGTTCACGATCGACCTTCACCCTGATTTCGTGATCGATCTTGATATTCATGTTGATGACGATAGGCTTGTCCGGCGCTTCCACCTTCACCGTAGGGCTGCAGCCTGCTGCGGCAAATGCGGTGGCAATGTAAACCGGGAGCAGCGTGGCTCTTCGTGCGGTTCGTTTGTTCATGGGTAATGGTTATGGTTACAGGTAGATCATATTGATTGTCAGTTCTGTCTCTGGCCGATCAAGGGTAAAGATAGCTTCGCTGAAGCTTGGTGGTCCACGTTTGATTTTCGGGTTGTTGGAAACACCGAAACCCTCCCTGGGAATGAAAATGGCTTTTTTATCCATTTTGCCGTTGCCGTTTTCATCGTGCAGGACGCTTACGGCGTAGGTGCCGTACGGGACGTTTTCGAAGGTCACTTCATGTGCCGTGCTGCTTATTGTCTTGATCCGTTTTGCAACGGCAAGGTCTGGTTTGTCGGGAAAACCCTTTTTCGAGGAGTAGAGCAGGACTCCAAGCTTTCCTTCGGGTTTTTTCAGCTCCCGGATGTATACCGTGATGCATCCGGACTGGCCTGGCCGGCACTGGGAGGCCGCCGGGGTTTCCGCCTCTGACTGCTGTATGGGCGTTACAAGAAGGAGCGGCAGGATTATGCCTGCAATGATGTTTTTCATGATGGGGAAGATACTTTTCGCGTTTCTGTCATGGTGTCGTTAACTTCGGCTTTCCGTTCAACGGGGAACTTCGTAATATCGGTATTGAAACATCCTCTTACAAGTGCCGATCAGCGCCCTTTTTGTTTCGGGTTCCGCATTAACCGGTATTGCGGGTCTCTGCCGGAGATGGATGTCGTGATGCCGAACAGTCCGGCACGGTTGCGCAACATTTTTTCCGCTCGTTTTATGCATTGGGTATATCTTATCGTTGCCATCATATCCGAAGTCACCGCCACCTCGGCATTGAAGGCGGCGGACGGATTTACGAGACTCTGGCCTTCGCTGCTTGTTGTTGCGGGCTACAGTTCATCCTTTTATTTCCTCTCGCTGACGCTTCGTTCCTTTCCCCTGGGTGTGGTTTATGCCATCTGGTCGGGGGTCGGGGTTGCGCTGATTACGCTTGCGGGATGGGCGCTTTACCAGCAGCGGCTCGATGCCGGGGCGCTGGTCGGGATTGCCCTTATCGTTGCCGGCGTGATCGTGCTGAATCTTTTCTCGAAATCGGTGATGCTCTGAGGGGCTGACCGTTTTTTCTCGGGTTTTCGCTTGCCTGCCCGTCGGCAAACCGGTGTTCAGCGGAGCTCTGTTTTTTTTGCGTTCCATAAGAAACAGACCCTTCCCGGGCCGTGAGCCGGGAATTCGCCGGCTTCTGCTCCGGAAGGGTGCGAAAATACCGCACACAGCCTGTAGGCGGTCCGGGAGAGTTTCTCATAAACATAAACCCTTCCTGTTTCCGGGTCGGTGATATCGATGGTGCTGTTTCCCTTTTTTTCAAGCTGGTCGAGTGTTTCGGGGATCGAACCGTACCGGGAGTAGAAGTAGTCGATCGAGAGTGCAATTTCCCGGAGGTTTTCAACCCGTCGTTCATCGAACCGTTTCTCTCTCTGCTGAAAAGGAGAGCCGGCCAGGAACAGACCGTAGATGACCGAGACGGTTACAAGCGCCGAGATGGTCAGGGCAAGTTTTTTTTCGCTCGGGAGTGCGTTCATGACTCCTGTTCCTCCCTTCGCAACCCGTTGATGTAGTGAAAAAACAGCGTTCCTGCCAGAATCCCGACCGTGAGTGATTTCAGGATGAACCTGGTTGTGAGCTCTCCTCCGAGAAAGTTGTAGAGGATGGCAATCAGATCGCCGATGATAACCCCTGCAGCAATAAAGAGGGTGATGTAGGTAAGCCATCGACGTATCGCGGAGGCTCTTCCTGCCGGGGAGCTCAGCAATTCCCGGTTTATCTTTCCCGAAAGATAGAGAAATACCGGGAAGGCGACGATCAGTGAGGAAATCGCGCTGCGGATTCTGTAGCTGTTCCAGTTTACTGCTGCATCCTCGATTGCGGGATCCGGAAAGGCATGTTCGATAAACGTAAAAACAAGGTTGCCGAAATTGAAGGCGCTGATGTAGAGTGTGGCAAAAAGCAGGAGATAAAAAAAAGCTTCACGGGCAGAAAGACTGGGTTTTGGTCTGGGAACCGGAAGAGGGAAATCCAGTTCGGCATAGTCTTCCAGAGCCCGTTCAATCCGGTCATTCTGCCAGCCGGCCTGCAGGAGGGCGTTCCTTATCGCTGTACGGGAAATCCCTGCGCCAAGCGCCTTGCCCACGAAAGCGGAAAGATCACTGTTCGCTCTGTCCATATCCTGATGCTGATTGGGTGACTGACAATCTTCTGTATGCCTTGATAAGGGCCTGGCCGGATAATTTGTTCCTCGGGAATTTTTCCGCCCCGGGGGGAGCTCTGATATCCTGAACTCATTATCCGGCTTCCGGATGCCGCGTTTCAGGGCCGTAAACGGCAACCCGGCCGTTTCGGCGCTTATTGCTTTTGGTCAAAAGGAATTAATCCTTTACAATAAGTGAAGCCAGCAGTGACCTCCTGTTCACTGTTTTTTCAGAAACGCTTGCAACAGGGACCGTAAACGTTTCTGTCCAACTATAATATCCATTCCGGCGGTTATGACAACAGAGCATTTCGATTTTCAGGGTGATGTGCTGGACCAGAGCCATGATATTCCCGTACTTGTTGATTTCTGGGCAGCGTGGTGCGCTCCCTGCCGCATGCTCGGTCCGGTGCTCGAGCGCCTGGCGGAAAAATATTCCGGTTCCTGGCGGCTTGTGAAAATCGACACCGAACAGTTTCCGGAACTTGCCGAACGTTTCGGAGTGAAAGGCATTCCCGATGTCAGGCTTTTCGTCAACGGCGAGATTGTCGATTCCTTTTCGGGGGCGCTGCCGGAACATCAGATCGAGCAGTGGCTTAAAAAGGCCATTCCCGGTCCATACGCCAGGGAGGTTGAACTTGCGGAGAAATTCTTCTTTCAGGGAAAATGCGGCATGGCGGCATCTCTGGCTGAGGGTGTGCTGCAGAAAGAGCCCCTGAACAGCAAAGCCCTCGCCCTGCTTCTCCGCCTGAGGCTTTTTTCCCATCCGGCTGAAGCCGTGAACCTCTGCCGGAGGCTTGAAGGCGAGGCGGAATATGTATCGCTCTGCGACGCGGCTCAGGTGATTGCGCGTCTGCTCATGCTGCAGAGAGATGCGCTTCCGGACGACCCTGTACGCGACCGGTATGCCGACGCGATCCTGAAACTTGCCGGGGAGGATTTTGACGCGGCTCTTGAGGGATTCATCGGCGTTATCAGGGAAAACCGTTATTATGATGACGACAGCTCGCGCAAGGCCTGTATCGCCATTTTCAGATATCTCGGCGAAGAGCACGAGATAACCCGGAAGCACCGGAAGTCGTTTGACCGGGCGCTCTATTGAATTCGCACTGAAATTATGCCGGAAAAACCGAAAATAGTCATTGGCGTCGATCTTGACGGCGTGTGTGCCGATTTTTACAGGCGCATGCGCGAGATTGCGGCCGAGTGGTTCGAAAAATCGATCGATGAACTGCCGGTCGATGTTTCCTACGGTCTGGGCGAATGGGGCGTGCTCGACAGGAACCAGTATGAAAGTCTTCACCGTTTTGCCGTCACCCAGAGGGAGCTTTTCAGCAGCATGGAGATGGTTCCCGGAGCAAGGAAGTACCTCCGCAGGCTCTCCGACGACGGATACCGGATCCGCATCATCACCCACAGGCTGTTCATCCATTATTTTCATGCCTCCGCAGTACAGCAGACCGTCGAATGGCTCGACAGCCGCGGCATTCCCTACTGGGATCTCTGCTTCATGAAAGAGAAGGAGCAGGTAGGCGCCGATATCTATATCGAGGATACCCCGGCCAACGTCCTGCAGCTGCGGGAGAAAGGGCTGTGCACCATCTGTTTCGCCAACAGCACCAACCCCCACATCGAAGCCCCGAGAGCATCGTCGTGGGAGGAGGTTTATGCAATGGTCCGCGCTTATGCGCCGTTGAAGTGAGCGGGGCGGGTTGCCGTCAGCCGGTTACGTAAAAACAGGCGAATTTGAGATAGCCGGTTTCAGGCATCGAGAGCAGAACCGGATGATCGGGCGGCTGCGCGTTTTTATAGATCATTCTCAGCTGCTTTCCTGCCGAGAGCGCGGCCTGATGGACGGCCGCCAGAAAATCCTCTTCCGAGACATGGTGCGAACATGATGCGGTTGCAAGAAATCCCCCCGGCCTGACCAGCTGCAGTCCGAGCTTGTTGAGCCTCTTGTAGGCTTTCAGGGCCGTCGGGAGATTTTTCCGGCTTTTGGTGAAGCTTGGCGGGTCGAGCACAACAAGGTCGAAGCGCTCTTTCTCCTCCACCATTTTGCCCATCATGGAAAACGCGTCCGCGGCGACCAGACTGAAATTTTCGAACCCGTTGAGCAGCGCATTTCTTTCGGCGCGCTTCAGGGTCTCTTCCGACACATCGACCATAACGGCTGAACTCGCGCCGCCATAAAGGGCATTGAGGGCAAACCCTCCGTCATTGGTAAAGACGTCCAGCACCTCGGCTCCGGCGGAAAAGGATCTGATGATTCTGCGGTTTTCGCGCTGGTCGAGGAAAAATCCGGTTTTCTGCCCTTCCAGCAGATCGACTTCGTAGCTGATTCCTGCGTCATGAATGGTCTGCAGGGTCGCGGAACGTTCGCCCTTGACGATATCCTTGTAGAGCGGCAGTCCTTCGAGTTCCCGAAGTACCGACTCGTTGCGCAGCACGATCGCTTTCGGCTGAAGCAGTTCGTCGATGACCTCACAGATGAGGGGCAGGTGACGGTCCATTCCTGCAGAGAACGCCTGCAGGACGACAACCTGGTTGAAGCGGTCGACGACAAGCCCCGGAAGGCCGTCCGATTCGCCATGCACAAGACGCCATGCATTGGTGTCGTCCAATCTGTAGATCTTCTCGCGAAGCCTGAGCGCCTCGGTGAGTTTTCTTTTGAAGAAAGTCCTGTCCGGCAGTTCTCCGCTGCGGGAGAGCAGGCGGAACGAGATGAGGGAGTGCGGATTGTAGAACCCGGTTCCGACAAGCTGTTTGTCGTGGGTGAGAAGCTGGACGGTTTCGCCGGCGGCAATATCGCCGGGAACGTTCTGCAGTTCATTGCTGAACACCCAGAGGTGCCCTTTGAGCAATCGCCGTTGTTCTTTGGGTTTGAGATGGATGACTTGCATGGGTGAAAAACGGCTTATGGTTTTGAAGGCGTTCGGTGTTACATTTAAGTCAAAAATTTACGGTATTGCAACCTTTCGGCATGCAGTTTCTGCCATGCTTTTGCGGGAACCGGCCATAACGGGAACAATGTGGGATAAAAGAGCTGATTCTCAAAACGGGAAATCACGATCCCGGGGCAGGTGTCACTTCTGCTGCGGGAACTGAAACATTGAACATTTAAAGAGGTATTGCATCATGATGAAGCGAGTTGTTGCGGTTCTGCTTGCCCTGTGCGTCGTTTCGCTCCAGTACGGCTGCGCCGATCTGGATACCGTCACCAGGGACGAGCGCCCCGGCACCCCCTCGGAACTTACCCGTGAACTTGCCGATCTCTACCGGGAGGTGGCAGAGGCCTCTCCGGTCGTGCGTTCGCTTGACGGTTATGCCGACGTCACCATCAGAACACCGAAGAAAAAAGAGCGGGTCTACTGCAACATCCAGCTGATGCGGCATCGGGAATCGAGAATGATCGTCTCCGCCGGTCTGCTCGGATGGCCGGTCGCCGACCTGTACTTCGGTAAGGACTCGCTCTACGTGCACGATATGATGGGCAACAGGCTTCTTGCCGGGCGCAACAGCGAGGAAAACCTCGAGAAGATTCTCGGTGTGCCTTCAGGCTACCGTCTTCTCTCGGAATCGCTGCTTGGCCTGGTAAACCTCGAAGAGCGGGTTGAAAGCGTCAGCAGCGTGAAAAAAGGTCCGGGCAGGGTGATGTACGTTTTCGACAATCCCAGGGTACGCAAGGAAGTTGTCATCGATCCTGAAAACCGGACACTGACGGCCCTCTTCGTAAGGAACACACCAGGTGAGCTTACCACGGCGATCTATTTCAGGGATTTTCAGCCGTACCTGCTCGACAACCGCACGACGCTCATTCCACGGCAGATCGAGATGGTGCTTTCCGCCGGCAACGGGGCGGGGGATGCCTACCGGCTGCTTATCGATTACGACAAGCGGACATTCAATCCCGAGAAGCTGTCGATACGGTTTGTCCGGCCTAAAAAAGCCAGGGTGATCAGTCTCGACGAAATGGGCTCTCTCCCCTGGATGTAAGCCGGTATTCAGTAGGCAGTATTCAGTAGGCGGTGTGTGTATGTTGTCCGGTTGCCGGAACAGGGAAACAATCTGAAGCCGTCCCGGGAAGCGTAACGGAGCATAACGGTAAAAGGCCCGCGGTTCCGGGCCTTTTGCCATTACGGGTTGGTCGTTGCG
>JAAXXP010000010.1:0-21964 GCA_013334435.1 Chlorobiaceae bacterium | reverse complement strand
GTGTGTGTATGTTGTCCGGTTGCCGGAACAGGGAAACAATCTGAAGCCGTCCCGGGAAGCGTAACGGAGCATAACGGTAAAAGGCCCGCGGTTCCGGGCCTTTTGCCATTACGGGTTGGTCGTTGCGGGTTATTTGGCGGCCTGATAGTTGGCTTCCGCAAAATCCCAGTTCAGCAGGTGCTGGATGGTCGCCGCCACATAATCGGGCCGACGGTTCTGATAATCGAGGTAGTAGGCGTGTTCCCATACATCCACGCAGAGGAGCGGTGTCTGTCCGGAGGCAAGGGGAGTCTGTGCATTGGCGGTTTTTACGACCTTCAGGGTTCCGCCGTCAAGTACCAGCCAGGCCCAGCCGCTGCCGAACTGCGTCGCCGCGGCGGCTTTCAGCTCCTCGACAAACTTTTCGAAACTGCCGAAATCACCGTCGATCCTTGCGGCAAGATCCCCGGACGGCTTCCCGCCGCCGTTCGCACAGAGGCAGTTCCAGTAGAAGGAGTGGTTCCATGCCTGGGCGCCGTTATTGAAGACGCCGATCTTCGCGGCATCGCCGGCCGTTGCCAGAATGACTTCCTCGATGCTCATGGCGTCGAACGGAGTGCCGGCTACAAGGTTGTTGTAGTTGGTGACGTAGGCCGCATGATGCTTGCCGTAATGGAATCCGATGGTGTTGGCTGAAATATGCGGTTCGAGGGCGTTATCCGCGTAAGGAAGGGGTGGTTGCTGGTAAGCCATGGGTAGATGTTGTTTTTAAGGTTTCGGGCGAGCCGGAGCATCTCTTGCAGAATTATTGCGCAAACGAACTGCAGCGCTGTCCCGACTTGCACGTTGATCGGGCATCACACTGTTCAGAGACGCCCTAAAGTAGATAAAGGAATCGATAAAAATGCTTAAACTGCATATCGACTGTTATAGTTTCTTCCGGGCCGGAAAAAGTCCGAAAAGCCATATTCCGCGACTGCCGATGGATATTCAACGAAGGAACCGGGGCATCAGGTTCCGCCTGCTTCATGCTTTTATGCCGCTGCTGCTGTCGCTGGCCACGCTTGCCGGCTGCAGTTCCGCTCGTGACGTCAGGCTCGACGGCGTCGATCGCCGGTTCGCGGCGTTTTACAGCGACTATCTCATCGCTTCCGGCGTTATCTCCCGGAGTGAGGATGTGGCGCTCGTTCCGCCCTCCGCGCCCGATCTCGATCTGATGCTCAGCCGCCACTCCCTCACCGAGCGCGAATTTCAGCGTCGCATGAAACTCTACCGTGAGCAGCCGGAGCGCTGGAAAAAGGTGGTGGCGCTCGTCAGGACGGATATACGGAAGAAATAGTCATGAAAAGAGAGTTGAAAAGGCCTTTTCTGGTTGGCGTGACCGGTGGAATCGGAAGCGGCAAGTCAACGGTCTGCCATTTTCTTGCGGAAATGGGATGCGCCCTGTTCGAGGCCGACAGGGTGGCCAAAGAGCTGCAGTGCTCCGATCCCCAAATTATTGCCGGCATCCGGAAGCTCTTCGGCAATGATGTGTATTTTTCCGCTTCCGGCGCTTCGCTGCAGCTCGACCGCCGCCGTGTTGCCTCCGAAGTGTTTTCGAATCCCGAAAAACTCCAGGCGCTCAATCACCTCGTTCACCCTGCAGTCCATGAAGCCTTTCGTGCCGCCGTCGAGGCTGCCCGGCAGCAGGGCCGGGAGGTTCTGGTAAAGGAGGCGGCAATTCTTTTCGAGACGGGCAGAACCGCCGATCTCGACCTGATAGTGGTTGTGGTTGCCGACACGCAGCTCAGGCTGCGCAGGGCTGTGGAGAAGGGCCTCGGAAGCCGTGAAGAGGTGCTCGGCCGGATGGCATCCCAGTGGCCACAGGAAAAGCTTCTGGAAAAAGCCGGATATGTCATCCATAACGAAGGCTCGGAAGATGATCTGCGGCGCCAGACCGAAATCCTCTACGAATTCATTCTCCAGGAGGCCGCTTCAGGCCGAGATTGCTCCGGAAAGTCTGGGCAGTGAAACCTCGTAACGGTATGACGTATCGCCGTGCGAATCAGGGAACTCCTCATAGCTGTGGGCAATGCCGCATCGTTTCGCTTTTGCCGAAAATATCCGGTGGCCGAACTGCAGGTTGTACTCGTCGTAACTTCCGCAGTCGAGGTGGAGCAGGCTGAGTTCCTGCAGGCTCCTGCGGCAGTCGTCGCATTCGAGCATCCGGATCGGGTCGAACGCCAGCCACTCCTGCCAGACATCCTCGATGATTTCGCAGGTATGGGGGTCGAACGGCAGACGCATGTTTTCCGGAGCGGGTTTGTCTCCTCCCGGCGAATAGGCGGCGGCCATGGCGATGATGTCGAGCAGTGCAAATTCGTTTCCCGGTTTTTTCAGCGCCGATTCGTAGGCTTCGAGGAAGGCCGATATGCTTCCTCCATGTCGTTCCAGAATACGGGCGGCGAGAGGGAAGTTGGGTTTGTAGCAGAGCTCGAAGTGCATGTCGCCGCTGTGGCAGGCCACGGCGGAAAAACAGCGGGGATGCTTCATGGCAAGGCGGAGCGCGCCGAACCCCCCGGATGATTTGCCTGCTATGGCGCGGTGTTCCCTCCGGGGCAGCGTTGCGAAGGTACTGTCGATAAACGGGACAAGCTCCCCGACGAGATAGCTCTCATAACGGCCGGTAGCCGCTGAATCCACATACTGGGAACCGCCGAACCGGGTCATGCAGTCGGGCATGACGATCATGCACTCCGGCATTCGGCCTTCGGCGATGAGCCTTTCGGCCATTTCCGGAACGGTGGGCGTTCCGAAACGGTAGTTCATGAAACTTGCGCCCGTCGAAGCGAATCCCGAGAGCAGATAGATGACCGGAAATCGCCGGGAGCCGTCGTAGGAGGGGGGGAGATAGACCGGAACGGACCTTTCCTCCGGGTCGCCGAGCGGGTTTCCGGCAAGCGTCCTGCCGGGCACCACTGCCGTCGTGATCCTCGGCCGTCTGGCTGATCCCGCGCTCATGCGTACTTCTTTTCGTTGTTTTTGCGGTTCACGTAGCTCGATATCCAGATGCTGATCTCATAGAGCAGAATCATGGGAAGGCCGATGACGAGCTGGGTCACCAGATCGGTCGATGGGGTTACGACAGCCGCCACGATCATGAGCGTAACGATGGCGTGTTTGCGATAGAACCGCATGAACGCCGGAGTCAGCAGACCGATTTTCGAGAGGATGTAGGAGATGAAGGGAAGCTCGAATACGAGGCCGGTGGTCAGAAGGGTTCCCATCACAAAGCTGATGTAGTCCTGGACGGCGATATTGTTCTTGATCAGCGAGCTTCCGAAGCCGGCAAAAAACGTCAGGGAGATCGGCAGAAAGACAAAATACCCGAATGCGATCCCGGCAAAAAAACAGATCGAGATGAAGAGGATGATGAAGCGCGATGCGCTCCTCTCCTTTTCGTGCAGGCCGGGTTCGACGAATTTCCATATCTGGTAGGCTATAATGGGAAACGAGAGTACGAATCCGGAGAAAAACACCACCTGCAGATAGAGGGAAACCTGTCCGTAGGGGACAAGGTTCTGCAGGGTAATCGACTCGCTGCTGCGCTTGAGCGGGCCGATAAGCACCTCATTGACCAGCGTGTCGGCGAAGATGCCGGCAAGCGAGGTGATCACCAGAAACGCGATGCCCGCCTTGATGAGGCGTGAGCGGATCTCCTCCAGATGGTCGATGAAATTCATCCCGGCCTCGGCTTCCGGAGGTTCGCCCTGTTCCGCGGACTCGTCAGGCATGTTTTCCTCCTCCGCGGGGAATCCGGCATCCGTATCGCTATAGGGGTCCTGATCCGTTTCCGGCTCCGGCTCGTCGCTTTCGGACCGGGTTGCCGCCTCAGGAACTTCCATGGATTCGTTTCCTTGGGGCAGCGGGTCCTGTTCCGGAGATTTTGTCGATTCGATTTCCTGGTTCATGATTCCCTGCGCATGACGATAAGGGTTGAGGCCCCTCTGTCCGCCCGGGGCTCGATATAACCACAAAACATAGCAACAAAGGAGCACGTAGCCAAGAGAAAGTTCTTTTTTCCGTTTCAGCCCGAAGAGAGGCCGCCAAAGGGTTTCCACCCTCCTTTCCGGCGAGCCGGAGGGCGGCCTGAAGGGAAGTTTTTCACGGCCGCAAGATTGGTTATTTCAAATGGTACGGTTATACTGCTCTTGAACGGAAGGTATTGTTTCCGGAACAACGGAATAATCCATACCTTTGCCGTCGCGGCAGAGTATCCGGTTCCATCAAGCATTTATTATTTGTGTACTGAGTGAATATCCAGAATGTAACAGCATCGGTTGCCGGTGAAATCGATATTTTCAAGCAGAAATACAGAACCGTTCTGCATTCGAGCAACACGCTTGTCGACAAGGTAACCCGTTACGTCCTGCGGCAGCAGGGCAAGCAGATCCGTCCTGCGCTTGTGCTGCTTTCGGCAAAAATGTGCGGAGGAATCACCGAAGCCACCTACCGGGCGGCCATCATGGTGGAGTTGCTCCATTCGGCAACCCTCATTCACGATGACGTTGTCGACGGCGCCGAGATGCGGCGGGGTCTTGCCTCGATCAACGCGATCTGGAAAAACAAGATTTCCGTGCTGATCGGCGATTATCTGCTCTCCAAAGGGCTCCTCTATTCCCTCGAACACAAGGACTACAGCTCGCTGCATACGGTTTCGGACGCCGTACGCAGGATGAGCGAAGGCGAGATTCTGCAGATCCAGAAAACCCGCAGTCTCGACATTTCCGAAGAGGACTATCTCAGCGTCATTTCCGACAAGACGGCATCGCTTATAGCCTCGTCCTGCGCCATGGGGGCGACGAGTGCGACTGAAGACGAATCCGCGATAGCCGCCATGAAGCATTATGGCGAATATCTCGGTCTTGCCTTTCAGATACGCGACGATCTCCTGGACTATACCGGCGACTCGAAAAAAACCGGCAAGCAGATGGGCATCGATATCAAGGACAAGAAAATAACGCTTCCGCTCATCTACGCCCTTCGCCACTCGCCGCCGGGTGAACAGAAAATGATCCGTTCGATTCTGAAAAGCTCCAGAAAAAGGGCGGTCAAAAGCGATGAGGTGATTGCTTTTGTCACCAGGAAAGGCGGTCTGGAATATGCGGCCGAGGTTGCCGAGGGATTTGCCGCGAAAGCCGTCGAGTCGATCGCGCCCTTTCCGGAGAGCGATGCCAGGCGGTCGCTGCTCAATCTTGTCGATTTTGTCATGAAGCGGCAGCATTAAGGAGCCGTTTTTTTCCGTATAATCAGTCAGGACACGAAACCAACCCTATACCATTCTACTGTGCGATGAAGAAAGCCGGATTGATTGTTCTTGCAGTGCTCGCTTTTCTTGTTGTTTTTGACAGGATCCTCATGCCGCTCTACATTGGGCAGGGACAGCACAGAACCGTTCCCGACGTGACCCGGATGGATTACGAAGATGCCGAGAGCGCGCTCAGGAGAGCAGGCCTCGATGCCAGGAAAAGTTATCACGTGAAATATCTCAGCAGGATAGATTCCAACGTCGTTCTCTCGCAGACCCCCGCGGCGGGCTCCCAGGTAAAACCTGGCAGAACGGTTTATCTGGTGGTGAACCGGAAGGAGAAGCCCAGCTTCCAGATGCCCGATCTTTACGGCCGTCCGGAGTTCGATGTCCGTCAGACTCTCGCCCGTCTCGATCTCCTGCTCGACGGTGTCCAGCTCAGTACCGTCGCAAGTCCTGAGGAGGACGGACGGGTCATCAGCCAGTCCATTCCCGCCCGGACCGTGGTGAAGGCCGGAACTTCGGTATCGGTCATCGTAGGCAAGCTCGAGGTTGCGCCTGAAGGGCTGCGCAAGATTGCGGTCCCTGACGTTCTCGGCATGTCGCTCTCCGAAGCGCAGCAGATCATGCAGAGCAACGGCCTGATTGCCGGCAGGGTGAGTTACGAATATTCAGCGATTCTGGTCCCCAACACAGTCATCAGCCAGAAACCGGGGGCCAACGCATTCGTCTCTCCCGGCATGCCGGTTGACCTCACCGTCGTTACGGCAGCGGAGTGACGGACCGGTCTGCGTCCGCTACCGGTAGTTGGCTTTTTTGTACTCCTCCCGAAGATCCTTGATGCCGGTTGTCCTGTCGTTGCCGTCGCTGATGATGCCGAAATATTCGAGTATGATGCGGAAGACCAGCCACATGCCCGCTATGAAAATCCGGACCGAACCGGCCAGGTTGACGAAGAAGTCTTTCATGGTTTTTTCAGATACAGAAACAGGCCATTCCCCCGAATGGCCTGTATTGCGTTAAAGCGTATGGAGAGAGGTTTCAGTCGGTCAGCAGATCTTCCGCTTCAAGCCAGTCCTGAAGATCAGAGCCCTCCGGACATCCTTTCTGTTCCCATTTGAAGTAAGCCGCAAGACGAACCTCCTCTTCCCTTGATATGACGGCCACGACAGGGGATGAGCTGGCTGTTTCGGGCGCTTTTTTCTTTTTTGCCGGTGCTTTTTTTGCCGGAGTTTCCGTTTTTACCGTTTTAGCTGGTTTTGCTGCCTTTTCCTCGCTATTTTTTGCTGCTTTGGCGGTGCTTTTCCGAGCTGCAGGCTTGACCGGAGTTTCTTTTTCAACTGCTTTTTTTGCCATGATGGTATTGTCGTCTTATGACCAGTTGTTAGCGTAAAATAAAAGAAATGCGTAAAAGGTGTAACTTTTCCCCAAGATACGAAATAATTTTCTGTGAGGACGCCACGCGTCTGATCTTTTTCACCCCCATCATGATAACCTCTCCGGTATTGGAATGCCTTTTATGAAACCCTCGAAAGATAACGGCAGGAGCCGGCGCCTGAAACTTCTGCTCTATATGCTGCTGCGCAAAACCCGCTTTTTCAAGGGCAGCCCCCAGCAGTTTTTACGCATGACCCTCGACTCCTTTCAGGCCCAGCTCAACCTCAATCAGGATATTCCTTTTCTCTTTGTTGCGGTGTTCGTAGGGCTCGTTACCGGTTACGTCGCCGTCGTTTTTCACGAATCGATCCTGTTCATCAGCTCGTTCCTGTTTTCAGGCCGCGCCCTTACGAGTGCCCCGGATACCACCAGTCTGAACGATATGGTGCTTCTGCCGCTGCTTCCGGCCCTGGGCGGGCTTTTCGTGGGTCTTTACAATGCTTTTGTCGTCAGGGAAAGACCGCAGCACGGACTGGCATCGGTGATCAAGGCTGTTGCGCAGAAAAACGGCATAATCGGCCGCCATCACTGGATACACAAGACCGTCACTTCGGTTATCAGCATCGGCACCGGCGGCGGCGGGGGAAGGGAGGCCCCGATCGCCCAGGTGGGAGCGGCCCTTGGCTCCTCGCTTGCCCAGAAGCTGAAGTTCACCGCCGGCAGGACCCGCTCGCTGCTCGGCTGCGGCGCTGCCGCCGGAATCGCCTCGGTGTTCAACGCTCCTCTCGGAGGGGTGATGTTCGCTGTCGAGGTCATTCTCGGCGATTTCAGCGTCCATACCTTCAGCCCGATCGTCGTCGCCGCCGTGGTCGGCACCGTGCTTTCCAGAAGTTATCTCGGAGCTTCCCCCACCTTTCAGGTGAGCGAGTACAGCCTGATTTCGAACTCCGAGCTCGCGCTCTATTTCCTGCTCGGCGTGCTTGCCGGACTCTCCGCGGTGCTTTTCATCAGGATTTTCTATACGATTGAAGAGTGGTTCCACCGTATCGAAAAACAGTTCAGGATTCCGGTCTGGGCAATGCCAGCACTGGGCGGACTGCTTTGCGGCCTCGTCTGCATGTGGCTGCCCGCACTCTACGGCTTCAGTTACGAGGTTATCGAGAGGGCTCTCAATGGCTCCGTTTCCTGGCCTACCATGGCAGCCGTCTACTTTCTGAAGCCGGTCGTGGCCGCATTTACCGTCGGTTCCGGGGGTTCAGGGGGCATGTTCGCCCCGGCCATGAAAATGGGCGCCATGCTCGGCGGCATGTTCGGAGAGGTGGTCAACGCGCTCTTTCCCGGAATGACGGCTGCCTCGGGCGCTTACGCGCTTGTCGGCATGGGTGCGCTGACCGCCGGCATCATGCGTGCTCCGCTCACCGTCATTCTCATTCTGTTCGAAATTACCGGTCAATACGAAATTGTGCTGCCCATCATGTTTGCCGCGGTGACCTCGTCGATCGTGGCTCGTCTGACCTACCGGCACACCATGGAGACCTATGTGCTTGAAAAGGAGGGCGTCAAGGTCGGTTTCGGCATCGCGCTCTCGATCGCCGGAAGCATCGGCATCCGCGACGTGATGCGGAAAAACTTCATCCGTTTTACCGACGTCACCAGGGTCGAGAGGATTCTCGACGTTTTCCACAATACGCCGGAATCCAATTTTTTCGTCATCACCGAAGAGGGGCGTTTTGTCGGCATGATCCGGCTCGAGGAGATGAGCATCCTGCTCGGCGACGGTCAGTTTACCGGATTGATCGCCGATGATGTCGTCAAGAAGGATGTGCCGGTGCTCTACGATACCTCCCGGCTCGATGAGGCGCTCAAGCTTTTCGAACTCTCGGACTATACGGTTCTGGCCGTCGTCGAGCCCGAAAGCGGTCGGCTTGTGGGCATCGTCAAGCAGGATGAGGCGTTCTCCTATTACCGCAAGCAGATGAACATCTACGGAGCAGACCGTACGGAATCCTCTTCCGGCTAAGGTTCAGGGCTTCCGTGCGTTGAGCACGATAACGATCAGGATGGTCAGCGCCTGGATGATCATGAAAATATCCTTCGGCACATAGGCTCCGACGGCGAGGCCTCCATATTCGAGGAGGCCGAAAAACAGGGCCGCCGGCACGATCCAGAGCGGGTTTGCGCCCGCAAGAAGCGCTACGGCTATGCCGCTGAATCCGAATCCCCCTGTCAGTCCCGCTTCGTAGTAGTGCTTGTAGCCTGAAACGAGGTTGAGCGCTCCGAGTCCGGCAATGGCGCCTGCCAGACCCATGACGGCCGTCACATGCCGACCGCTTTGGATTCCCGCATATTTCGCGGCCTCAGGCTGCAGCCCGACCGCCTGCAGCTCGTAGCCCGCCCTCGAACGGAAAAGGTAGAGTGCTGCACAGAGTGCGGTTCCGAGAGCGATGAGCAGGGAGATGTTTGCCGGTGAACCGGCAAACAGGCCGAACAGGTCGTCGATCTGCGGCAGCATGAATGCACCGCCTGTTTCGGCTGTGTGCCCGGTCGAAGGTTCGGCAAACCGCCAGCTCATCAGATAGCCGGTCGCTGCCTGGGCGATAAAGTTCAGCATGATGGTCGATATCACCTCGTTTACCCCGAAGCGTACTTTCAGGAGTCCGGCCGAAGCGCCCCACAGCCCTCCGGCCGCCATGGCGGCAAAAGCCGAAAACAGCACGGCAACGACCGGAGGAAGCGATTCCGGCAGGAGTGCGCCGGTTATCGCTGCAGCCAGCGCGGCAAGCTGCAGCTGCCCTTCGCCGCCGACGTTGAACAGACGCGCCCTGAACGGCAGCGCCACGGCAAGTCCGGTGAAGATCAGCGTCGTTGTCTTGAAGAGCACCTGGCCGGCGCCATAATCCGAAGCGAAGGCAGCCCTGAAGAGCTTTTCGCAGATCATCAGCGGATCTCGTCCGCTCAGGGCGATAATGGCCATGCTGCACAGTGCGGCGGCTGCAACGGCAAGGAGCGGGATGAACAAACGGAAAATTCTTGCTGTCATTATCGGCTGCATGGTTTCAGGTGATGGAGAGCCCGAGCTCCTCTTCAAACGGGCGACCCCGTTTCCGGCCTTCCCGTACCTCCTCCGGGCTGAAGATGCGCCGGATGGATCCCTGGTAGAGAGCGCCTATACGGGTCGAGAGCGCGATGAGCTCATCGAGTTCCGAAGAGACCAGGAGAATGGCCGCCCCCTGATCCCTTGCGCCGATGATGCTCCGGTGAATCTGCTCGATTGCGCCGATATCGACCCCCCTCGTCGGCTGGGAGAGGATGAGGAGTTTCAGTCCCGGACGGTCGAGTTCCCGCGCCACGACGACCTTCTGCTGGTTGCCCCCCGAGAGCGCGCCGAGGGGAGTGTTTTCGTGATCGGTGCACCGGACATCGTAGGTTCCGCCAAGATTCCGGGAGTATTCGGCTACCTCCCGGCGGTCGAATCCGAACCCTTGGTGAAACCGCTTTTCCCGGTGCCTGCCGAATATCATGTTGCCGGCGACGCTGAATCCCGGAACGACGGCGTGTTTCAGGCGGTCTTCCGGAACGAGAGAGACGCCGAGCCGGGCTATCTCTCCCGGGCTTCTGCCGGTAATGTCGGCGCCCTCGAAGAGCATTTTTCCCGATAGCTGCCCGCTCCGATCGTGGATGCCCCACAGGAGCGAAAGCAGTTCGCTCTGGCCGTTGCCCTCCACGCCGGCGAGGCCGAAAATCTCTCCCGAACGGATGCAGAAGCTCACCTTCTCCAGTTTTACGAGGCCGGCGGCTGTCCGGAAACCGAGGTTTTCAACTGAAAGCACGGTCTCTCCCGGAGTTGAGGGAGGATTTTCAATCCTGAGCAGCACACTGCGCCCCACCATCATCCGGGCGAGTTCCTCCTTGGATGTCTCTTTGCAGGAGAGGGTTCCCGTAACCGAACCCCGGCTCATCACCGTGACCGTGTCGGCCAGGGCAAGCACCTCGTCGAGCTTGTGGGTGATGATCAGGATGGTTTTGCCTTCTCCGGCCAGCGAACGCAGCATCGCGAACAGCCGGGATGTTTCCTGCGGGGTAAGCACGGCTGTGGGCTCGTCGAGAATGAGGATCCGGGCGTTCCGGTAGAGCACCTTGAGAATTTCCACCCGCTGCTCCTCGCCTACCGAAAGGGTCGAGACCGGGGCCAGGGGATCGACGGCCAGCCCGTATTTCAGGGAGAGCTGCCGGATGCTTTCGGCACTCCCTTCCGGATCGAGGGGAAAGAAGAGCCTCTTTTTTTCAAGACCCAGCGTGACGTTTTCCGCAACGGTAAGCGTCGGCACGAGCATGAAGTGCTGATGCACCATGCCGATTCCGGCCGCAATGGCTTCCGCCGGAGAGGCGAAGGAGACGGGAGTCCCGTTTATCTCCATTGTTCCGCCGTCAGGCCGGTGCATGCCGTAGATGAGTCTTGCAAGCGTACTCTTTCCGGCGCCGTTCTCGCCCACCACGGCATGAATGGAGCCGCTCCGGATCGAGAGCGATACGCTGCGGCAGGCTTCGACGGTGCCGAATTTTTTGGAGAGAGCCGTCAGTCGGATTGCGTTTTCCATGTGGTCCGTCTATACCCAGCTGAGCACCGTCTTGATCGCCTCCTTGCTGTCGAGGGCTATACGGTAGGCGAGCTCGCACTGGCTGACCGGAAAGACGTTGGTGAAAAACTTCTCCGTATCGATCGCGTCGCTTTCGAGCAGCGCGGAGGCCGAGCGGATATGGCTGAAGTCCGTAATGCTTGATGAGACGATTGCGGGTTCCTTGTGCTGGATCAGCCGGTAGTCGTAGGCCATCACTTCGTAGTTGCCCATGAGCAGCACCCTTGCCTGCGGTTTCATGAGGCGTATCGCCTTCTCGATCATGAGAATGCGCCCCGTGGTTTCGATAACCAGATCGTACCGGTCGTTGAATTCGGAGGTGAAGTCGCCGATGTCCAGCGCAATATGCTCGGCGCGGGAGAGCTGTCCCCTGATGCCGAAGGTTTCGACGGCGTCCACATGGCGGTACCCTTCATGGTGGAGGTACTCGGAAATCATCAGTCCCACCGAACCGAGGCCGAGAACGAGCACCCGCATCGAGGGGTCACGGGGCAGTTTTCCGATCGCGCTGATCACATAGGCGAGCAGGCCGGTAAGGAGATCGCGGTGAATGGGGGGGCGTCCAAGCGGCAGAACGTTTTCCGAAGCGGTGGGGATAAGCTCGGCATGGCATCCGTAGTATGATTCCGCGCCGGTCCACCGGTCGCCCTTGAAAACGTAGACGAAATCGCCTGGCCGCACGCCCACGGCTTCCGGGCCGGTTTCGATGATCTGGCCTATCGATTCGCTTCCCGGAATGAGCGGATAACCGAGTACCCGGTGCGATACCGGTTTGTTGGTCAGGAGCAGCCGGTCGAGGCCGGGCGTGATGGTGCTGGCGATGGTTTTTACCAGCACGTCGCCCGGCTGACCGGCGTCGTAGGGTGCGTTCTGAAGTTTCAGTTTGCTGGCTTTCGGCAGCACGATGGCTTTTGCTTCGCCCTTCATGGATGTTTCCGGAGGTTACTTCAGGTAATATTGCCGTTCAGAGCGTCAACAGGGAGCTCAGCGTCCAGGAGATGATGCTGATAACCAGCGATCCGGCAACGGCCCACCAGAAACCGTCAACGGAAAACCCGTCGACAAGCACTGCGGAAAGCTGGAGCATAAGGGCATTGATGACCAGGAGAAAGAGGCCCAGCGTGACGATGATGAACGGAATGGAAAGAAAGATCATGACCGGTTTCAGCACGGCGTTGATGAAGCCGAGCACCAGGGCAACCACGACGGCGGCGCCGAAATTTCTGACGTGAATGCCTCCGAGCAGGTGCGCCGTCGAATAGACTGCAAGCGCGTTGATGAGCCAGAGTAGCGCGATCCTTATCATGGTGTTCTCCGTTTAAGGTTTTCATGTACGGCAATTTAACAAAGAAGGCGCCGAAAACGAAAATCCTCCGCGGCAGATTCAGGCTATGCCGAGATGGGAGAGCGCATCCTGCAGGGTTCTGCTGCCGGTAATGGCGATCGGGAGCTTTTTCAGCGAGGGTTTCAGTTCGCGGGTGTTGGCTTCGGGCAGCACGATGCGCCGGAACCCGAGGTGCGCGGCTTCCCGGATGCGGCGCTCGCTGTCGCTGACGGCCCTGAGCTCGCCGGAAAGGCCTATTTCTCCGCAGCAGACCGTCGAAGCGTCAACGGGAAGGTTGGCCAGCCCCGAGGCTATCGCAGCGGCAACGGCCAGATCGGCCGCCGGTTCGACCAGTTTGAGGCCGCCGGTGATCTTGACGAACACATCCTGTCCCCAGGTCTGCATGCCGAGCCGTTTTTCAAGTACGGCAAGAATGATCGACATGCGCTTCAGGTCGAATCCGGTACTGATGCGCTGCGGCATGGCGTAGCCGGTTTTCGATACCAGCGCCTGCACCTCCACCAGGAGCGCCCTCGATCCCTCTATGCCGGCAAGGATCGAGTTGCCCGGCACGCCGCTCATCCTGCCTGAAATAAAGAATTCCGAAGGGTTGGCAACCTCCTCCAGGCCGTTCTCCTCCATGCGGAAAACCCCGATCTCGTTGGTCGAGCCGAACCGGTTTTTCACCGACCTGATAATCCTGTAGCGCTGGTATCCTTCCCCTTCGAACTGCAGGACCGTATCGACCATATGCTCGAGCGCTTTCGGGCCTGCGAGCGCGCCCTCCTTGGTGATGTGGCCGATGATCATGAGAACCACGTTGAGCTGCTTGGTCTTGCGGATCAGCAGGGCCGCGCACTCCCTGATCTGGGTGATGGTGCCGGCGGAGCTCTGGTACTCCTCCGAATGGACGGTCTGGATGGAATCGACGATCACCAGGGCAGGCTTTTCATGCTCGATGGCGGCGATGATACGCTCCAGGTTCACTTCGGGAAGCAGCAGGAGGTTTTCGGCCGCGATGGAGAGCCGTTTTGCCCGTTCGCGTATCTGGTTCGGCGACTCCTCCCCTGAAATGTAGAGCACCTTTGCCGGAGCCATGCGGGGCGCAAGCTGCAGCATGAGGGTCGATTTGCCTATGCCCGGCTCGCCGCCAACCAGCACCGCCGAAGCCTGCATGAGCCCGCCGCCGAGCACCCGGTCGAGTTCTCCTATGCCGGTCGTGTGCCTCCGGAACTCCGAGGGCTCGACGTCGAGCAGCCTCTGCGTCCGTGGGGCCGCCGGTGCGGATGACCGGCGTCCGCGGACGCTCTCTTCGGGCTCCACCCTCGATTCCACGAGGGTGCCCCAGCTCTGGCATTCGAAGCACTTTCCCTGGTATTTCAGCGAAACGGCACCGCAGTTGCTGCAGATATATCGGACGGCGCTTTTTGCCATGGCGCGGCTACTGCAGGCTGTTGGCCCGCTCGAACGACTGGAGGGTGTTTTTCAGCAGCATGGCGATGGTCATGGGTCCGACGCCTCCCGGCACGGGAGTCATGGCCGATGCGAATGCCGAAACGCCTTCGTAATCCACATCGCCTACCAGACGGCTGCCGCTCTTTGTCGAAGGGTCGTCGATCCGGTTGATGCCCACGTCGATCACCACCGCTCCTGGCTTGACCATGTCGGCGGTAATGAAGCCGGCCTTGCCGATGGCCGCGATGAGGATGTCGGCCTGACGGGTGTAGGAGGGGATGTCCCTGGTGGCCGAATGGCAGATGGTTACGGTGCAGTTCGTCTCGTCGAGTTTCTGCAGCATGAGATTGGCCATCGGTTTTCCGACAATGTTGCTCCGGCCGACCACGACGCAGTGTTTTCCTTTCGTTTCGATATTGTAGCGGCCCAGCAGTTCAAGTATGCCGTAGGGGGTGCAGCTCACGAAACACTTGTCGAGATGGCCCATGACCAGTCGTCCGAGATTTTCGGGGTGGAATCCGTCCACATCCTTTGCCGGGTCGATGGCAAGCGTTACGGCGAATTCGTCGATCTGCTTCGGCAGCGGCTGCTGTACGAGAATGCCGTGCACGTCCGGGTCGTTGTTCAGCTTTTCTATTGCCGCGAGCAGCACCTCCTGGGTGGTCGATGCCGGCATCTCTATCACCGTGGAATTCATGCCGGTCTCCTTGCACGACTTTGCCTTGTTGCGCACGTATACCTGCGATGCCGGGTCCTCTCCGACAATGATGACGGTCAGTCCCGGAACCTTTCCCGTTTCCGTCCGGTGCAGGTCGACGCGTACTTTCAGTTCATTTTTCAGGTCGCTGGAGACCTTTTTTCCGTCAATAATCAGCATGGTGCTCTTGTCTGGTAAGATAGTGTTGAAAAAAACGGGTTCTGAAAAAAAGGAAAGATATGCTTTCTCCGGGTTTTGCTGAAACCTGTTTTTCCTGCCGCCCTGAAGTTTGCAGAACAGGAGGGATCTGCGTATTTATAAGACTTTTGCTGATTAACGCTGAAAACAGGGGTTACAGGCGGATGAAGGCTCTCGTACTCAAGGAGCGATTGTGGCTCGAATTGTGTGAACGCAACGATCCGGAGCCGGGGGAGGGGGAGGCGCAGGTGCGCGTCGCCTGCTGCTCGGTCTGCCGGACCGACGCCAGGATGTGGCAGAGCGGCCATCGCGACCTCGTCATGCCGCGCATACTCGGTCACGAAATTTCCGGTTACCGTGAAAACGAGCGGGTTGCGGTTTGGCCTGGCCTCGCCTGCGGTGAGTGCAGCTTCTGCCTCCAGGGCAGGGAGAATCTCTGCGCCTCCATGCGGATTCTCGGATTTCATCTCGACGGCGGTTTCGCAGAGTATCTTGCCGTGCCCTCATCGAGCCTGCTTCCGGTTCCCGCAACGCTCCCGATGGAGCTGGCCGCGCTGGCCGAACCGCTCGGATGCGCCCTGCACGCGCTCGACCGGGCCGGGGTCGGTGCGGGTGAACGGGTGCTGATCTACGGAGGGGGCACGCTCGGTCTTTTTCTGGCGCTTGGCGCCGGCGACCGGGGCGCCATTCCCGTGCTTGTCGAGCCCGACCGCGAAAAACTCCGCATGAGCCTTGCATTCAGGACGCGATTTGCCGTCGGCAGCGCCGAAGACCCTTCCGCCCTCTGCGGCAGTTTCGACGCGGCCTTCAATGCCGCCTCGTCGCCCTCAACCATCGAGGGGTTCCGGAAACTCCGTCCGGGCGGGCGCTACTGCCTGTTCAGCGGGCTTCAGGAGCTTCCCGAAACAGCACCGGGGCTTCTTGCCGAACTGCACTACCGGGAGCTGCAGCTGCTGGGCTCCTACGGATGCACCCGCAGCTCGATGGCCGCGGCGCTTTCGCTGCTCGACGCCTTTTCCGGCGATCTGGGTTTTCTGGTCTCGCGCAGGCTCCGCCTCGAAGGGCTTGCGGCCGCCATGCCGGAGGTGACGGCGGGAAAGCATTTTAAAATGATCGTTGAATTCTGACAGATAACTACATGACACACGAAACAGAACTTCGCCGGTTCGGAAAACTGATCTCCTCCATCGCCTCAGGCCACGTCATGAGCCGGGATGAGTCCAGGGAGGCCTACCGGCAGGTCATTCTCGACCTCCAGCCCGAACTGCAGCAGGGCGCCTTTCTGCTGGCCCACTTCATGCGCAATCCCACCGTCGAGGAGCTTTCGGGGGCGTGGGACGCGCTTGACCTCTACGATACGGCCAAAATCGCCGCAGAGGAGGAGGGGCCGGTCTGCGATATCGTCGGCACCGGTTCGGATCCCATGAAAACCCTGAACTGTTCGACTCCCGCCTCGCTGATCGCTGCGGCCTGCGGCCTCAGGATGGCCAAGAAAGGCGCACGTCTGGTGAGCGGCGTCTCGGGCGCTTCGGATGTTTTCGAATGCCTCGGCATCGATCTCGACCTGCCCCTCGAACGCGCCGCACAGGCTCTCAGGGAGGCGGGCATCTGCTACCTTCCGGGAGAGTCCTTTCTGAAATCGGGATGGTCGCGCCTCATCCGGAACATGCGTTTCACCACCGCCTTCAACATACTCGGTCCGCTTACCAGGCCCTGCCCGGAAAACAACTGCGCGGTTATCGGCGCTTACGCTCCGGAGATCTGCGACAGGATGATCGCCATACAGAAGGAGATCGGGATGGAGGCGGTTGTCGCTCCCTACGGCATGGTCGAGGGTATGGCGCCGGAATGCGGCATCGACGAATATTCTCTTGCCGGCCCTACCAGGGTTGTCGAACTGCGTCGGGGAAGCGTTTCCGTCCATGAGGTGACCCCTGAAGATTTCGGCATGAAACGGGCCCCGTTCAGTTCCATCGCAAGCCGGGCGAGCGCCCGGGAGAATGCAGCCGTGGTGCTCGATGTGCTTCAGGGAAGAAACGACGGGGCGGCTGCGGACTTTTTCTGCATGAACGCCGCCGCCGCGCTCTACATTGCCGGCATGGCTCCCGATTACAGGAAAGCTGCCGGTATGGCGCGGCAGGCTCTTGCTTCGGGGGCGGCTTTCCGGAAGCTCGAGGAACTGAGAGCGTTTCAGGGTAAGGAGGAGCTTTGCCCTGCATGAGTTGGGCATCTTCAGGTCGCGGGTTTTAGAACTCGCCTAAAGTTTCTTAGATTTGCTTCCCCTGATCGTCATTTTTTTTGAAAAGCAGGCGGTTTCTTTTCCGTTCACCAATTTCAGTTCCGGTATGTCGCTTGTTTCCATCGGCAATGTGCTTATCGACCGCGAGGTGCTGCAGGCGGAGTTCGCCTGTGACCTGCAGCAGTGCAGGGGCGCCTGCTGTGTCGAGGGGGAGCTTGGCGCGCCGCTGGCTCCCGGAGAGGCGGCACAGCTCGAAGCGGCGCCCGGGGAGCTGATACGGCTGCTGCCGGAAAGGAACGCCCGCTATCTCCGCCGCCACGGAGCAG
This sequence comes from Chlorobiaceae bacterium, assembly GCA_013334435.1. Lineage (GTDB taxonomy): Bacteria > Bacteroidota > Chlorobiia > Chlorobiales > Chlorobiaceae > Chlorobium. Next base: position 4,445 of record JAAXXP010000010.1, on the reverse strand, counting down.
TGGAGGTCTACAGGGGCACGCAGTACACCCGAACCATCGAGGGCCGGGAGTGCGTCTATACCTTCATGCGCGACGGCATTACCCTCTGCGCCGTCGAGGAGGCTTTCCGCTGCGGACTTACCGATTTCGACAAGCCGGTCTCCTGCAGGCTGTTTCCGGTGAGGGTACGCAGAAAATTCGGGCTCGATCACCTGGTTTACGAGCAGCACCAGATGTGCCGTTCGGCAAGAAAGCTCGGAGGGGAACGCCGGACAAGACTTGTTGATTATATCACTAAGGCACTTGAAACGGCTTACGGTACCGTGTGGGTGAGCAGCCTCAAAGCATTTGTTGATTCTTCTCCCAAATCCTGATGCCCGAAATCAAGCTTCAACAGCGACAGAAGGCCCTTCTGTCCGCACAGCAGATACTGAGCAGTCAGCTACTCCAGCTTCCGCTTCTCAACCTGGAACAGAGGATCTACGACGAGCTGCAGGAAAATCCCATGCTCGAGCTTGCCGGGGAGCAGAAGGATACGGCCGGCGATATCATCACCGACGACGACTCTTTTTCGGACGACGATATGCCGGACAGCATCGAGCGCTTCAGCAAAAGCTCCCTGCTCAAGGAGCCGGAGCAGGCCTCACCGGCAAAGGAGAGCTCCGACGGCCGCCTGAACTTCACCTACGAGAACGCGCCGCAGGAGCGGTTTTTTCAGGCGGTCCAGCATGACAGTTTCGACGAGCAGCTTCTCCGTCAGCTCGCTCTGCAGGAGGGGTTCGGTGAACGGGAGGTGCTCATCGCCATAGAAATTCTCGGCAATCTCGATCCGGACGGCTACCTTACCGAGGAGACCGACGTCATTCTTGCCGGTCTCGAACGCAGCGGCATGGAGGTCGAGGAGGAGGAGGTGGAGAGAGTCCTCCGTAAGATCAGCAGTCTCGATCCTCCCGGAATCGGCGTGCGGGATCTCAGGGAGCGCCTGCTGGTGCAGTTGAAGCTCAGGGAGTCCTCATGCGAACCTGCCGCCTACAGCGCGGCGTTCACGATTCTGTCCGGGTTTTACGACGATTTTCTGCACAAGCGTTACGACCGCCTGCTCAAAAAACTCGATATCTCCAGAACGCTGCTCGACGGGGCAATGCAGCTCATCACCGCGCTCGATCCCCATCCCGTCGAGGTGTTTCACGACGAGGGGGGGCACTATATCACGCCGGATTTCATCGTGACCTACGAAAACGGCGAGCTTACCGCCGTGCTCAACGACCGCAGTTCGCTCTCCATAAAGGTGACGGAACAGTACCAGGGCATTCTGAAAAACCGAAAGGCGCCAAAGGAAGAAAAGCAGTTTATCCGCTTCAACCTCATGCGCGCCAACGATTTCGCAGCGGCGCTGGCCATCCGGCGCCAGACGCTCCTGAAGGTGATCGAGTCGCTCATGAAGGCGCAGTACGCCTTCTTTGTTTCCGGTCCTGAGCATCTGGTGCCGCTCGGCATGAAGGCCATTGCCGGAGACACCGCTCTGGATATCTCCACCATCAGCCGCGCGGTGAACGGCAAGTACGTGCAGACCCGCTTCGGGGTTTTCGAACTGAAATACTTTTTCAGCAGCTCGATTTCCACCGACGAGGGCGACGACATGTCGAGCAAGATCATCCGGCAGTACATTGCCGAAATGGTGAAAGAGGAGGAGTCCCTGCAGCCGCTGAGCGACGACGTCATAACCGGAAGGCTCAGGGACAAGGGCATCAACATAGCCCGCAGAACGGTTGCAAAATACCGCGAACAAATGCAAATTCCAGTTGCAAGGCTAAGAAAGAAAATATTTTAACAGGTGTATTCAACTATGGGACAGCAAACAAAGCCGTTAATACGCTCAACGACGGTGCTTGGTGTCATCCGCGACGGCAGGGCGGCTCTCGGCAGCGACGGACAGATGACGCTCGGCAATACCGTGCTCAAGCACTCCACCCGCAAGATACGGAGCCTCTATCAGGGAAGGATCATAACCGGATTCGCCGGCGCAACGGCCGATGCCGTAACGCTGCTCGACCGCTTCGAGGAAAAACTCGACGCATACGGCGGCAGGCTCGAACGGGCGGCCGTCGAGCTGGCCCGCGACTGGCGCACCGACAAGTATCTCCGCAGGCTCGAAGCCATGCTCGCCGTGGTCAGCCAGGACAAGGCGCTCATCATTTCAGGAACGGGTGATGTCATCGAGCCCGAAGACAGCATCGTGGCCATCGGCAGCGGCAGCATGTACGCGCTTGCCGCGGCCCGCTCGCTCCTCAGGCACACCTCGCTTTCGGCGCGCGATATCGTCGAGGAAAGTTTGAAGATTGCCGCCGATATCTGTATCTATACAAACGACCATATTGTTATTGAAGAGCTCTGAGCCCCGTCCGGAGTTCCTTGCCGTTTTATCAGAATTCACAACCATCAGCAATGACCATTCACAGCGACACCGAAGCTGCTGTCATCACAGCGGGGAAAAGTGCCATTGCCGCACACAACCTCACTCCCAACCAGATTGTAGAGCTTCTCGACAAATATATCATCGGTCAGAAAGATGCCAAGAAGAGCGTGGCCATCGCCCTGCGCAACCGGCTGCGCCGTCAGCACGTGGGCGACGATCTCCGCGAGGAGATCATGCCGAACAACATCATCATGATCGGACCTACCGGGGTCGGCAAAACCGAAATCGCCCGCAGGCTCGCCAAGCTCGCCAAGGCCCCATTCGTGAAGGTCGAGGCCTCCAAATTCACTGAAGTCGGCTATGTTGGGCGCGACGTCGAGTCGATGATCCGGGATCTGGTCGACCAGTCGGTGGCCATGGTGCGGAGCGAAAAATCCGAAGAGGTGAAGGAGAAAGCCGCCGCGCTCGTCGAGGAGCGCCTGCTCGACATCCTGCTGCCCCCGACACCCTCCTCGCGCTCGCAGGAGCAGGACGACGAGGATGAGAGCGCACAGGACGAACCGGGAACCGCCATGGCGCCGGCCGACGAGAGCGACGTTTCTGATGCGCTCAACCGGCGCAGCCGCGAAAAAATGCTCGAACGGCTGCGCAGCGGCCGGATGGAGGACCGGCAGATCGAAATGGACACGGCCAGCGAGAATCCCGGCGGCATGATGCAGATATTCGGCCCGCTCGGCCAGATGGAGGAGATCGGCAACATCATGCAGGACCTCATGAGCGGCCTGCCCCGCAAGCGCAAGAAGCGCCGCCTGTCGATAGCCGAAGCCCGCAGGATCCTCGAACAGGAGGAGGTGCAGAAGCTCATCGACATGGACGCGGTGGTCAAGGACGCCATCAACAAGGTGGAGCAGTCGGGCATCGTTTTCATCGACGAAATCGACAAGATTGCCGCACCGTCTACCGGATCGGGCAGCGGCAAGGGGCCCGACGTCAGCCGCGAAGGGGTGCAGCGCGATCTTCTGCCCATCGTCGAAGGCTCGAACGTCACCACCAAGTACGGCATCGTCAAGACCGACCATGTGCTCTTCATCGCCTCCGGAGCCTTTCACGTGGCCAAGCCCTCCGACCTCATTCCCGAGCTGCAGGGCCGTTTTCCCATCCGCGTCGAACTCAAGAGCCTTACGGAGGAGGATTTCTACAAAATCCTCACCCAGCCGAAGAACGCGCTCATCAAGCAGTACAAGGCGCTGCTCAGCACCGAGGGAGTCGATCTCGATTTTACCGACGGAGCGATACTCGAAATCGCCAAAACCGCGGCCAAGGTCAACGAAAGCGTCGAAAACATCGGGGCCCGGAGGCTGCACACCATCATGACCAACCTGCTCGAGGAGCTGATGTTCAACATTCCCGAAAGCGTCACGGAGGAGAAGGTGGTGATCGACAAGTCCATGGTGCTCGATAAGCTCTCGGCAGTGGCTTCCGATCGCGATCTGAGCCAGTATATTCTTTAAGGGGAACCCCGTCCGCGTTTCGGGACAGCCCTGATTTTCACTCAATTCAGCCGATACGTTATATGAGCACCAGCGCGATTCTTGTACTCAACGGTCCGAACCTGTCGCGGCTCGGCAAGCGGGAACCCGAGGTGTACGGTTCCCGTACGCTCGACGACATCAACCGGGAACTCGCCGAAAGCTTTCCCGGGGTGGCCTTCGACTTCTGCCAGTCGGAAGAGGAGGGAGTCCTGATCGAAAAGATCTTCCAGGCGGAGGATGGCGGCGCCTGCACGGGAGTGGTGCTCAACGCCGGGGCGCTCACGCACTACTCCATTGCCCTGCGCGACGCCATCAGCGCCGTGAAGCTGCCTGTAGTGGAGGTTCACCTCTCCAACGTCCATGCCCGCGAGGAGTTCCGCCGCACCTCGGTGATCTCCGAAGTCTGCCTGGGCGTCATCAGCGGATTCGGCCCACGGAGCTACCACCTCGGCGTCCGGGCGCTTCTGGAAAGAGGGTAGTCCGGCTCTTTTCCTGACTTCGGGCTCCTGACGGCCGCC
>JAAXXP010000079.1 GCA_013334435.1 Chlorobiaceae bacterium | reverse complement strand
TAGTGCCGGACGAAGAAGTAGTTCCGCAGGGCGTGGATGTCGATCGAATACCGGGCGAACTCGATGCCTCTGGGGCCTTTTCTTGCCTTGAGTGCGCTGAGCAGTTTGCCGAAAATAAGCGGCATCGAACGGCGGTCGCCCAGCAGATGCGGCTGCAGGATGGGACCGATTGTCGGCTGTATCGAGGCCTTGACTGCTCCGAAGCTGTCTCCGCTGCCGGTTTCAGGTGATATGGCAAGACTGTTCCGGATCAGGTCGAGCAGTTTTCTTCCTTTTTCCGTTCTCACCATTACCCACTGCAGTTTTCCGTCCGATGAATAGGGCGCTCCGAAATAGCCGACCGTGATGTCGGACAGGCTGTTGATGTAGTCGAAACAGCTCATGCAGCTGTTCGAGAATACCCCTACTTTAAGTACGGCGGCAGGGAGGCTGAAAAACGGGATTTTCTCGATTTTGCCGGTCGAGTGCACGATGTGCACCTTGTAATCCTGCATGAATTCGAAATTCAGCACGGTGCCGGGTGACCGGCTGATATGGCGGAAAACCCACCTGAGGTGGGCCGGTTCAAGGTTGTCGGTACAGGGAATGCCCACGACATGCAGTTCGACATCACTGAAATAGGGGTGTGTTGCCACGAAGTCCCTCAGTACGTGAACATGACACGACGCACCTACAACAAGGAGTTTTTTGACCTTTTTCTTCCAGGCCTTGTGCAGCGCCTGCAGTACGGGGGAGAGTACCGGCTTGTTTCCTCGGGCCGCATGAATCTCTTCCACGGTTGTGGCGAGGACGGCTTTTGGCTGAAAGGTGCTTCCCTGCAGCGTCACTACAGCGTCAACCAGTCCGCTCCGGAGAGCCTCCGTTGAAATTGCCGTTATGATGCCGCTCCACTGGGCGCCTTCAAGCGGTTTGTTCATTACCGCGTTGAAACGGTCCAGAGAGATGCCGAAGCGGAGTTCATCCTCGTCATGAACATTTCTTGTTCTGCCGAACAATCGCTCTTCATGCTTTCCAAGCCAGCCGGTATTGAACACGCAGCTTTCCAGGCTTTCTCCTGTAGTCCAGGCGTTCCCCATGCAGAGACCGCAATGGCTGCACAGCGGGTCGTTGAATTGCGGGTTTTCAAGTTTCGGTGGTGGATTCATAGAAGAGAAGGGCATACTGGGAAAAATAAAGGGGAAAATAGGGATTCTCTGCCGAGAGTGCAACTTAATAGCTTTCCCCGGCGGCGATTATTTTGTTTATTGAACTGCCTTGTACAGCGCACCGCACTCCTTTATTCGTTCCGATGCCTGATTTTCATCGTTGTCCAACAAACATTATCGTGAACCGTTATGTCGAAGGTTACGCTCAGAGTCAGCTCCGTTTGCGTGCAGGACGGCCGGGTGCTGCTGATAGAACACAAGAGTTTCGCTCCTGATGATCCCGCTCTTCCCGATCGTTACTGGATTCTTCCCGGCGGCGGGGTGGAGCGCGGGGAGACCCTCGACGAGGCTCTCATGAGGGAGATGAAGGAGGAGACCGGTCTCGACTGCAGTGTCGGCCCGCTTCTTTTTATCAAGGAACTGCTCTATCCCTTTCCCGGCTCACGGGAGGCGGGCAGCCGCCATCATTCGGTTTCGCTCGGGTTTTACTGTTCGGTGACCGGAGGTGAGCTGATAACCGGAAAAGATCCGGAATACGGCGACGACCAGCAGATGATCATTCAGGTGCGGTGGATTCCGTTCAGTGAGCTGCACGAATTCGAGATCTACCCGCCATTTCTGAAGCAGTATCTGTTAACCCATCGGGAGAACGGCTACGCGGACGGCGTTCCGGAGCTTTTCGACTCGATGCAGTGAAACCGGGAGTCGTGTGCGGTGAGCAGTGGGTGGTTAGCAGTGAGCAGTATTTTCTTCCTGCCCACGGCTAACCGCACACTGCTAACAATTCCTTTACAGATCGACGATCATGCCGATGGTGCTGTAGCTCTCGGGCTGGTAGAAGTACATGCCGTGGCGGCTCATGCCTGAAAAATAGTTGTAGGCCACTCTTACCCGATCCATGCCGAGAGCCGTCAGGCGCATGCCTGCCTGCAGATTCCAGGTTCCCCGGTATCCTTTTGTCTCTCCGTCTTCTCCGCCTCTCCAGATCGGCAGCAGCTTGAAGTCTGCAGCAAGGTAGGTGTTGCCCGGTGTGGCGATTTCGGCGCCCAGCTGAAAGGAGTGCGGGTTGATATTGTCAGGAATGCTGTGCCAGAGGTATTGGTAGCCGGCATAAATGCGGTGGTGTTCGGGGGTGCTCAGTGCAAGTGTCAGATTGAGGAACTCCCTGCTGTAGGTGAACGGAATCTCGAACGGGCCGCTCTGGATCCACTGGCCATCGTCATCGGTATGACCGTCTTCGAAGTGAGCCGAGATATGGCTCAGGCGGAGCCGGGCGCTTAATTCGTCAAAGGGCAGGCTGTCGCTGTCCAGAGGGGTTTTCCATGTGGCATTGATGCCGAAAAGGTAGTCGATGGTGTCGACGGGAAATTTGAAATTTCCGCTGGTGTTCAGCCGCGAAAACGTTCCGAAATCAACGCCGACGGCAAAAGTTTTGCAGCTGTTCTGATAGATGTCGGCCGAGGTGCCGATGTCGAGCTGGAGGCCGTCTTCCGAGATCATGGGCATGACGGCGATTCTCGGTTCTGTCGGGTCTGCAAGCAGGGGTTTGAAAAGGGTATTGAAGGTCGGGTTCAGCAGCGGTTCGGCGGATGCGGTGCTGCATGCCAGGCCGATGGCGGCCGCTGTCATGACGACAGCTCTTTTCAGGAGGTTTTTCTGTTTCATGTGCTTAGGGTTGTGGTTTTTGGTTGAAATCGGTATTCATACGGCCAGCAGTGTGTTCAGGACGGCCATTCTTATGGCTACACCGTTGGTGACCTGTTCGAGCAGCATGCTTTTCGAATAACCCGGAGGCTGTATCCTGTCGGCGACGTTGTTGGATATCTCTATTTCACGGTTGATGGGCCCGGGATGCAGCACCAGGAGGTGTTTGCGCATTTTGTCGAGCCTTTCGTCATTGAGCCCGTAGTGGGCCGAGTACTCCTCCAGCGAGGGCAGATACCCTCCGGACGCGCGTTCAAGCTGCAGCCGGAGTACGATTGCCGCGTCGGCCCACTCGATTGCCTGGTCAAGGTCAGTGAAGAGCCTGACGCCGAGATGGGCAGCATCGTGGGGGAGCAGCGTGGTTGGGCTGCAGAGAGCGACGTTCGCCCCGAGGGTCTGCAGGCCGAAGATGTTCGAGCGGGCGACCCTGCTGTGCAGCACGTCGCCGAGTATGACGATGTTGAGCCCCGCTGTTTTGCCGAAATGTTCGCGCAGCGTGAAAATGTCGAGCAGCGCCTGGGTAGGGTGCTCGTGCGATCCGTCGCCGGCGTTGATGACGCTTTTTCCGGTTATTCCTGCGATGAAGTCCGCCGCACCCGATGAGGAGTGGCGCAGTACGAAAGCGTCCACCTGCATGGCTTCGAGGTTCCTGATCGTATCGCTGAGGGTTTCCCCCTTGCTGACGCTGCTTCCCGAAGTCGTGAAGCTCAGGGTTCCGGCGCCGAGATAGCGTGCGGCAATTTCAAAGGAGAAGCGGGTACGCGTGGAATTTTCAAAAAAAACCAGCGCTATCCTGCGGTTGTGCAGGGTTGCGTCGAACGCTGGAAGCGGCTCGGCCAGTTTTTTCTTGAAACCGGCAGCCATGTCGAGAAGGCCGTTAATGTCGCAGGCCGGAACGCCGCATAATCCGGTAAGGTTCTTCAACGTGTTCAGTGCTTTGAATAGTGATTTCGAAAAATTTACCGAAGTTACAAAAAATTGTTGATCGGTAATAGCTGGTACTGTAAGATGAGGGAACAGCAACAGAAACGATTGTTATCACAATTCCGTTATGCATGAAATGTCGGTGGCCCTTTCCATTGTCGATGCGGTCGAAGAGAAAGCCCGCCTCGAGGGGGCCGGAAGGATAAGCGAGATCGAACTTGTGGTAGGCCGTATGGCGGGTATTCAGCCTGAATCCCTGAAATTCTGCTTTCCCGCTGCAGCCAGGGGCACCCTTGCCGAGGATGCGGTTCTTCTGATCGAGGAGCGCGAGGCTCTGGGATCATGTGCGGACTGCGGGAGCACTTTTCCCGTTTCATTTTACCTTGTCGAGTGTCCCCGGTGCCGTTCTCTGGGTGTCAGGGTGGTTTCGGGAGATGAATTTCTCATTCAGTCAATAACAATAGAGGAGGAGTAGCAGCTATGTGCGATACATGCGGTTGCGGACCGGAAGGCGAGGCTGTGCTGCGCAGGCCCGGAGAGGGCAGCGGCCATAACCATGAACACCATCACCACGCTGAGGGCGGCGGTCATCAACATCTTCACGGGGAGAATGGCGACGGGCACGCGCACCATGAGGTTCATCACCACGCCCATGAGGGACGTGCGGGAAGAAAGATCGGTATGGAGCAGGATGTGCTCCGCGAGAACAATCTTCTGGCCGAAAGAAACCGCGGTTATTTCGAGGCGAAGCATATGCTGGTTCTGAATTTTCTGAGTTCTCCCGGCTCAGGGAAGACGTCGCTGCTCGAAAAAACCATCCCGGCGCTCAGGGATGTGGTTCCTGTCGCCGTTATCGAAGGCGACCAGCAGACAACCAACGATGCCGACAGGATCGGGGCGCTTGGCGTTCCGGTTATCCAGGTCAATACGGGAACGGGTTGCCATCTCGATGCCCTCATGATCAACCGGGCGGTAAAGGAGCTGGAGCCCGCCGATAACTCGCTCCTGTGCATCGAGAACGTGGGGAACCTTGTCTGTCCGGCGATGTTCGATCTCGGCGAGGCACTCAAAGTCGTCGTCATCAGCGTGACCGAAGGAGACGACAAGCCGCTGAAGTATCCGTACATGTTTCATGAAGCCGACGTCTGCATTCTCAACAAGACCGATCTTCTTCCCTATGTGGAGTTCAGTGCCGAAACGTGCAGGGAGAACGCCATGAGGGTCGGCCACGATATCGAGTGGTTCGAGGTGTCGGTTAAAACCGGAGACGGACTCGATCAATGGCTGGATTGGCTGAAAACCCGACTGGAACGACGCTGATTCCCGCACGGAAACCGCCCGAAACCAGGCTCCGGGTAAACGTCTGCGGTATTGTACAGGGAGTGGGGTTCCGGCCGTTCGTCTACCGGCTCGCACACGCTTTCGGCCTGCACGGGTTCATCAGAAACACCTCTTCCGGGGTTCTGGTGGAGGTGCAGGGTCCGTCCGATCGGCTCGACGGTTTTCTCGACGCGCTCGAGCACCAGGCTCCTCCGCTTGCCAGAATCAGCGAACTCGGCAGGGTGGAGATCGCCTGTTTGCCCGATAGCGGAAATACCGGTTTTATTATCGACAGTTCGCTGCAGGGCAGTGCGGTTGAGACGCTCGTTCCTCCCGATATCGCGACCTGCGAAAAATGTCGAGCCGAGCTTTTCGATGCAGGCAACCGCCGTTACCGCTACCCGTTCATCAACTGTACCGAGTGCGGGCCTCGCTATACCATCGTCGAGAGCATTCCCTACGACCGTCCCTTTACCTCCATGAAGCGTTTTGCGATGTGCGGGGATTGCGCGAGCGAATACCTCGATCCGCTCGACCGTCGCTTCCACGCCCAGCCCGACGCATGTGCGGTATGCGGGCCCTCCGTTTCGCTGCTCGACGGTTACGGAGAGCCGGTCAGGACGGACGATGCGATCCGGGAGGCTGCAGCGCGGCTTAACGCGGGGAAAATCGTTGCCGTAAAAGGCATCGGCGGCTTTCATCTTGCCGTAGACGCCAGCAACGAAAATGCGGTTCGGGAACTGAGGGAGCGGAAAGGGCGGGAGCAGAAGCCGTTCGCCGTCATGATGCGCGATCTTGCCTGTGTTGGCCGCTTCTGTCTGGCCGGAGAGGCCGAGGCGGCAGCGCTCTCCTCACCGGAGGCCCCGGTGGTGCTGCTTGCCCGGCGTCCCGACTGCGCTCTTCCCGAAGCTCTGGCTCCCGGCAACGGTCGGCTCGGGGTGATGCTGCCCTATTCTCCACTGCATGCCCTCCTCTTCGAAGATGGTCCCGATCTCCTGGTGATGACCAGCGCGAATTTCAGCGACGAGCCGGTGCTTTACGACGATCGCGAGGCGTTCCTGAGGCTTCGGGACATTGCTGATCTCTTTCTCATGCATAACCGGCCGATACTGCAGCGCTGCGACGACTCGGTTGCCGTGCATCTTTCCGGCGCGCTTCGTCTCATCAGACGAAGCCGGGGGTATGTGCCCGCTCCGGTCATGCTCGACCGCTCAGGGCCGCCGGTGCTTGCAACAGGAGGAGAGCTGAAAAACGCGCTCTGCCTCATGCACGCTCGTCACGCCATTCTGAGCCAGCATCTCGGAGATATGAAGAATTTTGAAACATGGAGCTTTTTCGGCGATACCGTCCGTCATCTGAAGTCCCTGTTCCGGGTCGATCCCGAGCTGCTCGTGCACGATCTCCATCCCGGTTACCTGACCACGCGCTGGGCCATGGAGCAGGATATCGCGCGGCTCGGCGTGCAGCACCACCATGCCCATCTTGCCGCCTGTCTTGCCGAAAACATGGAGTCCGGTCCGGCGATCGGTCTTATACTCGACGGCACCGGTTACGGGCCGGACGGCAGCATATGGGGAGGCGAGGTACTCATCGGCGATGCCTGCGGAGCTGAGCGCTTCGCACGGCTCGAGTACATGCCGCTGCCTGGCGGGGATTCGGCCATTCTGCAGCCGTGGCGGGCGGCGCTGGGTTACCTTTTCAGAAGCTGTTCCGCCGTTCCGGATCTCCCTTTTCTTCAGGGAAGGGCGAAGTCGGAGGTGATCGAACTGCTTGAAAAAAACCTTTCCTGTCCCGAAACGTCAAGTTGCGGAAGACTGTTCGATGTCGTGGCCTCGATCGCCGGAGTGTGCAGCGTCGTTTCCTACGAAGGGCAGGCTGCCGTCGAACTGATGACCGCCGCGCAAGGTTCTGTGGGCAGCGAAGGATTCCGGTACGCTGTTGCCGAGGAGGGCGGTTGCCGGGTCATGCAGCTCTCCCCCCTTGTCCGTGACGTCGCAGCCGCGGCGGGAGATGGTATGGCGCCCGGCGAGATCAGCCGCCGCTTTCACCGCACGCTCTGCGACATGCTGATCGATATAACCGGAATGGCCGCACGGACGACAGGCATAAGGCAGGTTGCGTTGAGCGGGGGCGTTTTCCAGAATATGCTGCTTTTCGAAACGCTTGTATCCGAGCTGCAGGGAGCCGGATACAGGGTGCTGACCCATACCGGGGTTCCCTGCAACGACGGAGGCCTTTCGCTCGGACAGGCGGCCATCGGCCGGCAGTACCTGGAGGGGAACTACCGTGGAGTACGCTATTGAGACGGGTTCGCTCCCGCTCGCCGAACTTCCTGCCGCGCCTTGTTATCCTTTTTATTTATCTTCCGGTTACGTTTTCTCTGAAACATACTAATTCATGCCCATGTGCCTTGCCATACCAGGGAAACTTGTCGAGATAACCGATGAAAACGGCCTGAAAATGGGTGTCGTCGATGTGAACGGCAGCCGAACAAAGGCGTGTCTCGAATATGTGCCGGATATCGTTCCCGGTCAGTATACGATTGTTCATGCGGGTTTCGCCCTGAAAGTGATCGACGAGGAAGAGGCCGCCGAAAGCCTGAAGCTCTGGCAGGAGCTGATCGAAAGCGGCGCGCTGGATCCTGAAGAGGCGGAGCCTTTACCTGACGATCTTTAAGCGGGCCGCCGTATGAAGTACCTTGACGAGTACCGGGACCCGAAACTTGCCCTGCGGCTTCTCGACGAAATCAGGCGGAAAGCCACCCGGCGCTGGACCATCATGGAGATCTGCGGAGGTCAGACCCATTCGATCATGCGCAACGGCATCGACCAGCTCCTGCCCGACAGTGTCGATCTGGTTCACGGGCCAGGCTGTCCGGTCTGCGTTACGCCGCTTGAAACCATCGAACGGGCGCTGGCTGTCGCCGCCATACCGGGGGTGATTCTTGCCAGTTTCGGCGATATGCTTCGCGTACCCGGCAGCGAAAAGGATCTGTTCATGGCGCGGAGCGAGGGGGCGGACGTGCGCATTGTCTTTTC
>JAAXXP010000078.1 GCA_013334435.1 Chlorobiaceae bacterium | reverse complement strand
ATTCCAGCAACCGGACTTCGCTTCTTTACCGTCTACGGTCCCTGGGGACGCCCTGATATGGCGCTTTTTCTTTTTACCGACGCCATCCTGAACAACCGCCCGATCAAGGTGTTCAACTATGGCAACCACCGGCGCGATTTCACCTACATCGACGACATCGTCGAGGGAGTGATCCGCACGCTCGATCACAATGCCGAAAGCAATCCGGATTGGTCGGGGCTGCATCCCGATCCCGGTTCGAGCCGTGCGCCCTGGAAGGTGTACAATATCGGCAACAGCAAACCCGTCAACCTGATGGACTACATCGGAGCGCTCGAACGGCAGCTCGGCAGGACAGCGGAAAAGGAGTTTCTTCCCATGCAGCCGGGCGATGTGCCCGATACCTATGCCGATGTCGAGCAGCTCATGCAGGATGTGCACTACAAGCCCGAAACGCCCGTCGAGGAAGGGGTGCGGCGGTTCGTGGCGTGGTACCGCGACTACTACGGCATCGCCTGAACGGAAAGGGTATAGCTGCTCGAAGGGCCCTCGGTCCTCAGAGCGAGCGCACCTGAGCGAACCAGGGCTATAAGTCGCTCCCTGGCTTCCGCCAGCGGGATTCCCGCCATCTCTCCGTATTCGCCGGCGGTGATCTGCCGGTTCTGCTGCAGGTAGCCGAGCAGCATTTTCTCGGCGACGCCGAACGAGAGCTTCAGCGGATTTTTTTTCGACTGCATCAGGGTTATCCGGTCGTCGCACAGCGCCCGGTTGCGGCTCCCTTCGCGGATATAGACCCGCTTTTCCGTCACGGACTTTCCGGTGTGCGGGTCCCTGGTCTGTTCGATGTGGGAGTGCGGTTTGTCGGGGCTTTCGGGAACCAGCACCATGAGTACCAGCCTTCGCTTGAACTCCTCGTGGTAGATCTCGATTTCCGGTTCCGGATCGATGTGCAGTTTAACCCCTTCATCGACTATTTCAAGGATCTCTTTTTCGCTGTGGATGCCAACGATCCGTTTGTCGTCATCCACGCCGATGAGAATGACGCCTCCTGCGGTATTGGCGAAAGCCGTAATGGGTTTGGCGATTTTTGAGGGCGAGTGCACGAGCCTTTTGAACTCGGTCTGCCCGTTTTCACCCTCCGCTACGAGTTCGGAGAGGGAGAGCTGCTGGAAACGGCTGCGGATAGGGGTCATGAGGTCCGGGTCAGGATGTTGAGGGGAGACCGTCTGCCTTTTTGCATCCCGACTGATGCATCGCGCGGCGTTTGGAATCCCCGTGTACTGCGTTGAACCACGTCTCAATATAATCATGAAAGTATGGATTCAGCGTGTCAGGACAGTTGTGGAGCGGTGTTTTTTTGCGGTTTTGCAACATTTTCCCCGGTATCCGTGCATGCCTCCTGATTCGTCAGCCGGTTTCGTGTGTAATCCGGAATTATCCTTACCTTTACCGTATTACGCGGCATCCCGAGGGTATCCTTTCATGAACCTTGTCAGCATCCCGGATATGAGGGCATCACGTACTTGTTTCGAAAAGCATGTTCCGGTCATGGTTTTTCCCATGCCTGATCCCGATGATGCGCCGGAGCCTGGCAATCCTGTCGATGCTCCTGAACCGAATCCCGACGATGCGCCGGAGCCAGGCAACCCTGACGATGCTCCTGAGCCGAATCCTGATGATGCGCCGGAGCCTGGCAGCCCTGACGATGTTCCTGAACCGGACCCTGACAACGCTCCGGAACCGTTGTGGCCCTGGAAGGATTGCCGGGGCCGTTATGCCCGGAATGTCCGGGGATTTCCCAAAAGATTAGCTGGTTGATACATGCAGTGTCGCGGACACACGAAATCCGGAAAGCCGTGTCGCAATGAGGCTGGAGCAAACGGATATTGTCGTCTTCATGGCGGCAAGCCATCCGGCAGGGCAAGCAGACGGAAGCCTGCTGCAAATCAGACGAACATGAAGCAGGAACAGAGTCCGGTGCGTGCCAGCGCTACAACAGGCTGGTTGCTGCTTATCATTGTTCTGGCTGTGCTGTACGGGGCGGCCACCGGGGATTGGAGTGAAATAGGAAAATTGCTGGGCTGGTAAGGCCTGATCGAGGCGCTGCTGAGCGTGCTTTTCCGGTCAGGCAGCGGAAAACTGAAAACCACAAATCAAAAAAACCCCGGTATGCGTCGGGGTTTTTTTGATTTGTCTGTGGAATATCCTTCGGCTCATTCCGGCTTCAGGTGCGGGAAGAAAATGACGTCGCGGATCGATTCCTGTCCGGTGATCAGCATAACCATGCGGTCGATGCCGATGCCGAGCCCGGCGCAGGGGGGCATGCCGTATTCCAGCGCGCGGAGGAAGTCCTCGTCCACCACCATGGCCTCTTCGTCGCCGCGAAGACGCAGCTTCGCCTGCGCTTCGAGGCGCTCGCGCTGGATGACCGGGTCGTTCAGTTCCGAAAAGGAGTTGCAGAGTTCCTTGCCGCCGGCGATCAGCTCGAACCGCTCGACGAAGCCTGGTTTCGAGCGGTGTTCCTTGGCGAGCGGCGACATTTCGGTAGGGTAGTCGGTAATGAAGGTCGGCTGGATGAGCTTCGGCTCGACAAATTCGCCGAAGATTTCATCGATGATTTTTCCTGCGCCGATTTTCGGATCGAGTTCCAGACCGAGATCCTTGGCCGCCGAACGCAGCTCGCTTTCGTTTTTGCCGCTGACGTCCACATTGCAGTACTCCTTTATGGCGTCGACGATGCTCAGCCGCCTGAAGGGCGGTTCAAGGGATATGTCGTTGCCGAGGAAGCTCGTTACGTGCGTTCCGTTGACACTGAGGGCTGTGCGGTAGAGCAGCTCCTCGACAAGCTCCATCATCCAGTTGTAGTCCTTGTAGGCCACGTAGAGTTCGACCTGGGTGAATTCGGGGTTGTGGAACCGGTCGATGCCTTCGTTGCGGAAATCCTTGGCGAACTCGAAAACACCGTCGAAGCCGCCCACGATCAGCCGTTTGAGGTAGAGCTCGTTGGCGATGCGCAGGTAGAGCTGCATGTCGAGCGCGTTGTGATGGGTCGTGAACGGCCTTGCCGCGGCTCCTCCGTAGATCGGCTGCAGAATCGGGGTTTCGACTTCGAGCCACCCCTTCGCGGAGAAGAACTGGCGCATGAAGCTCACGATCGCCGAGCGCCGGATGAAGGTGTCGCGGACTTCGGGGTTGACGATCAGATCGACGTAACGCTGCCGGTAGCGAAGTTCCTTGTCGCTGAAGGCGTCGTACACAACTTTCTGGCCATCTACCTCTTTCTCCTTGGCGACCGGGATGGGGCGAAGCGATTTGCTGAGCAGTTCGAACTGACGGGCGTGCACGGAAACCTCTCCCGTTTTTGTTCTGAAGCTGTAGCCTTCGACTCCCACGATGTCGCCGATGTCGAGCAGTTTGAAGGTGCTGTAGGCACTCTCTCCCACTTCGTCTTTTTTCAGATAGATCTGGATGCGGCCTTTCGAATCCTGCAGGTGGAAAAACGATGCTTTGCCCATCTTGCGGATGGTCATGATCCTTCCAGCTACCGATACCGGCCGCTGTTCTTCCTCGCGGAAGGTTTCAATGATATCGGTCGAAGCGGCCGTTACGTCGAATTGGCAGGGGTAGGGATTGACCCCTGATTCCATGAGGTGCAGACGCTCGTCGTAACGGCGCTGCATCTGGTCGTTGAGGGAAAGCTGCGGTTGTTCCTGGTTCTGGTTCTCTTTCGGCATGATGGCGGTTGAAATGAATAAAGGTGTTTTGCTGTGCTGAAGACTCCGGCACTCCGATGGTCGGCGCCGCTATGATACGCTTGTTTTGTACCAGATTCCCGGAATGGTACGGATTTTCTGGAAGAACGAACGGTATGCCCTGCGGGAGAAGACGTCGTAGCCGTTCTTTTCGATGGCCTTGAGGATGTTGCAGTAGTTCCTGCTGCTGACCATGACGGCGAACCGGCTCTCTTTTTCAAGCATGGGAATGCCTTTTTCGGCGGAACGGTAGTAGCTTCTTGCCCGTTCGATCTGGAACTTCATCAGTTCGAGGAAGTTGTCGTTCATGGTTTTTTTCATGAACTCCTCCTCGCTGTAGTTGAACCGCTTCAGATCCTCCATGGGAAGGTAAATTCTTCCGCGGTCGATATCCTCGCCGATATCACGCAGGATGTTGGTGAGCTGCATGGCGATGCCGAGTTCGATGGCATGCTGCAGCGCCTGCCGGTCGCTGTAGCCGAAAATTTCGGAAGTCATGAGCCCGACGACCGAGGCGACCTTGTAACAGTAGACGTAGAGCTCGTCGAAGGTTTCGAACTTCCTGAACTCGATATCCATGGCCACGCCATCCATAAGGTCCAGCGGCAGTTCCATGGCGATGGGATAGGTTTTCAGGGTGTCGTGCCACGCCATCATGATCGGGTCGTGATCGACCTCCCCACGATAGCAGCTTTTCAGCCTTGTTTTCCAGTTTTCAAGCAGGCTGTTGATCTCCTGCCGGGTAATCTGCCCGTTGGTGAGCTTGTCCTCGGCCAGATCGACAAGATCGTCAACCGTTCTGAGCAGGGCGTAGATCGCAAAAATAGGGTTCTGCTGGCGTTTTGGCAGGAAAAGAGTCGCCAGATAGAAGGTCTTGGCGTGATGTTTCGATATCTCCCTGCAGT
This sequence comes from Chlorobiaceae bacterium, assembly GCA_013334435.1. Lineage (GTDB taxonomy): Bacteria > Bacteroidota > Chlorobiia > Chlorobiales > Chlorobiaceae > Chlorobium. The sequence goes on along the minus strand of JAAXXP010000078.1, from coordinate 3,497 downwards.
ACCGGTATGCGTTGTCGAGGGTGAGCGTTTTTTCGGTTCCCTGCATGGTAGTCTGTCCATTATAACGGTAATTCATGTAACATGCGTACTTTACTATTCAGACTCCACTTCCCGGTCCCCTGAGGGTGCGGCGAAAAACCTTTTCCGTCTGCCGGTCTGGACGAGGTACTGACGGCGGTTTTCCCGGATGCTTATGAGCGCAAAAATGTGTAACTTTTAAAGATAGAGAAACGTTTTTCTGACTGGAATATCCGTTTATCGACTATCGGGCCTGTTTTCGAGACTCCCGAAAGCCGAACGGGCATTTCGCCGGTGCAGAGTGCAATTCCGGAACATGGGGGTTGCGGACACAGTCCGTGGAGCCGTTCAGAGGCGCAATGGAATTTATTCAAGGTTTCCTCATGTTGTGGCAAGATAAAACAATGCGTCAAATATCGCAAAATGCCCACGGGGCAGCGTGTTGTAATTCATTCAGTTACGTAACAGGTACCAGATATATTGAATACATATGTACTTGACCGGCCCAGGGAACGGGCGGTGCTTATAGGGTTGTGCTCTCCTCCCGAGATACCGCGACAGCAGGTGGAGGAGTATCTCTCGGAACTTGCTTTTCTTGCCGATACCGCGGGAGCGGATGTGCTCGATACGATCATCCAGGAGCGCAAGCTGCGCGATCCGGCCCATTATATCGGCAAAGGCAAGGTCGATGAACTTACCGGATATATCAGGGAGGAGCAGATCGACATCGTTATTGTCGATGATGATCTCTCTCCTGGCCAGGCAAGAAATCTCGAACGGGCTTTTGAATGCAAGGTGATCGACCGCACCGGTCTGATCCTGCAGATTTTCGCCATCAGGGCAAAATCCGCCCGGGCTAAAATGCAGGTCGAGCTTGCCCAGCTCGAGTACATGCTTCCGCGCCTTTCCGGCCAGTGGACCCATCTGTCGAAACAGAAGGGAGGCATCGGCACCAAAGGTCCCGGAGAAACGCAGATCGAAACCGACCGGCGGCTGGTGCGCAACCGTATTTCGTGGCTGAAGAAAAAGCTGCGCGATGTTTCGCTGCAGCACAGTACCCAGACGCAGGGACGCCGGTCGATCCCCGGGGTCGCCCTGGTGGGCTACACCAATGCCGGCAAGTCCACGCTGATGAATGCGCTCTGTCCCGAAGCCGGGGCTTTTGCCGAAAACAGGCTGTTTGCCACGCTCGATACGAAAACAAGGCGTCTGGAGCTGAAAATCAACAAGCTTGTGCTGCTCTCCGATACGGTAGGATTCATCAGAAAGCTGCCGCACAACCTTGTGGAGAGCTTCAAGTCTACGCTCGACGAGGTGCTGCAGGCCGATTTTCTTCTGCACGTGATCGATGTGAGCCATCCGGGTTTCGAGGAGCAGATGCAGGTGGTGCGCCTGACCCTGAAGGAGATAGGCGTGCAGCACGACAACATTATCGAGGTTTTCAACAAGATCGACGCGCTCGATGATACGGCAGTACTCCGGGAGCTGCGCACGAGCTATCCCGATGCGGTTTTCATATCGGCGGCGCGCGGAATCAATCTTTCCTCCCTGAAGGAAAAAGTCGGCGACCACCTGGCAAAGGATTTCAGGGAGCGGAAAATCCGTACCCATGTGTCGAACTACAAGCTGATCGGCTATCTCTACGAACATGCGGAAGTGATCGAAAAGCATTATCTTGATGAAGAGATCGAACTGACCTACAGAGTGCACAAAAACAGTATCAAGCATATCGACGCGCACATCAACGCTTTCCGGGAAATGGAGCATGCCGCTGCAGATATTTAACACCACAAGGAAAGCCCTTCCCGAAGATCTCCTTGAACTCGCCGTCAAAGACGTTCTCGCTTCCGAGGGGTTCAGTGTGGAGGAGATTGTTGCGGTCTACTGCGGACGCAGGTTGATCAGAAGCATCAACCGGGAGTTCCTGCAGCACGACTACGCTACCGATACCATAACCTTCCGCTACAACGAGGGAAGCGAGGTGGAGGGGGAATTCTACATTTCACTCGATGTGATCGGGGAGAACGCCCGCCGTTTCGGTACGGATTTTCTCATGGAACTCCTGCGCGTGACCATCCATTCTGCGCTTCATCTGATCGGCTACGAAGATGGAACACCCGAGGAACGGTTCCATATCCAGGAGAAGGAGGAACTCTATCTCAATCGTTTGCGTGATGCCGTAAACCCGTAAACCAGAAATCCGGTAAACCAATGGACGCTCAGGATTTTTCCGAATCACCGGTCGAAAAGCGCTCTCCCCTGAAACGTTTTTTCTCGGTTGCCCTGCCGGTCGCCGTGCTTCTTCTTGCCGGAAGCATAGCTCTCGTCTACTATCTCGGTGAATTCCGGCTCAGGGACGCCGCTGAGAAGGCTTCGTCCGAAAAGCTGCGATATGAAAAACTCCTCGATGAGCGTTCGCTTGCCCTGCAGCGCTCGGACGTCAGGCTCTTTGCCGTTCCGCTCGCCTGGGCGGTCCGCCGTGAACTGATGCAGCAGAATTACGGGCAGATCGACGAGTATTTCAGCGAACTGATCGCAAAAAAGCAGTTCGGCGTGCTCATGCTGCTCGATCCGGACGGAACGGTCAGGGTATCTACCGACAGGAAACTCCAGGGCCTTGCGTTTTCAGGGCTCTATCCCGGCATGAATGCGGCTTCGGAGGAGATCGTTTCCTACTCCCTCTCCGAGGGAAGCAGCCTGTTTCTGGTCCCGGTCATGGGGCTGAACGCGAGGATCGGCACCATCGCCTTTGTCTACTCGTTCGAGCAGCTTTCCCGTCCCTGATGGATTTTTTTCGTCACTTTTTTCAACCATAACCATTTTACGGCCATGCGTAAACTGTTTTCTGTCGTTATCCTGGCACTGTTTACCGTTCTCTTTGTGGGAGCGTGCGGCAACAGTTCAAAAGACGGAGAAAAGCCTTCCGCTGAAAGCGGCAAACCGGGTGGTTCACTCCTCTCGTTTTCACGTGAGTTCGAGGGCTTGCTTACCATGAAAACCACCATTCCCGAAGCGGGAACCACCGAGACGAAAATGTTCATCGCCAAAGAAGGGGTGCGCATGGAGACGAAATCGAACATAAAAAACATGCCCGCAGGTCTGCAGATGGTGATCGTTTCGCCCTCAGAAACCCCCAATCTGGTCTATCTCATCAACGAGAGCAACAAAACCTATACGCTTATCGATACCGACGAGATGAAAAAAGAGGCCGCCGAAGAGGGGTACTCCGATTTTTACAAGGATGCGAAAATCGAAAATCTCGGAAAGGAGAGCGTCAACGGCTACTCCTGCACGCACGTCCGGGTGACCAACGGTGAAAACGTTTCGGATATGTGGGTTTCCAAGGATGTGCTCGATTACGCCACCTACGCAAGAATGCAGAGCACCCGCGACAAGGATATGCCGGAATTCGCCAAGCGCATGAAAGCAGCCGGTTATGACGGGTTTCCGGTGAAAATGGTGCAGTCGCCCTCCGGCGT
>JAAXXP010000077.1 GCA_013334435.1 Chlorobiaceae bacterium | reverse complement strand
ATATGACAATACGGCTGATGCCCTGTCTTCTGGTAGTAATCCTGATGGTAATCCTCGGCGGGCCAGAAGGTTCCGGCTTTTTCAACCGTGGTAGCCACCCCGTACCCCTTTGCTTTCAGTTCTGCGATGAGCTTTTCAGCCACCCGGCGCTGCTCCTCGTCGGCGAAGAAAACCGCCGAACGGTACTGTGTGCCGACGTCCGGCCCCTGCCGGTTCACCTGAGTCGGATCGTGGATTTCGAAAAACAGCTTCGCGAGGGTTTCGTAACTCACCTGGCCGGGGTCGTACTCGACCTCCACGGCCTCGGCATGCCCTGTCCTGCCGCTGCACACCTGCTTGTAGGAAGGATTGGAGGTCTCCCCCCCGGTATAGCCGGACCTGACCGAAAGCACGCCCTTTACCTTGCTGAAATGGTATTCCACTCCCCAGAAGCACCCGCCGGCAAAAAACGCCGTCCTGGTTGCCGGCGGCTTGAGGGCTTCGGGCTGAAAGTTCAGCGAAACCGAGTTCACACAGTGGCGCACGTTTTTGGCGGTCATGCCTTCATTGAAGAAAACGTGGCCGAGATGAGCGCCGCAGCTGGCGCATACGATCTCGGTACGCCGTCCGTCCGCGTCGCGAACCTCTCTGACCGCGCCGGGAAGGGCATCGTCGAAGCTCGGCCATCCGGTGCCCGATTCGAATTTGTCGGAGGAACGGAACAGGGGGGCATCGCACCGCCTGCACTGGTAGGTTCCCGTCTCCCTGTTCCGATAATATTTGCCCGAAAAGGGTGCTTCCGTGCCTTTACGGACGATCACGCGCTCCTCTTCGGGGGTAAGCTGATTGTATGGCATATGTTTCTCCTTTTGTTCCTGAACATGAACTCCCGGCACCGGCAGGGCGCTGCCGGAACAGGATGCAAGCAGCAGCACAAGAAGGGTCACCGGAAGGAGCGACATACTCCGGTTGTTGGCCGTGGCGTTGTCGAAGATGAAGCTCATTGTTGCGACTGATGCGTTTGCCGGAAGCGGAATGACCTGTATAACTCCATATCCATACAACCGCGGGGTGATCCTGTTGGTTTCTCCTCTCCCCGGAGAACTTTCGCCCCCGTCAGGGGTGTTGAAGAGAGAACATCCATCGAACGCAAATGCACAGCGCAAGCCCCATGAACCGTAAACCGGCAGAACCGAACCTCCTGGCCAGGGAAAAGAGCCCCTATCTTCTGCAGCACGCCTTCAATCCGGTGGACTGGCACCCCTGGGGCCCTGAGGCTTTCCGGAAATCGAGGGAACGGAACATGCCGATCTTTCTCTCCGTCGGATACGCGACCTGCCACTGGTGCCATGTGATGGAGCGGGAATCGTTCGAGGACGAAGAGACCGCAAGGCTGCTCAACGGCAGCTTCATACCGGTGAAGGTGGACCGCGAAGAGCTTCCGGATCTCGACCGGCTCTACATGACCTATGTGCAGGCCTCGACGGGAAGAGGCGGATGGCCGATGTCGGTATGGCTCACGCCCGACCTGAAACCCTTTTACGGAGGCAGCTACTTCCCTCCCGAGGACCGTTACGGCATGCCGGGGTTCAGAACCGTGCTCGCCTCCATTGCGCAGTTGTGGGCGGCCGATCCGGAGCGCATCAGGGACGCTTCCCGCCTCTTTTTCGAACAGCTTCAGCCCCCCTCCCCTGCTGAAAACAGCTCTGTTCCGGAAAGAGGAGCGGCGGCGGAGGCCTGCTTCCGGTGGCTTGCATCGGCATATGATCCCCTGTGGGGCGGGTTCGGCGGCGCACCGAAATTTCCTCGTCCGGCGCTCTTCACCTTTCTCTTCAGCCACGCATTTCACACGGGAAGGCGGGAAGCTTCGGCCATGGCCCTCCACACGCTGAAAAAAATGGCCGATGGGGGCATGCGCGATCATGTACGGAGCATGGGCAACGGCGGGGGCGGGTTCGCCCGCTACTCCACCGACCTGCGCTGGCACCTGCCCCATTTCGAAAAAATGCTCTACGACAACGCCGAGCTCGCCGTGAGCTATCTGGAAGCATACCAGATAAGCGGCGACAGGTTTTTCTCGTCGGTTGCCGAGGATATCTTCAACTACCTGCTGTGCGACATGCAGTCGCCCGCCGGAGGGTTCTTTTCGGCGGAGGATGCCGACAGCTTTCCGGACGGCGACACTCCGGAAAAGCGTGAGGGCGCTTTCTATGTGTGGAGCTGGGAGGAGGTGAAGGCGCTTCCTGCCGAAAGGGAGAAGCTGGAGCTGTTCGCCAGCACCTACGGCATGAAACCCGAAGGCAACGTGCAGGAAGATCCGCACGGCGAGTTCGGAGGAAAAAACGTGCTCATGCGGGAGCACTCCGGAGGAGAACGTTCGGCCGATCTCGACGAGATACGGGAGCTGCTCTACCGGAAGCGCCTGCAGCGTCCCCGTCCCCTGCTCGACGACAAGATCATCACCTCATGGAACGGCCTCACGGTATCGGCTCTCGCCAGAGGTTACCGGGTTCTCGGCCATGCGGCGTATCTCCTGGCAGCCCGGAATGCCGCAGATTTCATACTCCTGCGCCTCTGCAGGAAAGAGGACGGAAAGCTGCTGCGCCGCTACCGCGACGGCGAAGCGGCGATCGCCGGCAAAGCCGAGGATTATGCCTTTTTTGCGAGGGGACTGCTCGACCTCTATCAGGCCTGTTTCGACAATCGCTACCTCGATGCCGCATGCAGGCTCATGAGCAAATGCAACGATCTGTTCTACGACCCGGTCAACGGAGGGTACTTCAGCACCGCAATGGACGACGACACGGTTCCGGTGCGGCTGAAGGAGGAGTATGACGGGGCCGAACCTGCGGCCTCTTCGGTATGCATCCTGAACCTGCTCGATCTCGCCGTGATGACCGGCAACGAAGCGTATCGCCGGATGGCGGAAGCGAGCTTCAGGAGTTTCGGCGATACGCTTTCCCGAAACGGCCACGCCCTGCCGCTGATGCTCGCAGCCCTGAACAATGCCGGTACAGGGGGAATTTCGGCCATTCTTGCCGGCGGCGCGGAGTCGCCCGGAATGCAGGAACTGCTGAAAACGCTCAACGCACGCTACCTGCCGGGCCTGAGCGTCCTGCATGCAGCGGCCGGAAATCTGGAACATGTCGAAATACCGCACGGCATCGACCCGCATTCGCCGACGCCGATGCTCTTCCTGTGCATCGATCATGCATGCAGACTCCCCGCAAGCACCCCGGAAGCGCTCGGGGAGCTGCTGAAAAATGCTATCCGTTGAAAGGCAGCCGGTCCTCGATGTCGTCTCGCTCTGCCTTGTGCTTGACCCCGTCGACAACCTGGCCGAGAATCGAACCGGCAGCGAAAATACCGAACCCGACTACTGCAAGTCCGGCCACGGCGGGAAGCAGCGGCAGGGCAAGGGGTGCGACGGCGGCTGCGCCTGCCACTCCTGCTGCGGTTTTGAGAAGCCCACCCGGAGGGTTCATCGATTCCATACTACTCCTTTTTTGGAAGATTATTTTTTGTCAAATCGAAGGCAATCCTTACTTTAACGGATTCCGGGCCTTCCGCAGCCGTATCGGCCCGGATACACGGACAATTAGCTCAGTTGGTTAGAGCGTTCGCTTCACACGCGAGAGGTCATAGGTTCGAGTCCTATATTGTCCACAACCCGCCCCGCTTGCGTTTACGATTCCGGCTTTTTTGTCGGCCTTAAGCCGATGGTGAAGCAGAAAACGGGCTCCAGTGCCGTTACTGCCCGCCTCCGGAACTGGTCACGTCCACGTGGACAACCCCGCTTTCCGATCCCGGCGTTTCGTCGCTGCCGGAAGGGTTGCTCATGGCCTCGACCACCTGTTTCATGAGCGAATCGGCAATAAAAAGTCCGGCGCCGCCGACAAGCATTCCGGCGACCCCGTGCATAACGAAAGGCATTCCCAATGGCGTCAGGAGTATGGCACCTCCAGCCGCAGCAGCAGCGTCCTTCAGCATAATACAACTCCCTGTTGTTGTTTTCCGGTTACAGGCCGAAAGGAGCCATCCGGCCCTCCGGCTTTGAAACGTCATGTTCAAATATACACAGGATTTTCCGGAAAACGGAACGGGAGGTTCATGAGGAAAAATTTCACGAGTTGTTCACACCGGCGCACGTTCGCACGCTCTTTCGTCCCGAAAAGTCCAGGCCCCTTCTCTCTCCGGTTTTTGCGGGGCTGTTAAAAAAAATGATATTCCTGAACTGCGAAATCTCTTGCAAGCATGTTTTCAAATAGGTATGATGGATTGTATTGTCACGTTTTAAAACCGGAACTCCCGAATTTCTTAAGTCGGCAAAGGCATAATGGATAAAAAAATCAAAAAGGTTCTCGTAGCCAACCGCAGCGTACCGGCCGTACGGGTCATTCAGACATGCAAAGACAGAAAGATCCCGACGACGGCCGTCTACAGCACTCCCGACCGGCTCGCGGCTCACGTGTTCATGGCAAACGACGCGGTTCATATCGGCGAAGCCCCGCCCGTTGAATCGTACCTGAACATGGAAAAGATTATCGCGGCAGCCCGGAAGAACGGCGCCAATGCCGTACACCCCGGCTGGGGATTTCTTTCCGAAAACGCCAAGTTCGCGCAGCTGGTGCAGGATTCGGGCCTGATATGGATCGGGCCGAGCCCCGAGGTCATCCATAAAATGGGCGACAAGATCGAGTCGAAGAACATCGCCAGGGAGGCAGGAGTCCCCACCATCCCCGGCATCGACTCCCCGAAAACCGCCGGGGAAATCCGGAGGTGGATGCAGGAGGAGGACGTGGCCTTTCCGATCATCATCAAGGCATCCTCCGGCGGCGGCGGCAAGGGAATGGTGAGGGTCACCGACGATTCCGAACTTGAGAACGCACTGGCGCAGGCCCGCTCCGAGGCGAAAAAATCGTTCGGCAACGACGAGATTCTCGTTGAAAAGTTTATCGAAAAGGGCCGGCACATCGAGGTGCAGATCATCGCCGACCAGCACGGCAACGTCATTCATCTCTACGAGCGCGAGTGCACCCTGCAGCGCCGCAACCAGAAAATCATCGAAGAAGCGCCCTCTCCGAGCATTGACGACGTGACCCGCCGCTCGATTTGCGACACGGCCGTCCGGCTCATGCGCTCCATCGGTTACTCCTCGGCAGGAACGGTCGAGTTTCTGCTCGATTCGGCGACCGGCAAATTCTACTTCCTCGAAGTGAACACCCGCCTGCAGGTGGAGCACGGGATCACCGAACTGGTGACCGGCGTGGATATCGTCAGCCTCATGCTCGACATCGCGCAGGGCGACCCGCTCAGCTTCCAGCAGGAGGACATCCGCCCGAACCGATGGGCTCTGGAAGTCCGCCTCAATGCCGAAGATCCGGCAACGTTCAGCCCGTCGTTCGGCAACATCAGCCGTCTGCACCTGAACCTCTATCCCGGCGCCAGGGTATCGCAGGGGGTCTATGAAGGCTCCGAAATTCCGCCCTACTACGACTCGCTGGTCATGCTTCTGATGACGACCGGCCCCGACCGGGAGACCGCCATCATGAAGATGGACAGCATTCTCTGCCGCAACCTCAGGGTGGAAGGGGTCAAAACCCTCGCACCGCTGCTTCTGAGCATCATCCGGCACCGCGACTTCATCAGGGGCGATTTCTCGACGCGCTTTATCGAAGAGCATATGGACGAACTCGTCTCCATGTTCCCGGAGGGCGACAGCGAAGAGGACGTACTGAAAATCGCCAGATATGTAGCTGAAATTTCCGCTCTTGGAACACCGAACTGGATTTAACAACCATGACCAATTCTGTCTTCGTCAAACCGGGGATGAGCCCGAAAGATATCGTCAGCAACGTTCGCCGGCTGGATGCGATTGCCCTTACCTCGACCGGAATGAGAGACGCCGGACAGTCGGATTATAAAAACCGCCTGAGAATCCGCGACCTCTCCACCCTCTCTCAGGAATACAACGAAATGGGGCTGTTCAGCTCGGAGTGCCACGGCGGAGCGCGCTGGCATGTGGGAATCATGAACCGCCGCGAAAGCCCCTTCGAAGAGATTGCGCTGCTGCGGGAGAAGATGCCGAACGTGCTGCTGCAGACGCTCGTCCGCGAAACCAACCTGTGGGGATATCGTCCCTATCCGAAAAACATCATCGAGCATGTGATCTCAAGGGTCGATATCGATGTGTGGCGCTGTTTCTCGTTCCTCAACGACGTGCGCAACATGCGTACGGTGGCCGAAGTGGTCATGAAGCGCGGCCGACTTTTCCAGCCGGCCATCGCCTTTACCCAGGCCGACTGGACGACGAACGCCTACTTCCTGAAGCTCGTCAGGGAGATCGTCGATCTCTGCGGCGGCACGGACGAAATCATTCTCTGCATCAAGGATATGGCGGGCGTCGGAAGCCCCCGGCGCATGCATTCGCTCTTTGACGCCATCAAGCAGGCCTATCCCGACCTGGTGCTGCAATACCACCGCCACGCCACCGATGGCCTTGCCCTCCCGGCCATTCTGGCCGCCGTTCAGGCGGGAGCCGGCATCATCGACGTCGAAGAGGACTCCCTCACCCGTTTCTTCGGCCAGGCGCCGCTTCTGAGCGTAGCCTCGTTCCTCGAGGAGTCGGGCATGAGGGTCCATCTCAACATCAGGGCGGCCGACGACGCCGTCCAGAAAGTGCGCGACTGGATCCGCCACTACGAATGGGCGGAGTCGCCCTTCAAAGGCTTCGATCACGGCGTCGTCATGCACCGCATGCCGGGCGGGGCCTTTCCAAGCTCCTTCGAGCAGGCGCAAAAAGGGGGATTCCTGCACCTGATGCCCGCGATACTCAAAATGATGTCGCTCTACAACCAGATCGTGAAATATTTCGACGTGACGCCCGGTTCGCAGGTCACGTGGGTAACCTGCAGCGGCATCGTGAACCACTACGCCAAGGAGCGCGGCGTGGCCGGCGTCAATCACGTCATCGATCTTCTGACCCGGTTTATCGAGGAGAAAAAGCAGGATTTCGACGCCATGTCGCCCGAAGATCAGGACGAACTGCTCCATCTTTTCCGGGGCGCCCCGGGAGATTTCAAGAACCTCATCGTCGGAAGCTACGGAAAACTGCCGATGGGATGGCCAGCGGACTGGGTCTATACCAGCTGTTTCGGAGAGGAAGGCCCGGAAAAAATCCGCCAGCGCCGCGAAGACTCCCCGCTTGACGCCCTGCCGGACGAAGATCTGAAACGACTGTACCAGGAGCTTACCGAAAAGCTTGACCGCACCCCGGGCGAAGAGGAGTTCATTCTGTATCTCATGCACCCGAAAGATGCCCTCGACTTCATCCAGTTCCGCGAAAAATACGGAGATACCCCGCTCGTGCTGCCGACCGACGTCTGGAAGTCCGGCCTGCAGAATGCGGGCAGCAAGGTCGATTTTGAATACCGGGGGGTTCCGTACTCCATCGAGCGGGTCTCGATCGGTGCGGAGCACGACGGCATCATTCACGCCGTGATGAAGGTCAACAACCAGATCCGGGTATTCAAGATCGAAACGCCCCGCGCCCGTAAGACGGAGATCAGGATGGCCAAAGGCCTTACCGATATCGGCGCACCGATCAACGGAACCGTCTGGCGCATCGGAAATCCTGAACGCGGTCCGGTAAGGGCGGGCGATATCGTGCACAAGGGCGAAGAGATCGCAAATCTCGAGGCCATGAAAATGGAGAACGCGATCTTCGCACCCTACGATGCGCAGATCACCGAAATCGCGGTGCATCTCAACCAGATGGTGAAACAGGGTCAGCTGCTTTTCGTTCTGGAGGAGGTCAGGGAAAAAGAATGATTTCAGGATGACGGACAGCATCGAAGCTGTAACGAAAATGTCGCTGCAGTTCCTCGCTGAAGCGATCGGGCAATGTCCCGCCGGACTGGAAAGCAGCACGAACAGGGATGTCGTTTTTGCCGTGCTCGGCTTCCAGTACGGTGCCGTGCAGGGCGCCGCTTACGTTGCAGGTCTCGGCGATGATGCCGCCGCCGGCATCGCGGAAGAGGTTCTGGGCAAAATAAACGGCATGGAGAGGGAGAACGTCTTGAACTATCTTTCCCTGATGCCGATGCTTGCCCGAAAGGAGTATCCCCCGATCGGTATCGGCGCTAAAGCCATTATCGGCTTTTACCATGCTCCGACTGACGGGGAAAAACTGGCGACAGCCGGCTCCCTGCGGGAAATCCTTCGTCAGATCGATGAAGCGTAAATCCTGAACCGATACGAAAGAAGGAAACCGGCGGCCAAA
>JAAXXP010000076.1 GCA_013334435.1 Chlorobiaceae bacterium | reverse complement strand
GGTGCAGGCGCTCTGGCAGACATTCTTTCGTACCATCGCCATTCCCGACCGGAAAAATCCCCGTCTGCAGAAGTCGAACATGCCCATGAAGTACTGGAAGTACCTGACCGAGAAGCAGGGGGAGTGAGAATGGTCGCAATCCGGGAGTCGTGCACGATTTCAGGCTGACCGGCAACGGGAGCCGGGCGTTGTCCGTCGGCTCCGCGCAGGACAGAGCGGAGACCGCTTACAGCGGAAACTCCAGGCGCATGCCGGCGTAGCCCGGTTCGACGGGGCAGTGCAGATTCCGGCGGAAGTATGTTGCCGCAGCCTCGCCGGTGCAGTGGCAGGGGATGACGCGCCCGATGTCGAAGGTGTTGAGCTCATCGACCGTCAGCCGGAGGCGTTCGGGTGAAGCCGCCGAGAGGTGAAAGCCTCCGATGAGTGCGGCGATGCGTCCGCTTCCGGTCAGTTCGGTAACGTACCTGAGGGTGTTGACGATGCCGGCATGGCAGCATCCGGTCACAAGCACCAGTCCGTCACGGGTTTCAAGCCAGATCGAGAGATCGTCGTCGACAGGGTCGGGCCTGGTGCCCTCCGGGTCGAGATAAAACGGCCCCCCTGTATCTTCGTAGGAGGTTCTTCGGGGGACCGGACCGGTAACCGCCGCACTGTATGAGAGCACGGAAGGCTGTTCGATGAGGTTCAGCTGCTGTTCCGGCAGCGAGTTGAGCGCAGTCAGGGCGGGCTCGGGCATATGCACCGGTTTGGGTATGCCGTCGCGGATGCTGTAGCGCTGCTGAAAAGCTGCACGATGCAGAAAAACGGATGCATCAGGCGCAAGTTCGAGCAGTTCGGCTATGCACCCCGTATGGTCGTAGTGCCCGTGGCTGAGTACGAGCTGTTTTGTCCTCGACAGATCCACGCCGAGTGCCGCGGCGTTCGAAAGAAGCGCGTTTTCCCTTCCGGTATCGAAAAGAATGGTGCTCTCCAGGGTTTCCATCAGCAGTGAAAAACCGTGTTCGGCGCTGCAGCCAGAGGCTGCATTGTTGTCCGAAAGGATGGTCAGCGACAGCGTGTTTCCGGCCATGGAATGAAATGGTTGGCTTTGTTGGAGAGAGGATAAAAAAGCCCGTCCTTGCAGACGGGCTTGTCCAGAGTCATGCTGATGCCGGGGTTCAGAGGCCTACTCTGAGGCCGAGCATCACGTTGTGGCTGTCGATGCTGAATTTTACATCGTCGAACTCGGCATCATCGGCGATCATGTAACGGTACTTCGCGTCGAGCGTCACCATCGGGGCGATGCTGAACCCGGCGCCGACGCCGATCTGGCCGGCAAGCACGGTGCTGCTGTCGTCGGAGAAGCCAACGCCTTCATATCTGACGTCGGCAAGTCCGATACCGGCGGTAAGGTAGGGAGTGATCGGGCTGGCGGGAACACCGAGGTCAATGTAGCCGTTGGCCATGTAGGTGGTTATCGACATATCGAGATCATCTGCGTCCTCTATGCCGTTCTGCTGATAGCCGATTTCACCTTCGAATCTCATTTTTCCGGTGTCCAGACCCACCGCTCCGGTGAGGGCATAACCGGTGTCGTAGGACTGGTAATAGGATACTCCACCATCCTCAACATCGGAATCTCCTCGAAAGACAAGGCCAACAGACCCGCTGATATAGGGCGTGGCGGCTTCGGCCATTGCTGCTGAACCCATAAGGATCATTGCGCCGGCGATTGCTGTTCTCATCATCTTCATCATGTTTTCCTCCATTGTTATCGTTGCATAATATAAGGGCCTAGACCCAACAGCAATGTAAGCACACCTGATGAGTCTGCAAATTTTTTTTTGCCGGGACGCAAGCATGTGCTGGATGTTGCCGGTTTCGCGGGGAATTGGTTATTATGGTATCGTTTACCTTCAACCGGAGCAACGCTCAACGACAGGAATCCATATCATGCACAAGGAAACAATCACCATTCTCGGTTGCGGCTGGCTCGGGCTGCCGCTTGCCAAAACCCTCATTGCCGAAGGACATGCCGTCAAGGGCTCCACGACGAGGGAGGATAAACTCGACCTGCTTCGCGATGCAGGCGTCGAACCCTTTCTGGTGAAGCTCGATCCTGAAATGGAGGGCGAGGATCTTGCCGATTTTCTGCAGAGCGATATTCTGGTGGTGAACATTCCACCTCCGCGCCGCGACGATGTAGCGGAGTTTCACATCCAGCAGATTTCGTCGCTTATCGACGCACTCCGGCAGTCGCCGGTACGTTCGGTGCTGTTTGTGAGCTCCACTTCGGTCTATCCGATGCTCAACCGTGAGGTGAGCGAAGATGATGCCGTCGATCCCGAGTCTCCGGTCGGGCAGGCGCTGCTGCATGTCGAGGAGATGCTCCTGCAGGAACCCGGATTCCAGACCACCGTTCTGCGTTTCGGAGGTCTTGTCGGCTATGACCGCACTCCTGAAAAATATTTAGGTCGGATGACGGAAATCGCTTTTCCCGATCAGCCGATGAACCTGATTCACCGGGATGATTGCGTGCAGATCATGGCGGAAATCATCCATCTGCAGCAATGGGGTGAGGTGTTCAACGCCTGCAGCCCACTGCATCCCCGAAAGCTCGACTATTACAGCAGTGCTGCCGAAACATCCGGCATTCCTCTTCCGCCGCAGGCATCGGCAGACGGACCTTCGCCTTTCAAGCTGGTCAGCAGCCGGAAACTGGTCGGAGCGCTCAATTACACGTTTCTGCACACCGGTGCGTAAAGCGGAGGGCTGACTGAGGTCACAGGCATTATGGCAGCAAAGCAGACAGCATTTCTTCTCGCAGCGCCTTCAAGCGGTTCCGGCAAAACAACCATCACCCTCGCCCTTTTGAGGATTCTTTCCCGGAGGGGCTTCAGGGTTCAGCCGTTCAAGTGCGGGCCCGATTACCTCGATACCCGCCTGCATACGCTCGCGGCATCCTTCGGAGGTCGTGCGGCCGACGGCATCAATCTCGATACCTTCATGTCTTCGGAGGCTCATGTTCACGATCTGTTTCAGCGCTACAGCCGCAATGCGGACGTCTCGGTCGTCGAGGGCGTGATGGGACTTTTCGACGGAGCGGAAAAGGCACGGGGAAGCAGCGCCGAAATAGCCAGACTGCTCGATATTGCGGTCATCATGGTGGTCAATGCAAAGAGCATGGCTTATTCTGCAGCTCCGCTGCTTCACGGTTTCCGTACCTTCGACCCCCGCCTGCGGCTTGCCGGTGTCATTTTCAATCAGGTGAACACCCCTTCGCACTACCGTTTTCTGGAGGCCGCGGCTCTGGACGCCGGGGTGGAACCGCTTGGCTATGTGCCGCGGAACGAGGATGTCGTCATCAGCGAGCGGCATCTCGGGCTCAACACATCTGCGGGTTACGACCGGGAAGCGGTTATCGAGGCGATGGCCGCCCATGTCGAAAAAACCGTTGCCGTCGACCGGCTTCTGGCGCTTGCCGAAAAAGAGATTCCGCAGATTGTCACAGGCCGTGCCTGCCGTGACAATCGCTCGCGCGAAACCCGTCGCCGGGTCATTGCCGTTGCCCGTGACGAGGCGTTCAGCTTTCTCTATGCGGAGAACCTCTCCGTTCTGCAGGATCACGGAGATATTGTCTATTTCAGTCCGATGGAGGATCGCTCTCTTCCGCAAGCCGATCTGCTCTATCTTGCCGGGGGCTACCCGGAGCTCTATGCCGGCAGACTTGCCGCCAACCGGGACATGCGCAAGGCGATTGCCGCCTACTGCGCCGCAGGCAGGGCGGCTTATGCCGAGTGCGGGGGCATGATGTATCTCGGAGGATCGCTCATGACGGCTGACGGCACGCCGCATCCGATGTGCGGCGTGCTGGACCTCGACACCACCATGCAGGGAGCCCGTCTGACCCTTGGCTATCGCAAGGTGCTCCTTGAGGGTCTTTATCCTGATGAGCTCCGGGGACATGAATTTCACTACTCCCGGATCGGGCGGCAGGGAGAACTCCGGAACATCGCCTCCGTCTCCGATGCACGCGATGAGCGATGTTCAACGGGGGTTTTTCGGGTCGGGAACACCGTTGCATCCTATATACACCTTTACTGGGGAGAGACGCGGGGCTTTCCGGAATTTCTCATGGAGCGGCGTTAGTCGGGGAGAAGAGCATGGAGGGGTACATCATTACCGGAGGGCCGGGAAGCGGCAAGAGCACCCTGCTCGACGCGCTGTGCCGCGCAGGGTACCGATGCTACGGCGAGGTGTCGCGGGAGCTTATCCGTGAGCAGAGTCAACTGCCGGATGGCGTGCTGCCGTGGAAAAACATGCCCGCCTTCGCTCGCCTGGCTTTCCATGCGATGGCAAGCCAGCATGAGCATGCCCTCCGGAGCGGCGGCATCTGCTTTTTCGATCGCGGACTTCCCGATATTTTCGGCTACCTCGAAGCCGGAGGCTATCCGGTGCCGCAGGAGTATCTTGACGTTCATGCCGCCTGCCGCTACCAGAGAAGGGTTTTTGTCCTGCCTCCCTGGCAGGAAATCTTCGTGAACGACAGCGAGCGTCCCCAGAGCTATCCGGAGTCCGTGGAACTCTACCGGTCGATCTGCCGCGCTTATGAGCGGCTGGGCTACGAGTTGTGCGATGTGCCGAAAAGTACGGTTTCACAACGGGTCGCCTTGCTTCGCTCCGTTACAGGATAAACTCCAGATCGCACCCTTCCTTTTCGCTTTCACGGACGAACGAGAGAAGCTTTTCGAGGAATTCGAGCGTTTTCAGCGGATCTATCCTGCGCAGGTAGGCGACGGCAACCGGCTGATCCTGCCATCCGAGCACTATGGTTTCGCTCTTTTGCCGGTCGATCTTTCCTGCGGCATCCGACAGGATGGCCGCAAGCCTTGCAAGGTTGCTCCTGTGCAGGAACGCCTCGTCCCAGCTGTCAAGGCCGTTTGCTGATTCGGAGAGAAAGGTCAGGGCATTGCACGCTTCGATGACTCGGTAGTGAAAGAGTGCCGCATAGTCGTGGGCATCGATCTCCAGAGCGGCATAGACGCGGTAGTCGGTGTCCTCCAGCCGGATTCTGTTGATGGCGCCGGACCGGCAGATCGACAGTTCGCGGTGTTCCGGGTTCAGGTCGTCGATAAGGATATGGTGAACGTTCATTGCTGTGCTCTTTACGTCAGAAACCTTTAATGGCGGGATGCTGTTTTGCTTTTACGGTCATTGGTTTTAAGGCCTGATATTTATATAATTAATTAAGGTTTATTGATGGTCATCCATATTTGATTGTTACACGACCCGAATGCCGGGTCGGCCGTTGCCCGGAAAGCCTCTGTGCCTGGTGCATATTCCGGTTTTCCAGCTCCGCCCGCCGTGCAGTCGAGCTGTTTCGGACAGTAAAATAAAGATGCCCTGACCTGTATCGGGGAACCGTTAGCGCAGAGTGACTTTCAACAGGGTTGTAAAACAATCTTATCATCATAGAAAAAGAAATGGAAGGAAATTTTTCGAATAGAGTACAGGACGTTATCCGGCTGAGCCGTGAAGAGGCGCTGAGGCTGGGTCACGATTATATCGGCACCGAGCATCTTCTGCTTGGTCTCATCCGGGAGGGGGAGGGCATTGCCGCCCGGATTCTGAAAAACCTTAAAATCGACCTGTTCAGCCTGAAGCAGAAAATAGAGGAGAGTACGCATCCCAAGGTGCCGGCAACGCAGATGGGCAATGTGCCGCTTACCAAACAGGCAGAAAAGGTGCTGAAGATAACCTATCTGGAAGCTAAAATCTGCAAGTCGAACGTCATCGGGACCGAGCATCTCCTGCTGTCGATTCTCAAGGGCGACGACAATATCGCAGCCCAGATTCTCGAGCAGTTCGGAGTGACCTACGATATGGTGAGGGACGAACTGATCAGCATCACCACGGGAAAAAGCGACTCCGACGAACCGCCGCTTGAGGGCTCCTTTTCTACCGGTTCGGCCGAGCGGTCGCCGAAAAAAGGCGATCCCAAGCGAGGGGAGCGCACCAAAACGCCGGTACTCGACAATTTCGGGCGCGATATTACCAGGCTTGCCCTTGAGGACAAGCTCGATCCGATTATCGGGCGAGAAAAAGAGATCGAACGGGTCGCACAGGTGCTCAGCCGCCGCAAAAAGAACAATCCCGTGCTGATCGGCGAGCCGGGCGTGGGAAAGACCGCGATTGCCGAAGGTCTGGCGCTCAAGATCGTGCAGCGCAAGGTTTCGCGCGTGCTGTACGACAAGCGGGTCGTGGCGCTCGATCTCGCGGCGCTTGTGGCCGGCACCAAATACCGGGGCCAGTTCGAAGAGCGCATGAAAGCGCTCATGAACGAGCTCGAGCGTTCCCGTGATGTCATTCTCTTTATCGACGAGCTGCATACCATTATCGGCGCGGGGGGAGCTTCGGGCTCGCTCGACGCGAGCAATATCTTCAAGCCGGCTCTGGCCCGCGGTGAACTGCAGTGTATCGGAGCCACCACGCTCGACGAGTACCGGCAGTACATCGAGAAGGACGGGGCGCTCGACCGCCGGTTCCAGAAAATCATGGTTGAGCCTGCGACGGTTGATGAAACCATCCAGATTCTCAACAACATCAAGTCGAAGTACGAGGCGCACCACCATGTGCAGTACTCCGAAGATTCCATCGAAAAGGCCGTCAAGCTGTCGGAGCGTTACATTACCGACCGCTTCCTGCCCGACAAGGCCATAGACGTTATGGACGAGGCCGGAGCCAGGGTCCATCTGAGCAATATTCATGTGCCCCAGGAGATTCTCGAACTTGAAAAGTCTATCGAGGAGATCAAGACCGAGAAAAACCAGGTGGTGAAGATGCAGAATTTCGAGGAGGCCGCGAAGCTTCGCGACAAGGAGAAGAGCCTGCTCGATGCACTCGACCAGGCCAAACAGGAGTGGGAGGAGCGTGCTTCGGAGAGCGTGTACGATGTAACCGAAACCGATATCACCTCGGTGATCGCCATGATGACCGGTATTCCGGTGGTCAAGCTTGCCCAGTCGGAGTCCAAGAAGCTGCTCTCCATGGAGGCCGACCTTATGAAAGAGGTTATCGGTCAGGACGAGGCCATCAAAAAAATCACCAAGGCCATCCAGCGGACCCGTGCCGGGCTCAAGGACCCTTCCCGTCCGATCGGTTCCTTCATTTTTCTCGGCCCGACCGGCGTCGGCAAGACCGAGCTTGCCAAGGCGCTGACCCGTTACATTTTCGACAGTGAAGATGCCCTGATCAGGGCCGACATGAGCGAGTACATGGAGAAGTTCTCCGTCAGCCGTCTTGTCGGCGCGCCTCCGGGCTATGTCGGTTACGAAGAGGGCGGCCAGCTGACCGAGAAGGTACGGCGCAAACCCTACTCGGTGGTGCTGATCGACGAAATCGAAAAGGCGCATCCCGACGTCTTCAATATTCTCCTCCAGGTGCTCGACGAAGGCATTCTGACCGATGGTCTCGGCCGCAAGGTCGACTTCCGCAACACCATCATCATCATGACCTCGAATATCGGGGCGAAGGATATCAAGAACATCGGAGCGGGCGCGGGCATGGGCTTCTCCCCTCCGGATGATACCGCGGGCAGTTACAAGGCCATGAAGTCCACCATCGAGGATGCGCTCAAGAGGGTGTTCAACCCGGAGTTTCTGAACCGCATCGACGATATCGTGGTGTTTCATCAGCTTGAAAAGCAGCATATTTTCAAGATTATCGACATCACTGCCGGCAAGCTCTTCAGGCGACTCCGGGAGATGGGTATCGAGGTGGAAATCGACGAGAAAGCCAAGGAGTTTCTTGTCGACAAGGGTTACGACCAGAAGTACGGAGCCCGTCCGCTCAAAAGGGCGCTGCAGAAGTATGTCGAGGACCCTCTGGCCGAAGAGATGCTCAAGGGCCGCTTTCCCGAAGGCAGCCTGATAAGGATCATCTACGACGAAGCCGACAAGGAGCTGCGTTTTATAGAGGGGCATGCCCAGGAGCCGAGCGGAAAGGTAGAGGTGACGCCTCCCGAAGGGAAATGACCTTCTGAAGGAGCGTCGTGGTCATTTGGCAGGGCACCCCCGGTTTTCAGGGGGGTGCCCTTTTTTTTACCGTTCCGGTGGTTTCGGATGATCCTTCACGGCTTCGAGCGACTGAGCGAGCAGTTCTTCGGGCAGCGCGCAGTCTGTGAGTTTGCCCGACATGAAGGCGTCGTAACCCTGCAGGTCCATCAGTCCGTGACCTGACCAGTTCATGAGGATCACCTTCTCCTTTCCCTCCTCTTTCGCTTTTTTCGCTTCACGGATTGTCTGGGCGATGGCGTGCGAGGTTTCAGGCGCGG
>JAAXXP010000009.1:33009-42598 GCA_013334435.1 Chlorobiaceae bacterium | reverse complement strand
GCAATCTCGTGATCGCCTGCAACAGCGGAAATCGCAGCGTAACGGCGAGCCGCCTTTTTCTGAGTCGCGGATACCATAAGGTGGTCAACATGGAGCGCGGCATTATCGGCTGGGAAAAGGAGGGGCTTCCGGTAAAAAGAGGCCGGAAAAAGAGCCTGTTCTCGCTGCTGCTGCAGCAGTTCCGCAAGCGCGACTGAAGCGAAAGCCGGCTCCCGACAGAGCGTGCAGCCACGGCTGCAAGCAGCAAAGCCCGCATCGCGCGGGCTTTTGCTTTTTCCGGAGGCTCCTCTGATCCTCAGAAGTGCATGCTGCCGCCGGCAAGGTAGTGCTGGTGCCACGACAGGGCTTCGCCGAGCATGTGCGGCGTGTGCCGCCCGAAGGAGCTGTCGAACGACCGTTTGTGGTAATCCATCAGCGCCGGCCTGAAATCCGGATGGGCGCAGTTTTCGATGATCACCTTCGCACGCTGGTTCGGCGAAAGGCCCCGCAGGTCGGCAAGCCCCTGCTCGGTAACCAGAATCTGGACGTCGTGTTCGGTGTGGTCGATATGCGAGGCCATCGGCACGATGCACGATATCTTTCCGTTCTTGGCCTGCGACGGGGTCATGAAAATGGAGAGATAGGCATTGCGCGCGAAATCGCCGGAACCGCCGATGCCGTTCATGATCGACGTACCCATCACATGCGTGGAGTTCACGTTGCCGTAGATGTCGGCCTCGATCATGCCGTTCATGGCGATCACCCCGAGACGGCGGATGACTTCCGGATGGTTGCTGATCTCCTGCGGACGCAGGAGGATCTTGTCGCGGTAGAGATCGATGTTGCTGTTGAACTCCCGGAGGCCGGCATCGCTCAGCGAAAAGGCCGTGGCCGAGGCGAAAGAGAGCTTGCCTGAACGGATCATGTCGAGCATGCCGTCCTGCAGCACTTCGGTATAGGCCTCGAGGTTCTCGAACGGCCCGTCGTTCAGGCCGGCCATGACGGCGTTGGCGATATTGCCCACGCCCGACTGCAGCGGCAGAAGTTCCTTCGGAAGCCGTCCCTTCTTCACCTCGTGCTGGAGGAAGTCGAGAATGTTGTCGGCAATCCGGCGCGAATTCTCGTCGGGTGGCGAAAACGGCGAGTTCCGGTCGGGGCTGTGGGTTTCCACCACGGCAATGACCTTCGAGGGATCGCAGCGCAGATAGGGTTCGCCGATACGATCCTGCGGCCTGACCAGCGGAATCGGCTTGCGGTGCGGCGGCAGGCTGGTGCCGTAGTAGATGTCGTGCATGCCTTCGAGGGCGGGGTTGTGCCAGGAGTTCACCTCGAGGATGACCTTGTCCGCCTGTTCGAGCCAGGTCTTGTTGTTGCCGACCGAAGAGGCGGGAATCAGACGCCCGTCCTCGAGAATGCCCGCTACCTCGACCAGGGCGATGTCGAGCTTGCCAAGAAAGCCGAACCAGACGAACTGGGCAACATGGGAGAGGTGGATGTCGAGGTACTCCATCTCTCCGGCGTTGATGCGCTGTCGGCAAACCGGATCGGACTGGTAGGGAAGGCGCATCTCCACGCCTTCTGCCTTGGCAAGGGCTCCGTCGAGTTCCGGCGCGGTGGAGGCGCCGGTCCAGACGCCTATTCTGAATTTCCGGCCTTCCTGGTGGGCTTCGGCGATGAGCCCGGCGAGCGCGGCGGGAACCGCCTTTGGATACCCGGAACCGGTAAATCCGCTCATGCCGACGTTTACTCCGGATGGCACGAGGGCCGCGGCCTGTTCCGCGGACATGATCCTGTCCTGCAGGGAGCTGCAGAGGATGCGTGAGGCTGTGGTCATTACCTGCATAACTTCTGTTCAAGATTGATGAACGACACAGTAAAATCCGTTCCAGGAACCGGCTTCTCTCCTTTTCAGACCCTCAGGGAAAAGCACCACAACTCCCCGGCACGGGGTTTCAGGGGATCAGAAACATACGATTATTACAGGGGATAAAAAAACAGTGAGGTTACTTCGCTCCGCCCTTATTTCGCTTCGTCGATTTCCAGTTCCTCATGCCCACTTCGTCTCGGATGGCATCACACACATCAAGCACGTACTGCAACTCATCCCTTTCAAAACCGCAATGCACCGAAAAGCGCATGAGCGCGCGGTTTTTTGGTGTAGCCGGGGCACAGAACACCGATCCGAATACGTTCCGGTCCTCCAGGGCATCCCGCAGCGCCTCCGTTTCGGGCTCCGTACCGGGTTCGAGCGAAATGATCTGCGACTGGCTGACGATGGCGTACCCGAGGTCCCTGAGTCCATCACGAAGAAATTCGGCATTCTCATAAAGCTTCACGCGCCGCTCGTCGCCAGCGGCAATGATACCGAGGGTGGTAGCGAGTCCCGCGATTTCGTGGGGAAGTATTGCCGAACTGAAAATGGCAGGATGCGCCATATAGGGATAGCAGCGGGCAAAGCGATTCGAACAGAGGATGATGCCAGCCCTTCCCGCAAAAGCCTTCGCCAGACTTCCGGTAATGAAGTGCACCCGGTCGGTCAGACCGAGCGAAGCCACCAGACCTCTCCCCTGCGGGCCGTGGGTGCCCAGAGAGTGCGACTCATCGACAACGGAAACGCAATCATAGCGGTTGGCGATATCGATAATATCGCGGAGAGGGGCGATGTCTCCGGTGGTGCTGTAAAGGGAATCCACGAGAATGATTCCCTTGCCATGCTGCTGCACAAGTTTTTCGAGATGTCCTGTATCGTTGTGCATGAACATATGGGGGATCGCTCCTGCTGATTTTATACCCTCCCACAGGGACATGTGCGTTAAAAAATCGATGTAGACCGGCGTCGTGCTGTCGGCTATGACCTGCATGAGCCCGACATTGGCTGCCCAGCCCGACTGGCACAGAATGGCACTTTCAAAACCGGCGAACTCCGCCATGGAAGATTCGAACAGAGCCTTGTCGCTGCCGTCATGCATAAACACCGCCGACATCACCAGTTCCTGCCCGGCTTTTTCGAGCTTCTCTATCTGGGCCCGTGAAATGTCGGGATGCATCGAGATATTCAGATAATCGTTACTCTGAAGAATGATGGAATGCTGATCAGGTTTTTTTCCCAGAACGAGAGGCTTCCCGTTGAGACGGGTTTTAATCGACACCTCTTCAAAATCCGACAGCCGCTGTTCAAGAAAATCAGGAACAGTCAGGACAAAACGATCATTGCACTCGTTACTGCATGATAACCCCGTCTCTTCATCTTTTCTGCACATCAAAGAACTCCTTTTGTTTGATCAAATCCGATCTTGTTGTTATTATTGTAATCAGCATTAACAGTATCAACCTGATAAAAAAAACACCGTTCGCGCACATCCCCGGAGGTAAATATCCAAATATCATTAAATTGATCGCTTACCTTCATTTGAAATTTACAGAAAAGCCATGTTTTCTTCAGACATCGGCAAAAGGATTTTATTGCCTTTACAATGCGTATGGCGTATTAAAGGCGCATTCATGAAGGAATGAAACGAAAATAACGCTTCCGAAACAGGAAATGGATGCGAACCTGTGGGGTTGGCGACTTTTTTCGAACAGTGAAGCCGCGCATGAATACCGCAAACGGCACATCGCCGGGAACCCTGTCCGCTGCTGAAAAGAAGCCCTATTCTTATATTTATAAAGGATTTGCGTTATCCAGGACTTTCCCGGAGGACCGGAAGGAATAACACATCAACGTCCCTGTGCCTCAATAAAAAAACCGGTCGAGGCGTCCGGAAAAAGTTTGTTTCCAATGCAGAAACTGAAGCTGAAAGCCACCGAAATCATCGAGCATGCCGAGCCGAACCTGAGTCTTATCGGACTGTTCGGCGTTCTCGGATATCCGGTTTACTATCTCATCTGGACCTACCTCTACCCTCAGCCCTATGAAAGCCTCGGGTTCAGGATTTTCTGCGCGTTCCTCAGCATTCCGTGGCTGGTCTACAGGGAATTGCCGAAACGGCTGAAAGAGCTTTTTCCGATCTATTTTTTTCTGTCGCTCTTTATCGTCATGCCCTATTTTTTCAGCTTCATGATGCTGAAAAACGAATGGTCGCTGGTTTGGGCGATGTCGTTCATGGCGGGCACCTTCCTCCTGACACTCATCATATTCGACTGGGTGATCATCCTCACCATGACCGGCACGGGATTCATGGCCGCCTATGCGACGGTCTTTTTTCTCGACGGCAGGGTATCGTTCGCCTACTTCGTGCCCGAATACATCCCGATCTTCCTGTTTTCGATATCCGGCGGCATTATCGCCAACCACAAGCGGCAGCTTGCCCATCAGTCGAGAATATCCCTGATGCGAAGCCTGAGCGGCAGCATCGCGCATGAGATGCGCAACCCGCTCAGCGCCATAACCAACGCCATGAGCACGGTGCAGGCCATCATTCCCGGCAAACCCGGCAGCGGCGAGGAAAAAGGAAAATTCGATCTGAGCTATTCGGGACTGATCAACATCCACGAGGTTATCGACGAGAGCCTCTCGACGATAAAACGGGGCAACAAGATCATCGACTCCCTCCTGGCGACGCTTCAGGACGGCATCATGGATATCAACAATTTCAAAAAGCTCTCCGCGAGAAACACCATCCAGACAGCCATCTCCACATATGGCTACAGCGACATCAACGACCGGAAACTCGTCATCGAAAACAGTTCGGAAACATTCGACTTCCTCGGCGACAAGGACCTCTTCATCTATGTGCTTTTCAACCTCATCAAGAATGCGCTCCATTATAAAAACAAGCCGGACTTCAGGATCGAGATCACCACAAAAAGGGACTCGCCAAACAACTGCATCAGGGTCCGCGACAACGGCCCCGGCATTCCACCGGGAAAAAGGGACGTCATTTTCGACCGGTTCTATACCTACGGGAAAAGCGGAGGCAACGGACTCGGGCTCTCCTTCTGCAGACGGGTCGTCGAATCGTTCGGAGGATCGATCATCTGTAACTCCGAAGAAGGCCATTGGACCGAATTCGTTATCAGTCTGCCTGCGTATGCATCCAAGCCCGCAAAAGATCTGAAAAAAGAGATCCTGCAACAGAAAAAAATCCTCATTGTCGATGACCAGATCAGCAACAGGCTGCTGCTTGCCAAATACGCCTCCGAGTGGGACTGTCCTTCCGACCAGGCCGAAAACGGAACACAGGCACTCGAAATGCTCTCGAAAACCCGTTACGATCTTATTTTCATGGACTTCGAGATGCCCGCACTCGACGGAGACCATACCGTGGCCAGACTTCGCTCCTCGCAGAACATCGAGCCATCGCTGGCCCCACACTATATGCAGGTTCCGGTTATCGGCATAACGGCGCTTCCGCCCAGCGAAGCGCTTCCCCGGGCTACCAGATGCGGGATGAACGAGGTGATATCCAAACCCATCAAGAAACAGGATATCAAGAGGCTTTTCGAACGGCACTTCTTCTCGGAAACCTCATCCATAAGCGTAGACCAGGATACCATCCTTAAAGGCAGCCGGATACTGCTTGTCGACGACAATGCCACCAGCCGGAAATTCATGAGCATGGTCTTGCAGCATTACGGCTGCATGACCGACCAGGCCGAAAACGGGCAGATCGCTCTCAAACACCTTGAAAAGCAGGACTACGACCTCATTCTGATGGATATGGAAATGCCGGTCATGAACGGACTGGAAACCGCTGTGGCCATCAGGAAGGGCGACTGCTTCAGGCGGTTCAGAAACTTCCGCACCATCCCCATCATAGCCCTGACGGGAAATACCGACAAGGAAAGCATCGAACAGGTAAAAAAAGCCGGCATGAACCAGCTTCTCGGCAAACCGGTTTTCAGGGATGAGCTCGTCGCGACGATCTCCATGTGGATCAGGAACATCGCCCGCACGAAAGAAACCGACCTCCCGGCCGAGAGCGTGCCGGCCATAGAGGAAAACTTCCGGGAAGCTGTCGAAAGGGAAAAAGTTCTCGACCACTCGATCATCTACAGCCTCAAGGAGATCGGCGGCGACGAACTGATCATCTCGCTTTTCGAGGTTTACAAAAGCGACTCGAAAAAAATCATCGAAGAGATCAATCAGGCCGCCGCAACTGGCAACCTCAGGCAATTCGACCAACTGATGCACTCCCTCAAAGGCTCTTCGGGAAGCATCGGCGCCAACCGTCTTTTCGTACTTTCGCGCTATCTCAACGATTTCTCCCACAGGGGAGAGTGGCCCGATACTGCAGAGTGGGCTCCGGTCCTTAACAGCACATTCAGCAGAACCATCGAAGCGATGGAGGGCATCCTGAAAAACCTGAAACGGTAAACGATCCGGACACCTCTTATCATCGCACACACGTAAACCGGAACAGCATGGGCAAAAGCCTCCTGATCGTCAAAAACATTGCTCACGAAGGAGCAGGCCTCCTTGCAGCGGAACTGGAACGCCGCGCCATTGCCGTGGAAACCGTCGATCTCTCCACAGGATGCCGCTTTCCCGACCCGCTCGTCCACGACGCCCTTGTCATACTCGGAGGGCCACAGAGCGCCAACGATACCTCGGAGCGGATGCTGCAGGAAATAGAGCAGGCTGACAGGGCTCTCCGGGCGGAGCTGCCCGTTCTGGGCATCTGCCTCGGACTGCAGGTGCTTGTAAAAGCCGGAGGAGGAAGCGTTGTTGATAGCCCTGTCAGGGAAACCGGTTTTTTCGATCACGAAGGTCAGCCTTACCATGTGGAACTTACCGGCGAAGGCCAGAGAGACCCGCTGTTCGCGGAGATGAGCCGGACATTCCGGGTTTTTCAGCTTCACGGCGAAACCGTGAAGCTGACCGACGGCATGCGGCTTCTGGCCGAGGGAAAACACTGCACGAACCAGGCTGTACGGATCGGCAACAACGCGTACGGCCTGCAGTGCCATTTCGAACTCACTCCCGCCATGCTTGCGGAGTGGTGCCGGCTTGACCACGATCTGGTGAGGATGGACGCCACGGAGCTTGCCGGGCAGTTCCGTGCGGTGAGCGAGGAGTACACGGCGACCGGGCTGCTGCTGATGCGCAACTTCCTCCGCATTGCCGGAATGCTCTGAAGGCAAACCGGTTTTCCCGGAACAAGCGGAGCCCGTTCCGGGAAAACCGGCTACTCTATGACAAGATCGATGGTCCTTCGCTGCATATCTACCGTATGCACCTTAACCTTTACCCGCTGACCGATCTGCAGTCTTTTCTTGCGGCGCTTGCCGACAAGCGAGTAGGTTGTTTCGTCGTACTCGTAGTAGTCGTCGGTCATATTGCGCATGTGCACGAGGCCCTCGATGGCGAAATCCACCATACGCACATAAATGCCGTATTCGGTAGCACCTGAAATGACTCCCGCATAAACCTTTCCGATATGGCCGGCCATGTACTCGACCTGCTTGAGCTTGATCGATTCCCTCTCGGCCTCCACGGCGCCTTTCTCTCTTTCGTTCGAAATGCGGCTGGTCTGCCGGATCTTCTCCTGCAGCTCGCCAAGACGTTTTTCGGTCATTTTCCTCTTCTTCCTGCGAAGATACTCATACTCGAAAAGCAGCCGGTGCACAACCAGATCGGGATAGCGCCTGATCGGCGAGGTGAAATGGGTATAGTGCTCGAATCCAAGTCCGAAATGACCGGTATTCTCGTCGGTATAGATCGCCTTCGACATGCAGCGGAGCACCAGCTCGTTTACAAGAAACTCCACATTCGAGCCATGCACCTGCTGCAGGAGCTGGCGAAGGGCTTTCGCCGTCACCACAGGACCGCTTTTCTCCCTGTTGAGCTTCAGTGAATAGCCGATCTTCCGCACGAAATTCGCCAGCACGAGCACCCGCTCCTGCTGAGGCGAATCATGAACCCGGTAGATCACCGGCTGAGAGTTCTTCTTGCGATCGCGGAACGTTTTCGTGAGATACTCGGCAACCTTGCGGTTTGCAAGCAGCATGAACTCCTCGATAAGCCGATGGCTTGAAAGCCGTTCCTTCTTGATGATCTCGACAGGCTCGCCCTTGCTGCCGAGCCTGAAGCGAACCTCCTCGGTTTCAAAATCGAGGCCGCCGTGGCGGAAGCGCTCCTCCCGAAGCTCGACGCTGATCTTCTCGAGCAGCTGCAGTTCCGATGCGTAATCGCCCTTGCCGCTGAGCAGAATATCCTGAACGTCCTCATAGGTGAAGCGCCGTTTCGAATGAATGACCGTTTTATGAAATTCGTGGCTCTTGACCTCTCCAGTGTCGGTCATGGTGAAAAACACGCTGAAAGCCATCCTGTCCACGCCGGGGTTGAGACTGCACACCTCCTCGGAAAGCCGCGAAGGGAGCATGGGAATGACCCGGTCGACAAGATAGACCGATGTGGCGCGCTTCATGGCCTCACGATCGAGCGGAGAGTTCTCCGGCACATAATGGGAAACGTCGGCTATGTGCACCCCGATGCGATAGAGGTTCTCCTCGAGCGTCTCGACGGAAAGGGCGTCATCGAAATCCTTCGCATCGATGGGATCGATGGTAAAGACGGTCTTGTCGCGCATATCGAGCCGTTCTGCCAGATCGGCGTCTGTAATGCCCTCTTTGATCGTTTCGGCCTGGCTGACCAGCTCCGGATCGAAGGTTTCGTCGATGCCGTGGTTGCGGGCAATCGCACTCACCTCAACCCTCGACTCGCCGGCGGAGCCCAGAATTTCGATCACGCGCGCCTGAATGATGCCCGGCTTGCGGAAATCCAGATCGCCGACCAGCACCTTCTGACCGTCCACTGCGCCTGCAGCCTGCTTGATCGGAACGATGATTTCCGGAAGCAGCTTGCGCTCATCCGGTTTGAGGGTGAACTTGCGGTTCGCACGGGTGAGGGTGCCGACAATGGAGGTGACTCTCCGGCTCACGACGTTCACTACGATGCCCTCGCACCGCTGGTGGGGTGTGGATTTCGAAGAGTAGGTCTCGGGAACCTTTGTTACAACCACCTCTACCTCATCACCGTGGATCGCCGAATTCATGTCCGCTGCCTTTACGAAGATATCATCGTCGAAACCATCGACGTCGATGAATCCGTAACCGTTTGGATGGGTCGAAATGCGTCCGGCATAGGTCTGATCGACCCTGAACTGCTCCTTGCCCGGAACGGGAAACTGCCTGGCGTGCTCCAGTACGTCCTCATAAGTCGCAGGTTCCATGCACTGCATGCCGTAACAGCGGTTCGAGTCCTTGTCGAGCGTACCATCCTCCTGCAGCTTGTGCAGCACATACCAGAAACCGGGCAGTTGACGGGATTCCGTATACCCCATCTGCCGGGCAAGATCGACGGATCTGAACCGCTCACCGTCGTGATCCGCCAGAAAACTCACAATTTCAGCCGCGAGTGAACTTTCACCCCTCTTGAAAAGAAATTCGTTGATCAGAATATGGTCGTTGGGTCTGACCCTGTCGCCGGTCTGAAGGGGGGCCGGCCGGGTTCTCTTGCTGCCGGGTGCTCCGGGTTTACGGTTATGACGCTGTCTTGCCACTATTGGATACTTTTATATTAAAACGTTCTGTCGTTCATGCCGCTCCCGGCCGGAGAGAAACCAAAAAAAAACCATCCGCGTTATCCATTCGTAAGGCCCGCAGAGGG
>JAAXXP010000009.1:0-32909 GCA_013334435.1 Chlorobiaceae bacterium | reverse complement strand
TTATGACGCTGTCTTGCCACTATTGGATACTTTTATATTAAAACGTTCTGTCGTTCATGCCGCTCCCGGCCGGAGAGAAACCAAAAAAAAACCATCCGCGTTATCCATTCGTAAGGCCCGCAGAGGGAGCCGCCGCAGTTCTTTTTCCGGATGGCACCGCGAAACCGGCTTCATTACATCAATTAAAACACTTTAACATAATGAAAAGAACCCACAAATATACCGTCAGGGCAGGGCTTTTCCTTGTTCTTGCCACACTCCTGCCGTATTTGCAGGCCTCTGCCGCCAAAAAAAACCCAGTAGCCGACTCCCGGACCGTATCGATCGGATCATCGGTGTGGATGAGAGAAAACCTCGACGTAACCCGCTACCGCAACGGCGATGAAATTCCCAGGGTGGAGGATCCTGCCGCATGGAACCGCCTGACGACCGGAGCCTGGTGTTACTATGAAAACAACAGCGACAAGGGGGTTACTTACGGAAAGCTCTACAACTGGTATGCAGTCAACGATCCCAGGGGGCTGGCCCCCGAAGGGTGGCATGTCGCTTCCGACGCCGAATGGCGGCAGCTCGTCGACGCGACCGGAGGAGAGAAGGCTTCGGGCACAAAACTCAAGGCGACAGTGCTGTGGAAGGAACCTCTCGTCGCTGCCGACAACAGCACGGGATTCACGGCACTACCGGCCGGATACCGGAGCGGAAACGGAAGCTTCGCGCTTCTGGGCTCCAACGCGAGTTTCTGGACATCGACGGAGAACAACGGATACTCGGCCTGGTACCGGCAGATCTACAACAGTTATTCGGCCGTCTACCGCGTCAGCAGCACGAAAACCCTCGGCATGTCGGTTCGCTGTGTCAGAAACTGACACACCCCCGGCGCCTTTCGGCAGAACAGGAATTTATGCGACAACGCCTTCAGCCGTAACGGCCGCACCAGGCTGAAGGCAGAACGGGCAGATCACATGGAGCACGACCCTTTTGGAAAGCACTGAAAACTCTTCGTTGAGCTGGCCGGGAACCTCGAGGGCGTCATAACCCTCGTGCTGAAAATCGAATATTCTGCCACAGCGGATGCAGTGCATATGGTGATGACTCTTCATATCCGGATCGAACCGCCTGACTCCGGATGTCGACTCCACGATCGAAATCAGCCCGATCGAAGCGAAGGTCAGCAGCGTCCGGTTGACCGTTTCGAAAGAGATGTTGGGAAACTCCCTTTTTATCAGCCGGTAGACCTGATCCGCCGAGGGATGGTCGCGGCAGTTGCCGAGCAGGCTGTAGATCGCCGTTCTCTGCGGCGTGATTTTCAGGCTGTGTGCGCGGCACAGCTCAAAAAAGCGTCCGGCTTCACCGGGAGCGGCATTCATGCTGGGCATAACAGATTCAGGTAGTTCCCTTGATTCCTCTCCATCCGATCCGGATGAAAGGAGCCTGCTTCAACAGAAACAGGACTTTTTTTATCATGTTAATAATATATCACTCTCCGGAGAGATTCAAACACCAGCTGCCTGCAAATCTTTAAAAAAGCTAAAAAAGATTTGATCTTATTTAGGAATAAATCTACATTATTTCCGGCAACAAAAAACAGGCAAAACAGCAACAAAACATCATCACTCATGTCAGAACATTTCGAAGACCAGTACTACTACAGTGAAACGGGCATGCCTCTTCTCGGCGACGATTTCCCGGAAATGAAGGTGCAGACCACTCACGGCCCCATGAACATCCCCGGAGATCTCAAAGGCTCCTGGTTCGTGCTTTTCAGCCACCCGGCCGACTTCACCCCGGTCTGCACGACCGAGTTCCACGCTTTCCAGGAACGCATTGCTGATTTCGACAGGATCGGCTGCAAGCTCATCGGCATGTCGGTCGACCAGGTCTTTTCCCACATCAAGTGGGTGGAGTGGATAAAGGAAAACCTCGATACCGAAATCACCTTTCCGATCGTTGCGGCCAACGACCGTATAGCCATGCAGCTCGGCATGCTCCATCCGGGAAAGGGATCGAACACCGTTCGTGCTGTCTTTGTTGGCGATCCGCAGGGAAAGGTGCGCCTCATGCTCTACTACCCGCAGGAGATCGGCCGGAACATCGACGAAATCGTCAGGGCCGTCCGGGCCCTGCAGGTTTCAGACGCCAACAAGGTCGCCATACCGGCAAACTGGCCGTCGAACACCCTGCTCAAGGACCGGGTGATCATCCCTCCCGCAAACAATATCGAGGATGCAAAAAAGCGCCCATCCCAGTTCGAATGCTACGACTGGTGGTTCTGCCACAAGGCGCTCTGAACGGAAGCGGAAAAGACAAACGGAAAAAGCCGGAAAAACGTCATGTTTTTCCGGCTTTTTCCGTTTGTCGTGATGCGCAGGCATGCCCCGCTACCTGCCCCGCTCTTTTTTCAGAAGTTTGCGGGCCGGTTCGTAACCCGAAGCCGCAGCGAGTTTCAGGTCGGCAAGCATTCCTTCACGGTTGCCGAGCTCTCCCCTCACGATGCCCCTGAGAAAATAAACCTCGCTGTACCCTTTCTTCCTCTTCAACGCCTGCGAACAGTCCTCTTCGGCTCCGGCATAATCGTTCATCCTGGTTCTGGCCAGTGCACGCCGGTAATAGAGCTCGGCGTTACCCGGCTGCATCCCGATCACCGTGTTCAGATCTTCAATGGCTTCGCTGTAATTGCGGTTCCTGATTCTGGCCAGACCTCTTGCAGAAAGCGCTTCGATATACTTCGGGTTGATCGACAATGCCCGCGAGAAATCCGAAAGCGCACCCCTGTTGTCGCCGGTCATGGCCCGTGAAATTCCCCGCTGGTAGTAGGGTTCGGCATATCCCGGCATGTATTCGATAACCCGCTGAAAATCTTTTGCCGCTGCCTTGTGATCGGAAAGCTGCTGCCGCAGCAGCCCCCGATTGAAAAGCGCTTCGGGATAAAGCGGCCTGATGGCTATCGCGCTGTTGAAATCATCGAGCGCACCATGGAAATCGCCAAGCGCCTTTTTGGCCATCCCGAGATTGTTGTAGAGTTCCGGCATGAGCGGGTCGATCCGGAGCGCCGCAGAGTAATCGATCATGGCTTCACGGAACCTGCCGGCTTTCGCCCTTGCAAGCCCCCGGTTGTTGTACGCCGACGCCATGCCGGGATCGATTTCAAGCACCCGGTTGTAATCGGCGACGGCTCCCCGGTAATTTCCCGAAGCGGCGCGGCAAAGGCCCCGGTTGTTAAGCGCCTCGACAAGCCTCGGTTTTTTTTTCAGAATTCTGCTGTACTCTTCGGCAGCGCCGGCAAAATCGCCTTTGCGGTATTTCATCCACGCTCCGACCATCGGATCGGTGGTGACGGCTTCAGCCTTGTTGCCCGGAAAAACCGGCAGCGAAAACAGAAACAGCAGAAGCAAGATCGTGTAAGCTTTCATGGGGGTACCCGTTAATCCGCAGGATAAAATATCGGCGGCATGATGCGCTGCCTTCAGAGGCTCACCTGGTCGCATCCCCCTTCTGTATCCGGTAGAACCGCACGCAGTACTCTGCAAAAGAGTACGAGAGCATCAGCACGGAAAGGTACATGAAAAACTCCTGAACGGGATAACGCTGGAAAATGGGGTGGGGCCAGACCATGCTTATGAACATCATCGACACAAATCCCACCGCCCACTTGCCCGGCCAGAGCGATGTGGTCAGCACGCTGTGCCGGTAGCGGATATAGGCCGCTCCGGAAAAGATAAGCACGTCGCGAAGAATGGCGAAAAGAACGAACCAGAGCGGAAGCTTGCCGATCCAGAGAAAATAAAGAGCCGCGCTTGCAAGACAGAGCTTGTCTGCAAGCGGATCGAGAATCTTCCCCATCTCGGAAACCTCGTTGGTCCAGCGCGCCGCGCGCCCGTCGAACCAGTCGCTCAGCACTGCGACAACCATGAGGATCATGGCGACTGTCAGATTTCCGACATGATAGTAGTAGAGAAACCACGGTATCAGGAAAATCCTCAGGATGCTGAGAAAATTCGGCAGATTGACGATATGACCTTCCACGAGCTGTATAAGTTTTATTCACATATTCACCGAAAAGGCCCGCCGTTCTGAACGGCAGCTGTTTTTCAACGCACGATCATATCAGGCCGCGACGCAACGAAATCGGTCCAGTTCTTCTTACGGCTTCCGGCGCCGGGATCAGGGGGCGCATGTGCCGCTCCGGTGGAGCCGTTTCCGGTTTTCAGGAGGTCGCACAGCGCAATGCCGAGGGCGTCGGTTACGTCGTAGGTCGAAGGAGTTTCCCGGATCTGCAGCATCCGCCGGACCATGAAGGCGACCTGCTGCTTGCTGGCCGACCCCCTTCCCGTAACCGCAGCCTTCACTTCACGGGGAGCGTACTCCGCCAGTTCGAGTTTCCGGTTCACCGCCAGAGCGATAACCGACCCCCTCACCTGACCGAGCTTCAGCGCCGACTGGACATTTCTGCTGACGAACACGGTTTCGATCGCCGCCCGCGAAGGGGTGTGCTCGCCGATTACCGCATCGAGCTCCCGGTATATCTCTCCGATTCTTTCGGGGTGCGTCCTGCGGGGATTCAGCC
Source organism: Chlorobiaceae bacterium (assembly GCA_013334435.1). Classification (GTDB taxonomy): domain Bacteria; phylum Bacteroidota; class Chlorobiia; order Chlorobiales; family Chlorobiaceae; genus Chlorobium. The sequence goes on along the minus strand of JAAXXP010000009.1, from coordinate 28,345 downwards.
GGATCACGCCGCAGGCAAGCACCTGAAAATCCGCACCCTCCTGCCGGATCACTCCGTACCCGGTAAGGAGGCTGCCGGGATCAACCCCGATCACGACCATCCGGGGCTAACCGTTTAAGGTGTTCATGGCCTTTTCGCTGATCTCCATATTGCTGTAGACGGCCTGGACGTCGTCGTTGCCCTCGAGTGCGTCGATCAGACGGATCACCTTGCCGGCGTCTTCGGCCTCGAGTTCGATATAGTTTTCGGGTACAAGATCGATCTTGGCGTTTTCATAAGCGATACCTGCGTCTTCAAGCGCTTTTTTCACGGCCTCGATGTCCCGCACGTCGCAGAGCACCGTGTAGTAGGCCTCGTCATCGCCGTCGAGATCCTCCAGACCCGCATCGAGCAGCAGCTCCATCAGCTGATCCTCTCCCGCCGCGGTTTTCGGCACCTCTATCGAGCCCTTGCGATGGAACATCCAGCCGACGCTGCCACTCTCGCCGAGCGACCCGTTGTTGCGGCTCATGATGTGGCGGATTTCCGCCACGGTACGGTTGCGGTTGTCGGTCGCGGTCTCGATGATCAGTGCGATACCGGCCGGGCCGTACCCCTCGTAGGTGATCTCGTCGTAACTTGCCCCTTCGAGTTCACCCGTACCCTTCTTGATCGCACGCTGAATATTGTCCATCGGCATGGAGTTCATCCGGGCCGTATCGATGGCAAGCCGAAGGCGGGGATTTCCGGAAGGATCGCCGCCGCCCATTCTTGCCGAAATCGTGATCTCTTTTACCAGCTTGGTGAACAGGTTCCCTCTTTTCTGATCGGTGGCGGCTTTTTTCCTTTTGATGGTCGCCCATTTACTGTGTCCTGACATGATGAAAAATCACTGATTTAAAATTCCGGGGAATACACCCGTTTTCGATAATAGCCTTATATTCTTTCAGAAAAGACAAATCCAACGGCTTTTGCCCCAAGTTAACTACAAGAACAAAGAATGACAAACTGGATGATCGCCTACCAGGGTGAACCCGGAGCATACAGCGAGATAGCCGCACTCAGGCTCGGCGAACCGAAACCCTGCGAAACCTTCGACGAGGTTTTTGCCGCTGTCGAGAACCGCGAGGCCGATTATGCGGTCATACCCATCGAAAACTCTCTCGGGGGAAGCATCCACCACAACTACGACCTTCTGCTCCAGCACCCGGTCGTCATCGTCGCCGAAACGTTCGTCAAGGTGGAACACTGCCTTCTGGGACTTCACGGATCATCGGCCGAAACGGCAGAAAAGGTGCTTTCGCACCCGCAGGCTCTCGCCCAGTGCAGAAACTTCTTCAGCGCCCATAAAAACCTCAGGGCGGAGGTAGCCTACGACACCGCCGGGAGCGCCAAAATCATCGCCGCCGGAAGCGACCCTTCAAAACTCGCCATCGCCTCGAAACGCGCCGGCGAGCTCTACGGCCTTGAAATTCTTCAGGAAAACCTCGCCGACGAAGAGTGGAACATCACCCGGTTCTTCTGCATCGCCCACGCAGACAATGCGATCTGTCCGCGCATGAAAAAGATGCCCGATACCGCCCAGCAGAAAACCTCGATCGTTTTCACCCTCCCCAACGAGCAGGGCTCGCTCTTCAAGGCTCTGGCCACCCTGGCGCTCCGCGACATCGATCTGAGCAAAATCGAATCGAGACCGTTCCGCAAGAAAGCATTCGAATACCTCTTCTACATCGACTTCATGGGAGACAGCCAGGCGGTGAACGTCGAAAACGCCCTCCGCCACCTCCGGGAGTTCGCCACCATGGTGAAGGTGCTCGGCAGCTACGGAGTCATCGCATGACAGGCCGACGGCAATTCGATTTCTTCACCTCCGAAAAACCCTCACCGGAACCGGACGTACCGGAGGCAGCCCTCTGGCAGGCTCCTGCAGGAAAACCGAATCTCTTCCTGCTCGACGGCATGGCTCTGGTCTACCGGGCATACTTCGCCCTGCAGCAGGCCGGCATGAAAACCCGCGACGGCATCCCGACAGGAGCCATACACGGCTTCGCATCGGCCCTGCTGAAAATTTATGAAACATGGCGCCCCGACCACCTTGCCGTAGCGTTCGACAGCCGGGAGAAAACCTTCCGTCACGATCTCTATGAGCCCTACAAGGCCAACCGTCCATCTCCGCCCGAAGATCTGCTCGTGCAGATCCAGGCGATCATCGAGCTCATCGATGCTTTCGAAATACCGCTCATCAAGATCGCAGGATATGAAGCCGACGATCTGATCGGATCGGCCGCAAGAAAGTTCGCTCCGCATTGCCGCGTCTATATCGTCACGCCCGACAAGGATCTCGCCCAGCTGGTTCACGACGGCGTAACCATGCTCAAGCCCTCGAAAAAGCAGAACGAGCTCGAACCCTTCGGCAGAAACGAAATCAGGGAGCAGTTCGGCGTCGAACCCGAACGGTTCATAGACCTGCTCACCCTTACCGGCGACACCTCCGACAATATTCCGGGAGCAAGGGGAATCGGGCCGAAAACCGCGGCAGCCCTGCTGCTCAAATACGGTACGCTGGACAACATCTATGCGCATATAGGAGAACTCCCCCCGAAAACGAGGACGAGCCTCGAAGCCTTCAAACCCCAGCTCGAGCTCATCCGGCGTCTGGTCACCATCGACACCGGAATCGACATCGGGCTCGATATCGAGAGCCTTGCCTGTAAAACACCGGTGCAGGGGCGTCTCATACCGATGCTCAACCGGTACGAGCTCAAGTCCGTAGCCGCGCGGTTGCCGGCGATCTTTCCGGGCATCTCTGCCATCCCGGAAGGCGCGCCGTCAACCGAAGGGGCTCCGGAGACCAATGCGGAACCACCGCTCCTCTCCCCTCTCGAAGGGGCAGACTACCGCCTGATCGAAACGGCTGACGAGGTCAGGGCGCTTGCCCTGAAACTCGAACAGGCCGAAACATTTGCCATCGATACCGAAACCACGAGTCTCGATACCTTTCAGGCCGAGCTGGCCGGCATCTCGTTCTCCATCAGGCCTAAAGAGGCCTTTTTCGTCTATTTCGGCAAGGGAGGTCTCGACATCCTCTCGACGCTCGACATCCTGAAACCAGCCCTGGAGAATCCCTCCATCGGCAAAACGGGCCAGAACCTCAAGTATGACCTGCTGGTCCTGAAAAACTATGCCGTATCGCTCTCGCCGGTGGCTTTCGACACCATGCTGGCAAGCTATGTGCTCGATCCCGAAAGCACGCACAACCTCGACGACATGGCGGCGCGCCACCTCTCGATCCGGACGACCACCTTCGATGAACTGACCGGCGAGGGAAAAAAAAGAGTGCCCATCCACGAGGTTCCGCCCCGGCAGCTTTCCGACTACGCCTGTCAGGACGCCGACATCGCGCTCCGCCTCGAGGAGGTCTTCGACGAAAAACTGCGGGAAGACGAAAAACTGCTCAGCCTCTGCCGCACCATCGAGTTCCCGCTCGTGGAAGTGCTTGCCGGCATGGAATACCAGGGCATCTCCATCGACACGACACATCTGGCAGTCTGCGCCGAACTGGTCAACGCCCAGATCGCCGGACTCAGGGAGAGCATCTACGAAAAAACCGGCTCGGTCTTCAACCTCGACTCTCCCAAGCAGCTCTCGCACATCCTCTTTACGGTACTCGAGCTGCCGACGAAAAAAACCACCAAAACCGGATTTTCAACCAACGTCGAAGTGCTCGAGGAGCTTGCCCCTCTCCACCCGGTGGCCGGGGACCTGCTCGAATACCGGAGTCTGCAGAAACTCAAGACCACCTACATCGACGCACTGCCGAAAATGATAAACCCGAAAACGGGCCGGCTGCACACCTCGTTCAACCAGCACATCACCGCCACGGGAAGGCTTTCCTCGTCAAACCCGAACCTGCAGAACATTCCGGTACGCACCCCCGCAGGCAGGGAGATCCGCCGCGCGTTCATTCCATCGAACCCCGACAACCTTATTCTCTCGGCCGACTACTCGCAGATCGAGCTTCGCATCGCGGCTGAAATATCGGGCGACGAAAAACTCATCGAGGCTTTCCGCCAGAAGGAGGATATCCACAGCGCTACCGCAAGGGTCATCTTCAACACCGGGGAAATCACGCCCGACATGCGCCGCAAGGCAAAAGAGGTGAACTTCGGCGTGCTCTACGGCATCCAGCCGTTCGGCCTCTCCAGGCGCCTGAACATAACGCAGAAAGAGGCCAAAGCCATTATCGAGGTCTACACCTCGAAATATCCAGGGCTCTTCATTGCGCTGCAGGAGATCATCGCGGAAGGAAAACGGAACGGCTATGTCTCGACCCTGCTCGGAAGACGCCGTTACATCCCCGACCTCAACAGCCGCAACTCCATCCGCCAGAAAGCCGCCGAACGGGCTGCCATGAACACGCCTATCCAGGGAACGGCCGCCGACATCATCAAATGCGCCATGAACCTCTGCAGTCGCCGGATCAGGGAAAACGGCATGGAGTCGGTCATGCTGCTGCAGGTCCACGATGAACTGCTTTTTGAAACCACACCCTCCGAAACAGACCGCCTGCAGACTCTGGTGGAAACCGCCATGACCGAAGCGGCAGAATTCTGCGGCATCGTCACGGTTCCGGTAGAAGTCGATACCGGCACGGGAAAAAACTGGCTGGAGGCTCATTAGGGCGTTGATTTATAAAAAAAAGTTTTTATATATTATTCAATCAAAAAAGGCTTGCCTGACCGGACAGACAATCAATCCAGCACTGCATGTTTTCAGCGAAACTGTTTTTCAGCCAGGCCGGACGCGGCGGCAAAAAGCAGACTGCACGGGGAACGACCGTTCCGGCCAGCAGTCGCCTTGTGAGAACCGTACTGGTTTTTATCACCCTTCTGGCCGTTCCGCTCTCCAGCGTCCTGCGGGCCGAAGAGAAAGCTCCCGCTGCCGATAAAACGGCGGAAGGCCTTCTGGCCTCCACCGAAGAGATGATCGAACACCTCATTCTGCAGATCGACCGCCAGAAAGGTTCCGAAGAGGAGATAGCCGAACCCGAAGAGAAGAACAACCGCCCCTACTTTTCATCCATACCCAACATCAAGCCGGTCAACGGCCGCGTCACCAGCGGATTCGGCATGCGCCTGCACCCGGTTTACGGCAGGGTGCTGTTTCACTCGGGAACGGATTTCTCGGCTGCTGAAGGCTCGAAGGTCCATGTGACAGGCGACGGTATCGTCATCTTTTCAGGTTACGACGGAGGGTACGGCCAGAAGGTCACCGTGAGCCACGGGTACGGGTTCAAGACCGTCTACGCTCATCTCTCCCGAGCGCTTGTCCGTCAGGGACAGCGGGTTTCCAGAGGCGACATCATCGCCCTCTCGGGCAATACCGGCGTTTCCACCGGCCCGCACCTCCATTACGAAATCCTCAAAAACAACGTCAAGGTGAACCCTGCGGCGTACTTCTTCGACGACAGCAACCCCGACAAGTTCATAACCCGTCAGCATACACCCGAAAATGCTGATGGCAGCAACTCTTAAACCGATTAATCCAAGCGCTTTACTATGTACTGGAATCTGGATCTCGCACGATATATAGCAGATGCCCCGTGGCCGGTTACAAAAGATGAACTTCTCGATTACGCAAACAGAACGGGTGCGCCCCAGCAGGTTATCGAAAACCTGCACGACCTGCCCGAATGTGATGAAATTTACGAAAGCATTGACGAGGTATGGCCCGACTATCCTACCGACGAAGATTTCTGTTATGGTGACGAAGAGCTGTTAAACTGAAGCAAATACCCTCCCGTGTGTTTTCAATAAAAACGCTCCTCAGGGCAATCGCCGGTACTCTGGTCGTTGCCCTTTTTTTTGCAGGAGCAACGCCGTCCTGTGCCCAGGAAATCCCTGAAAATGAGCCGGAAACCCCCGGCTCTGTGGTTCCCTACGTCAACTCAATCCGCTTCACCGGCAACAGCGCGGTGCCTCACGAAGAGCTCCGTCAGATCATCGTCACCGCAGAGCCCTCATCGTTTCTCGGACTCGGCCTCTTCGGAAAGACCAAAAAGCCCTTCAACCCCGACGAATTCCAGAGGGATCTGGACATCATCAAGAAGCTCTACACCTACAAGGGTTATTTCTTTGCCGATGTCCGTTCGTCGATGAACTACCGCGACAACGGGCGCAAAGCCGATATCCTCATATCGATAACCGAAAACGAACCGGCCAGAATCGATTCGCTGGCATGGAGCGGGCTCGAATCCATAGACGAAAAGCTCAAAGGACGCTACCTCGCCTCCAGCATCCTGAAAACCGGAGAAAACTTCTCCGTTGAGAAGCTGATCTCCGAACGGGACCGTACCATGACCTTTTTCCGTGAAGAGGGATACACCTTCTTTCACGAAGACAGCATCCGCATAAAAGTCGACACCGTGGGAGCCAACGCGGGAATTCTCTACAAAATCAGGCTGCCGGAAAAACTGGTGTACGGGCCGGTGAACGCCGTCGTGCACAACCCGATACGAAAAGACCCCGGCAGCCGCGAAACCCGGTTCCTTGAAGACGGCATACCGGGCGTCATTTTCGGTAACCAGAACATACGTCCGGCGCTCATCGCCAACTCCGTGGCGTTCCGTGAAGGCCAGACCACCAGGGAGAGCCTCGAGCAGGAGACCCTGCAGAACTTCGGCAAAACCAATCTTTTTTCATCCATTATCGTCCGGCCCGATTCGGTCCGTGACGGGCGCCTCTACACCACGGTGCACCTGGAGCCCGCGCCCAAACACCAGTTCGAACCAAAACTGCTGATCGACAACCGCTACGGTTCGCTCTTTTTCGGAGCCTCGCTCGCCTACGAAAACAGGAATCTTCTGGGCGGAGCCGAACAGTTCAAAACCGCGGCCGAATTCGGCACCCAGACCAGCTACAGCAACAACCTGCTCGGCAATCTCCAGAAAGAGGACTACGACAAGTTCATCCCTTACGAGCTGAGCCTGAAAAGCAGCCTTGTCATGCCGATGCTGAAAAAACCCGACAACGTTTTTTCGGCGTACCTCGAATATTCCCAGTCCACCCTGCCCATTCTGATCTCCAGCCGGAACGGCCTGGTGCGGGGTTCCTACAGCTCGAAACTCAGCCCCTCCTCGCGGCTCAGCTTCGACTTCTTCGAGTTCGAATGGGTGCAGAAAGACTCGCTGAGGGGGTTCAGAAAACTCTTCAAAACCGATCTGGCCGAAAATATCGACATCGACCCGGACGACGACGCGGCCGTCGACGCCGGCATCGACAGCCTGCTGGAAACCAGGGTCTACCAGACCTTCAGGCTCCGCTACAACTACACGAACCAGAGTACCGTGCAGCCGGGAAAAAACATCTGGAACCTCGACCTCCTCCTCGAAGAATCGGGAAGTCTGGCATGGCTCATCGATGAGTTCGTCGATACCGGAACCTATTCGGGGTTCACCGACAGTGAACCGCAGATTTTCGGAACCGCCTATTCCCAGTACGTCAAGGCCGAAACGAAACTCGGCTTCACCCGGAACCTCTCGCCGGGGCGGCAGTTTGCCGGGAGGCTGCATCTCGGATGGATGATGCCGTACGGGAAAGCCGACGCCACTCCCGAAGAACGGCGGTTCTACGCCGGAGGCGCCAACAGCATGCGCGGCTGGCTCTTCAACACGCTCGGACCAGGCAGCAGCACAAGTGAAGCCGCAGCGAATTTCGGCGCCGACATCAAGATGGAACTTGGCCTGGAATACCGCTGGAAGTTCTTCAAGCTGTTCGGTCAGCCATCGGGTATAACCTTCTTTACCGATATCGGCAATATCTGGGACAGCAGCGGCCCCTACGGCTTCAGCCTGAACTCCCTCATGAAGGATTTCGCCTGGGATTTCGGAGTGGGCCTGAGGGTGGGCTCGCCCATCGGACCGTTCCGCTTCGATTTCGCGTGGAAAATCCATGATCCTGCCGAACAGAAAGCCTGGCAGATTCTCGACTGGAGCCCTCTCGACTATACCTTCAACTTCGGCATCGGAGAAGCATTTTAATTCATTCACTTACTCACTTAAGTACCAAACCGTCATGTCCGGAACATCCACCCTTCTTGCACCATCCATCCTGTCCGCGGATTTCACCGATCTTCGCTCCTCGATCGCCCTTGCCGAAAAAGCCGGTGCCGACTGGATGCACTGCGACGTCATGGATGGGGTTTTCGTGCCGAACATCACCTTCGGGCCATTCATCATCCAGGCCGTGGCAGCCTGCACCCCGACGATCATCGACACCCATCTGATGATCACCGACCCAGACCGCTTCATCGCGGACTTCATCAAGGCCGGATCGCACCAGATCACCGTTCATCAGGAGGCCTGTCCGCACCTGCACCGAACCGTGCAGTACATCAGGAGCCTCGGTGCAAAAGCCGGCGTTTCCATCAACCCGGCAACACCGCTTTCAACCCTGGAATCCATTCTCCCCGATCTCGACCTGGTCCTTCTGATGTCGGTCAACCCCGGCTTCGGCGGCCAGAAGTTCATCCCTTCGTCGGTTGAAAAAATCGCGAAGCTGCACGGCATGCGCAACGAGATGAACCCGGACATGGTTATCGCCGTGGACGGAGGCATAACGGAAGAAAATGCGGGAGAGGTGGTGGAAGCCGGCGCCGACGCGCTGATTGCCGGAACGGCCTTCTTCAGGGCGGAGAATCCGGAGGCGACGGCCTCGAAGCTCAGGGGGCTGCACCGCTAAGGGTGCTGTAAGTTTTCAGCGGCGTTTTTCAGGGCTTCTGCCAGGCAACCGAGTGCAGCTCGGTGCTCACATGCAGCCCTTCTCCTATCAGCACGGCATCGAATGACGCCTCGCGGATGAGGGCTATGTCGGCGGCGCTCTTCAGGCCGCTTTCCGCTACGGCCGTCACCCCTTCGGGGAAGTGCCGCCGGAGTTCGACCGACGTGTCGAGGCTGACGCTGAAATCCTTCAGGTTCCGGTTGTTCACCCCGATAATGCGGGCTCCGGCAACCGCAGCCGTGTCGAGCTCCCTCCGGTCGTGAACCTCCACAAGAGCCGCAAGGCCGGTTTCGGCTGCAAGCTGCAGGTAGTCGGTGAGCTGCAGGGCATCGAGCGCGGCCACGATCAGAAGAATCGCATCGGCGCCGATCAGGCGCGACTCGTAAATCTGATGCTCGTCGATAATGAAATCCTTGCGCAGGACAGGAAGGGAGAACTCCTTCTTCACCGCCCGGAGGTAGTCGTTCGATCCCTGAAAAAAGAGCCGGTCGGTCAGCACGGAAAAAGCTGACGCTCCCAGTTCGAAATAACGGCGGGCAATCGCGACCGGATCGAAATCGTGGACGATAATGCCGCGCGAAGGCGATGCTTTCTTGATTTCGGCGATAAGCCGGATGCCGTCGTCCGAACGTTTCAGGTTGCCCGTGAAATCCCGGCACGGCTGGAGGGTACCCTGCAGCTCCAGGTAGCGCTGCAGGGGTTTCTGTTGTTTCAGTTCCGCAACTTCGCCGCGTTTTTCGTCGAGTATCCTCTGTAGATAGGTCATAGGGGCTCTACTCCGCTGCGGCAAGCTCCCTGAGTTCCGTCTCGAGTTCCACGATCTGGCGGATGTTATCGAGGAACCACGGATCGATTTTTGTCGCCTGGTGCACCTCCTCGACCGTCGCTCCCGCCTGGAATGCGTAGCGCAGATAGAACATCCGGTCCGCTTTCGGCACCTTGATCTTCTCGAGAATGTCCCCCTTGGCGAACATCTTCTGCTGCTGGGTCATATCGACCACGTTCATGATATCCTTGCCGTCGGAACCAAGCCCGGCACGACCGATTTCAAGACCGCGCAGCGACTTCTGCAGAGCCTCGCGGAAGTTGCGCCCGAAAGCCATGACCTCGCCGACCGACTTCATCTGCACGCCAAGACGCGCATCGACATTCTTGAACTTCTCGAAATCCCAGCGGGGAATCTTCACCACGCAGTAGTCGATAACCGGTTCGAAGCTGGCCGGCGTCGATTTGGTGATATCGTTGAGAATTTCGTCGAGCGTATAACCCACCGCAAGCTTCGCGGCGACCTTGGCGATGGGAAAACCCGTGGCCTTGGAGGCGAGCGCCGAACTGCGCGAAACGCGCGGATTCATTTCGATCACAACAATGCGGCCGTTCTCGGGGTTGATGGCAAACTGGATATTGCTGCCGCCGGTCTCCACGCCGATTTCCCGGATAATGCGGATGGATGCATCCCGGAGCACCTGATACTGGCGGTCGGTCAGCGTCTGGGCCGGAGCCACGGTGATGCTGTCGCCGGTATGCACGCCCATCGGATCGACGTTCTCGATCGAACAGACGATGATCACGTTGTCGGCAAGATCGCGGATAACCTCAAGTTCGAACTCCTTCCATCCCACCAGGCACTCTTCGACAAGCACCTCGCTGATGGGGCTTTCGGCAAGTCCCCTGCGCACGGCCTCGTAGTAGTCCGACTTGGTTTCGGCAAAACCGCCACCGGTGCCGCCGAGTGTGAACGAAGGTCTGATGACGATCGGCAGACCGATCTCCTCGAGCGCTTCCTTCGCCTCTTTTTCATTGCGCACGAAAAATCCCTTGGCCATTTCAAGCCCTATTTTCTTCATCGCATCGCTGAAGAATTCGCGGTTCTCGGCCTTCCGGATAGCCCGGAGCTTCGCACCGATCAATTCAACGCCGTTGCGTTCGAGAATGCCCGATTCGGCAAGGCTGACGGCTGTATTGAGAGCCGTCTGGCCGCCCATGGTGGGCAGAAGCGCGTCGGGTTTCTCCTTCTCGATTATCTTGCGTACGTAATCCGGGGTTATCGGCTCGATGTAGGTCGCGTCGGCCATCTCGATATCGGTCATGATGGTCGCAGGATTGCTGTTGACCAGAATGACCCGGTATCCGTCCTCCTTGAGGGCGCGGCACGCCTGGGTTCCCGAATAGTCGAATTCGCAGGCCTGACCAATCACGATAGGACCCGCCCCGATCACTAAAATTGACTGTATATCTTCCCTTTTTGGCACTGTTTTCCCAGGGTTTATGACTTGGTAAGCTTTTTTCGAACGTAATGTACAAAATATTCAGGAGAGTTTCCGTTCACTTTGACCGGGCTGCGAACCGCTACTCGATAATCCTGATAGGCTCCTGGTGAAATCCTCCGGAATCCCTTCTCAGCCATGCCGTCACCTCTTTCGGCAGACCGTTGATAAGCGAAATGATCAGCATGGTATGGCCGGGCCGGGCGAAATCGACGTCGTTCTGCGAGGGCACCGCCGGAGAGTTGATATGCGAGTGGTAGGAGCCCACGATCTCGTAACCGAGAGCGCGCGCCTCCCGCTCGACATCGTAATACTCGGTGGATGAAATCTCGAAACCGTGCTCGCGTCCGTAATAGAGGCAGTTCCGGCAGGGGGCGATTTCATGAACCACATTATCGATATTGCCCCGGTGATCGACATATTTTTTTCCTGCGAGCAGACCGCAGCACTCGTAGGGCTGCTCCCTGAAACCATGTTCCTGTATAATCTCGAATTTACGCCGGGGTAGCTTCATACGGCAAGCGGTTGAATGAAAAGATAAAAGAGTTACAGCGCCTTGGCTCCGATATCCCTGCGGCAGTATGCGCCCTCGAAATGGATCCGGTCAACTGCCCGGTAAGCCTTTTGGAGGCACTCCTGTAGAGTGGAGCCGAGCGCAGTCACCGACAGTACCCTACCGCCTGAGGTCACCAGGCGTCCGTCCCGGAGAGCCGTGCCCGCGTGAAAAATCATCACCTCGTCCGGGCTCTCCTCCGCCGGGTCGATGGTGATGGTCCTGCCGGTTTCAAAGGCGTCAGGGTACCCGCCCGAAGCCAAAACCACCGTAGCCGCCGATCCGGGGTGCATTTCGAAAGGCACCGCATCGAGACCGCCCTCGACGCTCGCCAGAAGGGCGTCGAAAAGGTCGCTCTTCAGCAGCGGCAGCACAACCTGCGTTTCAGGGTCGCCGAGGCGGGCGTTGAACTCGACCACCGAAGGTTCGCCGCCGTCGATCATGAGACCTACGTAAAGAAAACCCGTATAGGGATATCCCTCTTCGGCCATTCCCTGTAATGTCGGGCGTATAATGCGCTCCTCGACCTTGCGCATCACTTCGGAAGTCACAACCGGTGCAGGGGCATAGGCGCCCATTCCCCCGGTATTCTTGCCGGTATCCCCCTCCCCGATCCGCTTGTGGTCCTGGGCGGAAAGAAAAAGCCGGTAACCGCGCCCGTCGCAGAGGGCGAACACACTCGCCTCCTGGCCGCGCAGGAACTCCTCTATGACAACCTCGTCGGCAGCGCTGCCGAAGATGCGATCGTCGAAAATCTCCCCGAGAGCCAAAAGCGCCTCGTTCCGGTCGGCAGCCACTATCACGCCCTTGCCGGCGCACAGGCCGCTCGCCTTGATCACCTGAGGAAAGCGCTCCTCGCCAAGCGACCCGATATGGGCCTCAGCACTCTCCTTGCTGCAGAAAACCCGGTATCCGGCTGTAGGAATGCCATACCGGTGCATGAACTCCTTCGAAAAAACCTTGCTCGACTCCAGCCTTGCCGCAGCCTGAACAGGGCCTACCACCTTCATGTCAGCTTTCCGGAAAAGATCGACCAGCCCCAGCTCCAGAGGCTGTTCAGGGCCGACCACCGTCAGGCCGATCCCGCTTTCACGGGCGAAGGCGAGCAGTTCCTGGAGCTGCACGGCCTTCAGCGGCACATTGCACACCTTGCCGCCCATGAGGGCGGTGCCTCCGTTTCCCGGAGCGACAAAAACCCGTTCCACCCGCCCACTTGCGGCTATTGCCCGGGCAAAGGCGTGTTCGCGTGCTCCGCTTCCGATAATGAGGACATTCATTGCTGTTGTAGTATAAGTGCAGTGGCCAGAAGTGACCATAGGGTTTATCGATCCCGGATTATTAAATTACCATCGGTTTTCCGGCAGGCAAGGATTGTATATAAAACAGGATGTACAAAAAAAACAACTAAATAATTTTCCCTGGGGAAACAGAGAAGAATGCCCGAAACAGAAAAATACGAAGACCGACGCCGATGAGCGCCAGAAACCCCGTATACCGCAGGCTGCTTCCACTCCTGCTCCCGCTGCTCTTCAGGAGTCTGAAAATAACCATCTCCTCTCGGCCGGAATCGCTCTCCATGCCCTCTGAAGCCGCGCTCTTCATGTTCTGGCACGGCAAGATGATTACCGGGTGGCTGCTCGCCCGGAGACTCTTCGCAGACCGCCCCGTAAACGCGGTGGTGAGCCTCTCCGAAGACGGCGCCCTGCTCTCCGGCACGCTTGCCGACCTCGGCTTTTCTCTCATCAGGGGGTCGAGTTCGAAAGAGAGCGCACAGGTACGAGACGCCATCGCCGGAACCCTCGAACGGGGCGGTGTGGTCGCCATGACCCCCGACGGACCGAGAGGACCGCACCACAGCTTCAAATACGGCTCCCTGCGCCTCGCCTCGGAGACCAGCTCCCCGCTCATCTTCGCCGTCATACGTTACGAGGCGGCATGGCGGCTGAAAAGCTGGGACCGTTTCGAAATACCCAGGCCATTCAGCCGGGTCACGGTAACCCTGCACCACATCGAGGTCCCCCGATTCACCTGCGAGGAGGAACTGCGAAGCTATTGCCGACAACTCTCCGACCTCTTCAGCCATGAGTGAAGGCCCGAATTTCCTGCACAAAACCGCGGCCCTGCTCTACCGGGTGGTGACAGGGTTGAGAAACAGCGCGTTCGAGCGAGGAGTGCTCAAAACGTGGCATGCCCCGCTGCCGGTCGTATCCATCGGCAACATCACGGCTGGAGGCACCGGAAAAACTCCGCTCGCCGACTGGATCATCGGCTACTACCGCTCCATCGGCGAAACGCCGGCGCTCCTGTCCCGAGGATACGGACGCTCCTCGAAAGGGGTGCTGCTGGTCGCCGACACACGTCGCATACTCTGTGGAAGCCGTGAGGCCGGCGACGAACCCCTGATGCTGGCCGCAAAAAATCCCGGCACCATAACCGTCGTTGCCGAAAAACGGAAAGAGGGTGTCGAGTTCATCCTGAAGAGGTTCAAGGGGCAACTGCCCTCCGTCATCATTCTCGACGACGCCTTCCAGCACCGCCAGATCGCAAGGGATCTCGACATTGTGGTCATCAATGCGGCTGAAGCCTATTTCGATGCCCGAATGCTGCCCGAAGGGCGGCTGCGCGAACCGCTCGCAAACATCCGGAGAGCCGGACTCCTGGTGCTCAGCAAGATAAACGACCGGAAAACCGCCGACGCCATAGCCCTCGACCTGAAAAAAACCGGCATTCCGGTTGTGGAGGCGAGAACCGCCGCAGATGAACTGGTGGCATTCGGCACTGCCGCAGCTGCGGAAAACACCTCCGGCATGCGAGCTCTCGCGTTTGCAGGAATAGGCGCTCCCGGAGGATTCCTCCTCAGCCTGCGGGAGAGGGGCATCGAAGTCGACTCCCACCGCTTTTTCAGGGACCATGAACCATACTCGAAGGAGAAGCTGATCCCGATGCTTCTCGAAGCCGAACAGCGCTCGCTCTCGCTGGTCACTACCGAAAAAGACTACTACCGGCTGCTCGGTGAACATGAAATCATGGCGATGCTCTCGGTACGCCCCTGCTACTACCTGAAAATCCGGACAGAGTTCATCGAAGGAAAGGAAACGCTCGAAACCATGCTGAAAGCCGCTATCCACCCGTGAGAGGGCAGCGCCTTACTCCTTGATGATCTTCGACAGTTCCCTGAACCTGTCTCCGGAGGCCACGCGCTGCAGTTCGAAAATCGCCATCTCCGTACTGGTGAGGCTGCCGCCGGCCTTCTCGATGCAGTGGATACCGATATTGCGGTTCGACTCTGCTCTCGAAGAAACGGCGTCGGTAACCAGATGTACATTGTAGCCGAACTCGATCAGCTCCACCGAGGTCTGGTAGACGCACACATGCGTCTCCATGCCGGCAACGAGAATGTCGTTGCGGTTGAAGAGGCGGAGCCGCTTCATGAAGGGCTCGGTTGCGCAGCAGCTGAAGGTTATCTTCTCGATCGGCTCGAGGTCACCAAGCAGCTCCTTCACGGGAGCCACGGTTTCGCCGAGCCCTTTGGGGTACTGTTCGGTGTAGAGTACGGGAACATCGAGAACAGCACATGCCCTGACAAGTTTCTTTATATTGTTCTCCACCAGTTCAGGCTGATGGACGCTCTGGGCGAGCTTTCCCTGGATATCGATAAGAAGCAGAAGGGTTTCACTGGGAACGATCATGGTGCATTTCAGGATAATAACGTTGACGGAATACATTGACGCCGGAGGAAAGCAACATCAGGCAAAGAAATAAAAACCGGACAGAACATCAAAAACACTTGAAAAATACCGAAAACCCGATAAAGGGCACACTGCCTCCCGGAAAACGCGGCGAGTACCTCGTCGTCCTGCAGTTCCTGCTCATGGCGATATTCATCGCCACCCCGGTCTGGCCTGATCCCGCGGAAGCGGCCTTCCCGACCGGCGCCCCGCTTCTCCGCCTTGCCGTGCTGGTCGTCTGCTGGAGCGCGGCGCTCCTCATGGGAGGACTGGGATCGCACCGTATCAGGGAGTCCCTTACCCCGCTCCCCTACCCGGTCGACCACAACCGGCTGGTAACCACCGGGGTTTACGCTCTGGTCCGTCACCCGCTCTACGGCAGCCAGCTTCTGGCGGCACTGGGGTGGGCTGTTTTCAGGACAAGCCTTTCTCATCTGCTGCTGCTCGCCCTGGGGTTCCTGTTTTTCAGCTTCAAGGCGTCGAAAGAGGAGCGGTGGCTTACCGAAAAACACCCGGAATACCGCGACTACGCCCGAAAGGTGAAAAAGTTCATCCCCTGGATCTACTGACCAACCTCTACGGGCACCGCTATGCACTTGTCGTGAGAAGCCTGAGTCAAGCTCCCTGCACAGAGCGCGAGTATCGAAACACGCACGGAGCGCAGAACCCGGTATCCCGAAAGCTTTCGGGATGAGGATTTCGATTGATCGGAACCACCATGGCAATCATGCTTCGGAACAAATAAACAGAAGTACCCCGCTCAATCCTTCAGGCAGCGAACGGAAAACCCCAGGCTTTTATTGATGCTGACCCGCTGCACACCGTTCCGGCTGGTGATCTCCCGGTTCCACGCCTCGAAATCGCCGGAAGGGGTCGCCGACCAGAAAAACGCATCACGACCAAGCGAGAAAAATCCCCCCAGGCAGTTCCGGCTCCCCGCAGGCTGGGCATTGAATCCGCAGCTGCGTACGGCGCCCGCCGAAGCCCCCCAGCCAACCGTGCTCTTCAATGCGCGGCCCGCGGCAGTTTGACCTCCAAGGAAATCGACAAGTTCGTTCCACTCGCTATCAGAAGGAATATGCCACCCCTCCGGAGCAAGCCCTCTCGGATCGCCGAGTGCATACCAGTTGTAGAGCCTGCCTTTGCCCGGGTCATCCTCATACCAGCACCAGGCCCCCTCCTGTTTCGAGGCGGCATCGTGCCACTCCGCATCACTCACGGCATGCCGCACATGATCACCATTGCGGTAGCGGCCTGTATCGAGGTTCCGCCCCATCCACACCTGCCGTCCGATCCTCACCTCTTCGCTCTCCCCATGCGCCCGGCATGCCGTGACCGACAGGGCGGCAAGAATGGCAATAAGAAAGAACAACCAGAAAGCTGCCCGTTTTTGATACATGGCAGACGGAGACTCGACTGTTTGCGACATACGTCAGGCCGATTGGTTTTTCTGCCGCCGGACTTTACCTTTAAGGATGCGCATCCTCTCCACAACAACATAGCAAATCCCATGAAAAAAATCGGCGTCATCCTCTCCGGCTGCGGCTTCCTCGACGGAGCCGAAATACAGGAAGCCGTGCTGACCCTGCTGGCCATCGAGCGGGCAGGAGCCGAGGCGATCTGCCTGGCCCCCGACATCATGCAGCACCATGTAGTCAACCATCTTACCGGCGAAGTCGCGGTCGGCGAAACCCGCAACGTGCTTGTCGAGTCGGCCCGCATCGCCCGAGGAGCCGTTACCGACCTCAGGAGGGCGCGCATCGACGAACTCGACGCGATTGTGCTTCCCGGAGGGTACGGGGCAGCAAAGAACCTCAGCGACTTTGCATTCAGGGGAGCCGACTGCGAAGTCAACGCTGACATCGAGGCCTGCGTGCGGACCTGCTTCGAGGCCGGCAAACCGCTTGGCTTCATCTGCATCGCGCCGGCCATAGCCGCCAGGGTGCTGGGAGGCAGAACCGGCGAAATCACCATAGGCAACGACCCCGATACCGCCCGAACGCTCGAGGCAATGGGTGCGCGCCACATCGACTGCCCGGTATGGAACACCGTTGTCAGTTCGGAAGGCGCCGTAATCAGCACTCCGGCCTGGATGCTCGGTCCGTCGATCGGCGAAGTGGCCCGGGGCATCGACAAGCTGATCGCGGAAATAGTCGGGCTACTTCAATAGGCGACGCCCCTTGTCGTAAGGCACGCCAAGATCACGAGGAGCGACAGCCTTGCCGACAAAACCGGCAAGCACAAGAAGCGTAATCACATAGGGCAGCGACTGCACCAGCTGCGTCGGAAGAAATCCGCTCTGCAGCCACATCTCGGCAGCTTCTGCGGAGGCGAACATCAGGCTTGCCAGGGCTGCACCTGCCGGGTTCCATTTGCCGATGATCATGGCGGCCAGTGCGATATAGCCCCGTCCTGCCGACATCCCTTCGGTAAAGGAGTGCTGCTGAAAAACGAGAAAGGCGCCGGCAAGCGCTGCAAGCGCTCCTGAAACCAGTACACCGCTGTAGCGCATGGCACTCACCCTGATACCGGCGGAATCGGCGGTTTCGGCGCTCTCGCCTGCAGCACGCAGCCGAAGGCCGTATGGTGTCCTGAAAAGCAGGAACTGCCCGGTGACGACGGAAAAAAGCGCCGCCAGAAAGAGCGGGTCCACAAAAACCGACGACACGTCGATCCCCTTGATTCTCGCCGAATTCATGGCACTGCCGAAGAACACGCTCAGACCGAAACGGGTCGCGCCCATTACCAGAATATTGATGGCAATGCCGGAAACAATCTGGTCGGCCTTCATGCTGACGGTCACGAACGCATGCAGAAATGCAACGGAAAGACCCGAAACAAGTGCAAGAGCGATGCCCGCTGCAGCCGAGCCGGTATAGTACTCTCCGATGGCGGCCCCGAACGCTCCGGCAAGCATCATCCCTTCAAGCGCAAGATTCACCACCCCGCCCCGTTCCGAAAACGACGCTCCAACAGAAGTCAGCACATAGGGAACGGCAATGCGCAGGATCTGCTGGAACAGCACCAGAAATTCTATACCCATTTGTAGGATACCTTCCGGCATATGAGAAATTTATATGCCATTTTTTTTATATTGACAATCCATAATTGTTTTTTACGGACAGCTCCTGTCGCGTCTGCATATGCTCATACATTGTATTTTAATTTCTCTTTAATAAAACAATTTCACAACCAGAAATCCATGCATGAACCAGAGATGACCAATGTAACAAGTAGCGCAAAACAGTACATCTACAGTTTTGCAGGCGGATCTGCCGAAGGTGACGCATCCATGAAAAACCTGCTTGGCGGCAAAGGTGCCAACCTGGCTGAAATGGCGAACATCGGCCTGCCGGTTCCTCCCGGCTTCACCATTTCAACCGAAGTCTGCACATGGTATTACGATCATCAGAAAACCTATCCGGCAAATCTTTTCGAACAGGATATTCCCTCCTCGCTCCACAAGATCGAAGAGTTTCTCGGCAAAAAATTCGGCGATCCGGAAAACCCGCTGCTCGTCTCGGTACGCTCAGGTTCCAGAGCCTCGATGCCAGGCATGATGGACACCATTCTGAACCTCGGACTCAACTCCAAAACTGTAGAGGGTCTGGCCCGCAAATCGGGCAACCCCCGTTTCGCATGGGACTGCTACCGCCGCTTCGTACAGATGTACGGCGACGTGGTGCTTGACCTGAAACCTGCCGACAAAAAACAGATCGACCCGTTCGAAGCCATTCTCGAAGCAAAAAAGCATGAGCTCGGCATCCAGCTCGACACGGAATTCACCGTTGACGACCTGAAAGATATCGTCACGAAATACAAGGCGGCGATCCTTGAAAAAACCGGAAAAACCTTCCCCGAAGACCCATACGAACAGCTCAAGGGCGCCATCGGCGCTGTTTTCAACAGCTGGAACAACGAGCGCGCCATCGTCTACCGCAAGCTGAACCACATCCCCGGCTACTGGGGCACCGCCTGCAACGTGCAGGCGATGGTATTCGGCAACATGGGACTCGACTGCGGCACCGGCGTAGCCTTCACCCGCGACGCTGCAACCGGCGAGAACCTTTTCTACGGCGAGTTCCTCATGAACGCCCAGGGTGAGGATGTGGTTGCCGGAACCAGAACTCCGCTGAAAATCGAACAGCTCAAGGCAGAAAATCCCGGAATCTACAATCAGCTCGACGAAATCCGCCTGATTCTTGAAAAGCACTACCGCGACATGATGGACATAGAGTTCACCATCGAGAGCAACAAGCTTTTCATGCTGCAGTGCCGGGTCGGCAAACGCACGGGCATTGCCGCCATCAGGATAGCTGTCGATATGTTTAACGAGGGTCTTATCAGCGAAAAGGAAGCGATTCTGCGCATCGAGCCCGAACAGCTCAACCAGCTTCTCCGTCCGGTCTTCGACCTGAAGGAAAAGAAACGGGCCATCGAAGAGGGACGTCTTCTTGCCACAGGACTTAACGCAGGCCCAGGCGCAGCTACAGGCAAAATATATTTCAACGCAGCCGATGCCGAAGAGGCCTTCGACAAGGGAGAAGAGGTCATTCTCGTCCGCATCGAAACCTCGCCGGAAGACATCAAGGGCATGTCGGTATCCGAAGGTATTCTTACCGAACGCGGCGGCATGACCTCGCATGCAGCACTGGTCGCCCGCCAGATGGGTAAAGTGTGCGTAGCCGGCTGCGGTGCACTCTGCATCGACTACCAGAAGGGAGAAATGCGCGTGAGCGGCAGCGATATCGTACTGCGTGAGGGCGACTATCTCTCCATCGACGGCAGCACCGGAGAGGTGATTGCCGGAAAGGTCTCCACCAAAAACTCGGAAATCATCGAGGTGCTGATCGACAAAACCCTCAAACCCGAAGAGGCTCCCACCTGGGCCATCTACAACCAGCTCATGGAGTGGGCCGACCGGTACCGCAAGCTCAACATCCGCACCAACGCCGACCAGCCCGACCAGGCCGAAACCGCAATCACCTTCGGAGCTGAAGGCATCGGTCTCTGCCGTACCGAACACATGTTCTTCGGCGGCGAACGGATCGACGCAATGCGTGAGATGATTCTGGCCGACAACGTAGACGGCCGCAAAATTGCGCTCGAAAAACTGCTTCCCTACCAGCGCGAAGACTTCTATGGCCTTTTCAAGACCATGGGCTCACGGCCGGTCACCATCAGGCTCCTCGATCCGCCGCTCCACGAATTCCTGCCTCACACCGACATTGAAATAAGCGAGCTCGCCGGGAAAATCGGCAAGAGCGTCGAAGCCATCAAGGAGCGCATTTCGGATCTGCATGAGTTCAATCCAATGCTCGGGCTCCGCGGCTGCCGTCTCGGCATCCTCCACCCGGAAATCACCATCATGCAGGTCAGAGCCATCATCGAAGCAGCATGCCGTTTGAAAAAAGAGGGTCTCGAAGTGGTGCCTGAAATCATGGTTCCTCTCGTCTCGACGGTCAAGGAGCTTGAAATCACCTCCGAGATCATCCACAAGACCGCAAGAAGCGTGATCGCCGAACAGGGAACCGGCGTCAAATACCTGGTCGGCACCATGATCGAAGTGCCCCGCGCTGCGGTAACCTCCGCGGAGATCGCCACGGCAGCGGACTTCTTCAGCTACGGCACCAATGACCTTACCCAGATGGGTCTCGGCATGAGCCGCGACGACTCCGGCCAGTTCCTGCCTGCCTATCAGCAGCAGGATATCTTCCCGCGCAACCCGTTCGAGTCCCTCGACATCGACGGTGTCGGACGTCTCATGAGCCTGTCGGCTAAGGAAGGACGCTCGGTCAAACCCGATCTCAAGCTCGGCATCTGCGGCGAACACGGAGGCGATCCGGAAACCGTGGAGTTCTGCCACAAGACCGGCCTGAACTACGTTTCCTGCAGCCCCTACCGCGTGCCGATCGCAAGACTGGCTGCGGCAAGAGCCGCCCTGCAGTAAGGGCGCATGCTGCGATGCATAAAACGGAGAAGGCGGCCTATCAGGGCCGCCTTCTCTGTTATTATCCGAAAACCGGGGTTTCCCCTGTTTCCCTACTGCTGATCTTCCTTCTTCTTGAAGAACATGCATCCGCCCTCGGCAAGCACGTCCTTGCCGTTGCAAAGCCCTTCGACAGCATTTTCCGGCTTGACGACAAAGCTCTGGCACTCCTGGCACTGTTTGCCTTTTTCTGCCTGTTTCTGATATATGAAGTCCATGGTTATTCCTGTTTTCAGGTTATCTATTCATCGAAATTGCATTGTTAACGCCGGTTAACTCCGGCTGCCGGGAATATAGATATCGTACCGGTTTTTCCAAAATCCTCATCGATCCAGAAACCTTCTCCGCCATTCGACAGTTAGAGGCAGCGATCGGCAAAACCTGGACTTCCCGAACAGGTAATTAGCCGCCAAATCGCTATAATGCAATACACTCATTTTTTTTTCGTTAGAAGCGCCTTACACCATGCAATTCAGCCATATCCGCATCAGAGGGGCCAGAGTCCACAACCTGAAAAATATATCACTCGACATCCCCCGTAACCGGTTTGTCGTCATTACCGGCATATCCGGATCGGGAAAATCGAGCCTTGCGTTCGACACCATTTTTGCTGAAGGCCAGCGGCGATTCATGGAAACGCTCTCTCCCTATGCACGACAGTATATCGGCAACATCGAACGGCCGGACGTCGATTTCATAGAAGGACTCTCTCCGGTCATTGCCATCGACCAGAAAAGCACGAGCCGCTCGCCCCGTTCGACGGTGGGCACCATTACGGAAATTCACGACTTCATCCGCCTGCTCTATGCGAAAGCCGGCCGCCGCTACGATCCCGTAACGGGTCGGATGCTGCAGAAGCAGTCGCCCGAAAGCATCGTCGAGGCCATTCTGGGACTTGCCGAAGGCACAAAAGTACAGATACTCTCGCCGCTCGTCACCGGACGCAAGGGGCACTACCGTGAGCTCTTCGAGCGGCTGCTGCTCAAAGGGTTTCTTCGCGTACGAATCGATGGCCGCGAGCAGGAGATGGAAAAAAACATGCAGATCGAGCGCTACCGGAACCACAACATCGAACTGGTGGTCGACCGGCTCGCTGTCAGCCACGAAAGCGCCGACAGGCTGAAACAGGCCGTGGAACTGGCCATAGGCATGTCGGAACACCGCTCTTCGGTAATCTGCGCGCCACTGGGCGACGACCTGAAGGAGATGTTCTTCAGCACCCACTACGCATACTCCGACGGATCCGTGCCGCTCGATACCCTCGCCCCGAACCAGTTCAGCTTCAACTCTCCCTACGGGGCCTGCCCGGAGTGCAACGGCCTTGGCGAGCTCATGCAGCTCTCCGGCGATCTCATGATTCCCGACCATTCGCTCTCGCTCAACCAGGGGGCCATCGAACCGTTCGGAAAACCAGGCAAGCGCAACCTCTGGCAGATCATCAAGGCCATCGCAAAGGAGTACGGCTTCACGCTCGACACGCCGGTCGGCGACATCCCCCGTGAGGCGATCGACACCCTGCTTCTCGGCTCCGGCAGCCGAACCTTCGATGTCACCTACGCATATGCAGGAAAAGAGCACAGCTACCCCCAGATCTTCCAGGGAGCCCTGCCCTACGTCGAGGAGCTGCGCCAGAACAGCAGCTCGTCGAGAATGCGCGAATGGGCTGAAAGCTTCATGCTGCACCAGCCCTGCCCGGTCTGCAAGGGAGCCCGGCTTCGCCAGGAGAGCCTGGCGGTGAAGGTCAACGGCCTCAACATCGCCGAAGCCGAATTGCTCCCGCTCCCCGAAGCGCTCGAATTTTTCAGGAACCTTCCGGCAGCACTCACGGACCGCGAACAGCTCATAGCCACACCGGTTCTGCACGAAATCACCAAGCGGCTCGAATTCCTGCTCGACGTCGGGCTCAGCTATCTGACACTCGCCCGCAATGCACGCACGCTCTCGGGGGGCGAAGCACAGCGCATCCGCCTTGCCTCACAGCTCGGCTCGCGCCTCAGCGGCGTACTCTACGTGCTCGACGAGCCGAGCATCGGGCTGCACCAGCGCGACAACCACAAACTCATCGCCTCGCTGCAGCAGCTCCGCGACATCGGCAACACCGTGCTCGTCGTCGAGCACGACAAGGACACCATGCTCATGGCTGACGAGATCATCGACCTCGGGCCCGGCGCAGGCGAATACGGAGGAGAGATCGTGGCCAAAGGCACCGCCTCTCAGCTTGGCGAAGACTCGCTGACGGCAGCATACCTCACCGGCAGGAAAACCGTCTTCTTCGAACCGGAAGTGAAAGAGAAAACAGGGGAACAGCAGTACCTCACCATCAGGGGTTGCCATGGCAACAACCTCAGGAACATTGACATCCGCTTTCCGCTCGGCTCCCTGATCAGCATTACCGGCGTGAGCGGATCAGGTAAATCGACGCTCGTCAACGAAACCCTCTACCCGGTGCTTGCCCGGCACTTCTACCGTTCGAAGCTCATCAGCCAGCCCTGCTCGGGAGTGGAAGGCATCGACCTGATCGACAAGGTGGTCAACGTCGACCAGACGCCGATCGGCCGCACGCCGCGCTCCAACCCCGCAACCTACACCGGAGCATTCACCTTCATCCGCGACTTCTTCACCCGGCTGCCCGAAGCGCAGATCAGAGGCTACAAGGCGGGGCGCTTCAGCTTCAACGTCAAGGGAGGCCGCTGCGAAGCGTGCCAGGGGGCGGGCACCATGAAAATCGAAATGAATTTCCTGCCTGATGTTTACGTGCCGTGCGAAAACTGCAAGGGCCAGCGTTACAACCGCGAGACACTGCAGGTGAAATACAAGGGGAAATCCATAGCCGACGTGCTTGAAATGCCTATCGAGGAGGCCTCCGGATTTTTCGAGGACTTCCCGCGCATCCGCCGCATCCTCTCCACCATGGAAAGTGTCGGGCTCGGCTATCTCAAGCTCGGCCAGTCCTCCCCGCTGCTCTCGGGAGGCGAGGCGCAGCGCATCAAGCTGTCTGCCGAACTCGCCAAAATCCAGACCGGCAGGACCCTCTACATTCTCGATGAACCGACCACCGGCCTCCACTTCCAGGACATCCAGCACCTGCTCGAAGTACTGCGCAAACTGGTTGACAAGGGCAACACCGTCATCATTATCGAGCACAACCTCGACATCATCAAAAACAGCGACTGGGTCATCGACCTCGGCCCCGAAGGCGGCAGCGGCGGCGGCCTGCTCGTTGCCGAAGGAACCCCCGCAGAGATCGCCGGAATGGAGCACTCCCATACCGGCCGCTTCCTGAAAATCGAGATGGAAAGCCATGAAAACAGCAGCCACTGAACCCGCCCGCCCGACACACCCCGCATCGTGCCAGATCTGCGGAACCATGCACCACCCGAAGCTTCGCCGGGCCTTCACCGTAAGACCGGCAATCTCCGAACTGATCCGACGCGAAACCGGATCGTGGGACGAAAACGGGTGGATATGCCTCGACGACCTGCAGATGTACCAGCACCGCTACATCCAGAAGCTGCTCGAGGCCGAAAAGGGCGAGCTGTCGCAGCTCGACCACGACGTGCTCAAGGCGATGCAAGAGCAGGAGGTGCTCTCGAAAAATCCCGATATCGATTTCGATGCCGAACTCACCTTCGGCCAGCGGCTGGCCGACAGAATCGCGACCTTCGGCGGAAGCTGGTCCTTCATCATCATCTTCGGACTCTTCCTCTTCCTCTGGATGGGCCTGAACTCATGGCTGCTCGTCGCGCGGCCGTTCGACCCCTACCCCTTCATCCTGCTCAACCTCGTGCTCTCATCGCTGGCCGCCATCCAGGCGCCGCTCATCATGATGAGCCAGAACCGGCAGGAAGCCCGCGACCGCGCCAGGGCGATCCACGACTATCAGGTAAACCTCAAGGCCGAACTCGAAATCCGCCAGCTCCACCAGAAAGTGGACCATCTCCTCTCCCGTCAGTGGGAGCGGCTGGTCGAAATCCAGGAGATCCAGATGGAGCTTATCAATGACATCCGGGAACGAAAATAGCCGGAAGGGCCGGCTACAGTTTCATCATCGGCAGGGGGCTGAAGGGGTGCGACTTCAGACGATCGAGGGCAAACGCAAGCAGCTTTTTATGAAATCCGGCATTAGGATAGGTTTCAAGAACCTCCACCACGAAATCGTCCGACAGCCGGAACCTGAGCAGACCTCCCGACATATCGATCCAGTCAGCTTTCCTGAACGGTTCGGCCAGCCATGAGGTGTTCTGCTGGTTCGACTTGAGCGGGGTGAGCTTGTGATGTTCGGCGATCATGGCGGCAATCTCCTCCCTCCACTCCGTTTTCCCGAAACGTTCAAGATAATCCAGGGCAAGCTTTTCGGAGGGTGCCAGATAATCGAAGGTACGCGCGGCCCAGATGCCGAGATCGTGAAAAACCGTGGCGACGGCAATCTTTTCCTCCAGTTCCGGCCTGCTCCCGGCAAGCGCGAAGCAGAAGTTGAACACCCGGAAGCAGTGGTTGCGGTAAGCCTCGTAATCCTCGCCGAGCACCTCCCTCCACGATGCCATCAGCCCGTCGAGCTGGCTGGATTCGAGAATGGATGCCGGTGCGATCTTGCCGGGCCTGACACGTTTTTTTCTCATGAACGATCCGTTACGGGGTTGAGGAGCCTGAGGCGCCTTAAATATTGAGCATCTTCTGGATATCGAGCAACTCACCGTCGATACTGTGGTTCAGCTTCACGGCCTTGTTGAACGGCACCTGTACGATTCTGCCGTTGTCGAGCCCGATCATGATGCTTTTCTGATCGTCGAGCAGCGCATCGACAGCCGCAACACCCATACGCGTAGCATTCACCCGGTCGTTTGCCGTCGGGCTCCCCCCGCGCTGGATATGGCCAAGAATCGAAACGCGCACATCCAGATCGGGATGCTCCCGGCGAACCTTTTCGGCGAGTTTCAGAGCACCTCCGGGTTCATCACCCTCGGCAACCATAACAATCCCGCTCCGCTCCTTCGTTTTGTAACCCTTGTCGAGAAAACGCTTCAACTCATCGTGCTGCTCCTTCGATTCGGGAATGAGAATCACCTCGGCACCACAGGCCAGGCCGCCGTTCAGGGCAAGCAGACCCGCTTCGCGGCCCATCACCTCCACAATGAAAATCCTGCCGTGCGATACCGCCGTATCCCTGATCTTGTCGACGGCGCACACCACGGAGTTCAGGGCCGTTTCGTAACCGATGGTATAATCCGTGCCGTACATGTCGTTGTCGATGGTGCCCGGAATGCCCACAAACGAAATGGTGTACTCCTGCGACATCGTCAGCGCGCCGGTAAAGGAACCGTCGCCCCCTATCACCACCGCCGCGTCGATGCCGGCCTTCTGCAGCTGCAGCCACGCTTTCTCGCGGCCCTCGGGAGTTCTGAATTCGGCGCTGCGCGCCGTTCTGAGGATCGTTCCCCCCAGCTGGATGATGCCGCTCACATCGGCTGAACGCAGCGGCACGAAATCGCCCTCTATCATCCCCTGATAGCCGCGGCGGATACCCACCACCTTCAGCCTGTTTGCAATAGCCGCACGGGTCACCGCCCGTATGGCGGCATTCATTCCCGGAGCATCGCCCCCGGAGGTGAACACCCCGATCTTCCGTAATTTCTGCCTCTTATCTGAATCTCGTCCTGTGCTGTTTTTCTCTGTCATTTGAATCGGGAATCGTTGCTGATATGGGCCCCTGCCCCTCTCTCTCTGTCGGCAGGACCATGTTACAAAAATATTGCCCACCAGCAAACCGGCAGGCAGTAGGCAAACTATCCAATCCGGAATTCAAAATCCATAATCGCTTCAATCAGGAATCAACCGGCACAAGCAGTTCGGGAAAAATACTGATTTCAACCCCCTGCATGATGGAATCGAAAAACACTACCATACGGTCTTCTCTCCCCTGCTTTACCACCGTGCCCTCGAAATCCTTGAAAGGACCCGCCAGAACCCTCACCCTCCGTCCCACCGGAACGGAAACTACGGTCCGGCCTATGTGATCCGGCTCCCTCGCCAACGTCCGAAGCCACTCGATATCCTTGTCACCGATAACCGATGGAACTTTGCCGACCCCCACGAATTTCACCACACCCTCGGTGTCGAGCACCTTGAGGTGCTCCCGGCGCATATCGATGTATACAAAAACATACCCCCTGAACAACGGCTCCTGCACTTTCTTCTTCCGGTCTTTCCACTGCCTGAGTGTTTCGAGCAGGGGCAGAAAGCTGGTCACCCCGCTGTCCTGAAACAGACGATGCACCTTCTTTTCATGCCGCGAACACACATAGACCTCGTACCACAGTCCACCCTGATCAGGAGTAGTCATATCTTCTTATTGACAGTCCGATGAATAACAGGAAAATAACGAATCACAAGAACAAAACATCCGGTCGAGGAACCAGCCTGCATCCATGCCGACTATCCAACCCTCACGCCTCCGGCGAGCTGCACTCCGGAGCCCAGATGTGCGAAATCCTCCAGCCGACAGTGGTGATCCACCGATGCGTTGACGTGCACCACGCACCCCCGCTCCCGAGCATGCAGAAAATGGTATCTTCGACGTGCGCCGTCATCCAGATGTCGCCATAGACGCACTCCTTCGGTTTTACTGTTACTGTTCGGCAATGCAATACCCCTCGGCCCTTTCCGGGGCAAAGTCGTACATGATCTTCGCATTCATGACGAAGACGTCCCGCTGCACCGCCAGCGACGGGAGGATGTCGGGAAATGCCCCGAAAAGAAAGTTTTTTCCAACGCATTCGGGGCAGATGAACGGGATTGCGGAACGAACGGTCACGACATCGGCCTTCGGGACACCGCCTGCAGGGGAAGCCGCTACGAAGGGACTGGACGAATCATGGCAGCGACACGAGAGCCGCAAGATAGTTGCGGGCGAAACCTGCGATGAGACTGGCCTTGTCGAGACGGTTGACGATGCGGCGGGCGTTGATCCAGTCGGTTTTTCCGGCGTTGAGGTAGTCGGCAAACGCCTTGCCGGTGAAGGTGCCGAGGAGCATGCCTTCGAAGAGGATGGCGGC
>JAAXXP010000075.1 GCA_013334435.1 Chlorobiaceae bacterium | reverse complement strand
CGCCTGGTGCTCTGCGACACGAACGGCGGCTCCCTGCCCGGAGAGATTTCTGACATCGTACGCAGCGTACATGAGAATACCGGACGCCCTATAGGCATCCACAGCCATAATGACGGCGACCTCGCCGTGGCCAACTCCCTTGCCGCAGTGATCGCGGGGGCCACCCATATTCACGGAACCATCAACGGAATCGGCGAACGGTGCGGCAACGCGAACCTCATCAGCATCATTGCCAACATCATGCTGAAAATGGATGGCCGCTTCAACTTTGTCGAACATCTGACGCAGCTGACTTCGCTCTCGAAGTTCGTGTATGAAATCCTCAACATGCCCTCCGACGGAAAGGCTCCGTTCGTCGGCAAGTCGGCATTCGCCCATAAGGGAGGCATCCACGTCAGCGCCGTCATGAAGGAGAGTTCGCTGTACGAGCATATCGACCCGAAACTCGTCGGCAACCGCCAGCGGGTGCTGGTTTCGGAACTGGCCGGCCAGAGCAATATCCGCTACAAGGCGCAGGAACTCGGCATCGAACTGCCTGAAAAGGGCGAACTGCTGAAAACCATCGTACACAACATCAAGGAGCTCGAACACAAAGGGTACCAGTTCGACGGAGCCGAAGCGTCGTTTGAACTGATCCTGCACCGCGAACTCGGCAACTTCGCCCCCTATTTCGATGTGCTCGAAACCAAGGTCTACATCGAATCCAGCAAGGATTCGAAAAACGTCGATCAGGCTGTGCTCAAGGTTGCGGTCGGAAGCGAAATCGAACACATCGCCGCAGATGGAGACGGCCCGGTCAATGCGCTCGACAAAGCCCTGCGCAAGGCGCTGATCAGGTTCTATCCGCAGATAAAAACCATCAGGCTGGTGGATTACAAGGTGAGGGTGCTCGAGGAAAAACGGGGCACCAGCGCAAAAGTAAGGGTGCTCATCGAGACCGGAGACGGCAAGGAAACCTGGGGAACGGTCGGCGTTTCGACCAACATCATCGAAGCGAGCCTGCAGGCCCTCAGCGACAGCATGAACTACCACCTGTTCTCGGTCAGGGCCGCCGTTCCCGGAGCAGTCGGCGCCGCCGCCGCAGAGCAGTAAAACCTGCCTGCGGCATCCCTGCCGCAGGCTCCTCTCTCATCCGTTTTTCGACTGCTCTCCCGGCGTGAAGACACACTCCGGGAACGAGACGAGTTCGATTTTTTCAGCGGGTTCGGCGGGTTCGGGAGGGTTGGAATAGAAACGCCACTCCTTGTTGACGATACGGGCACCGTGGCCGAAGGTGAAATACGACCAGCCCCACTGGAGGAGCACGAAAATCCGGTGCTTCACACCGCTCAGATAATAGACATGCACGCCAAGCCATATGATCCAGGCGGGAATCCCTGAAAGTCGGACATTGCCCCGCTCGGCAATAGCGGCATTTTTTCCGATCGTAGCCATCTGGCCCTTGTCGCGATACCTGAAAGGCTTTCTCTGCTTCCCCTGTGCATCGAGCAGAATGTTATTCCCGATAGCCAGCCCTTCCTGCAGGGCCACAGAGGCGAGGCCGGGATAGATCGAACCGTCCGGAAGCTCGAAATGCGCCTGGTCGCCGCCGACGAATACATCCGGGTATCCCGGAACGCTGAGGTCTTCACCGATAATGATGCGGCCGCTCTTGTCGGTTTCGAATCCTATGGTTTTTCCGATACTGGTAGCCCTGACACCTGCCGCCCAAAGAACGGTCCCCGCCTCGATCCGTTCGTTGCCGACCTGTACGCCGTCCGCGTCGATCCGGTTTACGACCGAACAGGTCCAGACCTGAACACCGAGTTTTTCAAGCGCGCGGGTGGCCTTGCTGGACAGTTCGGGAGAAAAGGTCTGCAGAATGCGGGGGGCGGCATGAACAATAAAAATACGGGTAAGCTTCGGATCGATGTTCTTGTAGTATTTGGAAAGGTAATAGCGGCTCATCTCCCCGATTGAACCGGCAAGCTCGACTCCGGTAGGTCCGCCGCCCACAATGACGAATGTCAGAAGCTTGCGTTTTTCCGCTGCGTCCTTCGTCCTCTCGGCATTTTCATAGGCCTCCATCACTCTTCTTCGGATTTCTGCCGCCTGACCTATGGTTTTAAGGCCGGGAGCGAACTCCTCCCACTCGTTGTGACCGAAATAGTGATGTTTCGTGCCGCAGGCCATGACAAGATAATCGTACTGCAGTTCGCCGAAATCCGTATAGACCGTCCGGGTTTCGGGATCGACGTTCTGGACGATTCCCTTGAACACCGAAACATTGCGGTACCGCGACAGCATCATGCGCAGCGGATAGGCGATTTCACCCGCATTCAGCGCCGCCATGGCAACCTGGTAGAGTAACGGCTGGAACAGATGAAAATTATTCTTGTCGATCAGCGTTACAGTAACACCCTTTTTGTTGCCGAGCGCTTTTGCAACATTCAGACCGGTAAAACCACCTCCAACAACAACGACATGTTTCATTGGCTGCACCCGATAACGTTTAAGGAAACCATATAATCATTCAGTTAATTTATGACATAATGACTTTATTCCTAAGTATTTATTCTTTTGGGAGCTGTTACCTTAATTTGTAAATAGCGCAAGGGAGCAGCTGCCGGAAACCATGCCGGATTCCGCCACATCCCGGGACATGGGGAAATTCGGACTTTACGGTGTTAATTACATTTTAGTATTAAAATTTAAGATTAATTTTATTATTGCCCGTAAAATTTTAAGTTTAGTTATAATCCGGTTATAATTTTTCAACTGCTAAAGGATTATCAGTTATGATCAGCCTGTTCGAGCGATATGATGCCTGTCCCAGCAGGTTTTTCGACGAGGTTCTGGCACCGGACGGAAAGCCGAGGGGCCACTACGATAAAATGGTGCACCGCTTTGGCCAGTTCTCTCTCGACGACATCAGAACCCGGCGTCAGATCGTCAATATCTTCTTTCGAAATCAGGGAATAACCTTTACGGTGTACGGTGTCGAAGAGGGAATTGAGCGCATATTTCCGTTCGACCTCATTCCGCGAATCATACCGTCACACGAATGGGCGCGCATCGAAAAAGGCCTCATTCAGAGGATTACCGCCCTCAACGAATTTCTCGCGGACATCTACTCGACCCAGAAAATCCTCAAGGACCGGATTCTGCCGGCAGAACTGGTGCTGGGCAGCAAGCACTTCAGACGGGAGTTCGTGGGGATCAAGCCGCCGCTCGGCGTCTATATCCATGTAACCGGCAGCGACATCATCCGCGACGCCGAAGGGCGCTATCTGGTGCTGGAGGACAACCTGCGCACACCAAGCGGCGTATCCTACATGCTGCAGAACCGTCAGGCGCTCAAGCGGGCGTTTCCCGTACTCTTCGACCGCTACAAGGTCCGTCCCATCGACAACTACCCGCAGGAACTGCTGCGCACCCTGCAGGAGATCAGCCCCACATCGAGGCCCGAGCCCAACGTGGTGCTGCTGACTCCGGGCATCTACAACTCGGCCTACTTCGAGCACAGCTTTCTTGCCCGACAGATGGGAGTGGAGCTCTGCGAAGGACGGGACCTCGTGGTCAACAACAACAAGGTATACACCCGTACAACCAGGGGACTGCAGCGGGTGGACGTGATCTACCGGCGCGTCGACGACGACTATCTCGATCCGCTCGTCTTCCGTCCCGACTCGAAACTCGGAGTGGCAGGTCTCATCAATGCCTACCGCAAGGGAAACGTGGCGCTGGCCAATGCCATAGGCACCGGTGTTGCCGACGACAAGGTCATCTACAGTTTCGTGCCGAAAATCATCCGGTACTATCTGGGCGAGGAGCCGATACTCGACAATGTCGATACCTGGCTGGCGAGCAATCCCAAAGACCTGAAATACATTCTTGAAAATCTCGAGAAACTGGTGGTGAAAGCCGCCAACGAGTCCGGAGGCTACGGCATGCTTGTCGGACCCGAATCGACCCTTGAGGAGCGTGAGCGGTTTGCTGAAAAAATCGTGGCGAATCCGAGAAACTATATCGCACAGCCGACCATATCGCTTTCGCGGCATCCGAGCTTTTTCAACGACTGCGACCTGGGCGGCTGCCACATCGACCTGCGTCCCTACGTACTGTACGGCAAATCGCCGACCATCGTGCCCGGAGGTTTGACCAGGGTCGCCCTGAAAAGGGGATCGCTGGTGGTGAACTCCTCACAGGGGGGAGGAAGCAAGGACACCTGGGTGATCGACGAATAACCATAAACGTACTACGAACATGCTGAGCCGCGTTGCCGAATCACTCTTCTGGATGAGCCGCTATGTCGAGCGGGCTGAAAACACCGCCAGGTTTCTGGAGGTCAATTTCAACCTGCTGCTCGACCTTAACGACATAACCGAAATCGACCATCCCAACTACTGGAGCCCGCTCATCCGGGTCACCGGAGATCCGGCGAACTTCACGGAGCGCTATACGGAATACAACGCCCATACGGTTACCGATTACCTGGTCTTCAACCGGCAGAACAGCAACTCCATCAACTCCTCGATCGGCCTGGCAAGAGAGAACGCCCGGAGCATCATCGACAGCATATCGAGCGAAATGTGGGAGCAGGTCAACAATCTCTACCACTTCCTGCAGAGCGTCACGCCGCAGCAGGTCCATAACGATCCGTTCAGCTTCTACCGGGAGATCAAGAACGCCTCGCATCTGTTCCAGGGCATCACCGACAACATTTTCTCGAGAACGGAAGAGTGGGATTTCATCCAGATAGGCAAATACCTGGAACGCGCCGACAATACGGCCAGACTGATCGACGTGAAGTACCACATGCTCATGCCCAAAGAGGGACAGGAGCTTGATCTGGTTCACGATTCGTTCGACACCATCCAGTGGATGGCCGTCCTGAAAAGCTGCAGCGCCCTGGAGGCGTTCCGGAAGGTTTATCTCTCGAAAATCGACCCGGAAAACATTCTCTGGTTTCTGGTGCTCGACCGCACCTTTCCGCGGAGCATCGCCTTTTCCGTCTGCGCAGCCCAGGAGGCGCTCTGGAGGATTTCCGGCAGCTCGCGCCACCGCTATGCAAACAATGCCGACCGGCTGATCGGCAAAATGGAGGCGGAGCTCAGTTACACCTCCGTAGAGGATATGTACCGGAAAGGACTCCACCTCTATCTCGAAGAGATCGAGGTGGGACTCAACAGGATCGGCGAACAGATCCACCTGCTTTACTTTGCGTATCACACACCAAAAATCGAACCGCACGACATCGCCGAGGCGCTCCCGTTCACGGGACTTGCCGGGGGACGGGCCAACTGGAGCCAGTCACAACAGCAGCAACAATAAAGTTCCTGCCGTTTAGCTGCGGAAAATCGCTGAGAAATAAGTAGGTTACATAATGATACTCAAGGTTGAACATACCACGCTTTTCGAATACGACTCCCCTATATACGAGACAGCCACGGAAGTACGTCTGGAACCTGTAGGAAACAGCACCACCATGCAGCGGTGCGTGAATTTCAACCTGCAGCTCAACCCGGAAGCCATGGTTTTCGAATATACCGACTTCTACGGCAACAGGGTTCACCACTTCAATATCCTGCAAAGCCACAAGCGGGTCGAGATCGTAGCCACCTCGGTTGTGGAAACAGGTTCGGCACTGTTGGGAACAGCCGAAGAGAACGAGATATTCCTCATGGATTTCTCGGGCGAAAGCCGTTACGTCCATTTCGATCCCGAAATACGAAGCTTTGCCGAGCCGTTCAGGGGAATAACCGACAGCTACCAGCAGGCGCTCGACATCTGCCGTCATATCAACGCGTCCTTCCGCTACGAACCCGGGGTTACCGACGTCCACAGCACCAGCGCCGTCGTCATGGCGCTCGGCAGGGGCGTCTGCCAGGATTTTTCGCACATCATGATCGCCGTCTGCCGAACCATCGGCATTCCGACCCGCTACGTCAGCGGCTATCTCTTCGGCGGCGGCAGCACTCCGGAAGGCCGTGACGAAGCGAGCCATGCCTGGTGTGAAGTCTATTGCGGTCCTGAAAAAGGATGGACCGGTTTCGACCCCACCCACAACACCCTGATCGTCGACGAGCGCTACATCAAAATCGGTTCCGGCCGCGATTATGCCGACGTTCCGCCGGTAAGGGGCACCTACAAGGGCACCTCCTCCGAAAAGCTCAGCGTGGCCGTCCGGGTCAGCTCGCTCGAATCCACGGCAGCCGTCTATCAGTCCTATCCGGGCTGATTTCCTGCCGGAACTCCACAGGATACAGGGTATCGCGTGATTCGATAACAAGATCAACCTCCTGCTGGTCCGTATCCCTGTAAAAAAACAGGCCCGCATCACGACCTCGATGCATAGAGCAACCGTTTACATTGGAATTAAACTCCAACATAAACGGCAACACCAAAACAAACAAGACCCGCGTCACGCGCTTCCCGCCCTGTCCTCCACCCTCGAGTAATACTGTCTGACAATTACCAGCAAAAACGCTGGCAACAATTCCGTTGGCTCCAGGAATATTACGAATGCAAGCAAGTTGGTTTACGTAGTCATCTGCGCCCCTCAGGCACCCTCCTGTTCCAACAACCGCGTAAACCGTTCGAGACGGTTGACCATATAAAACGGCAGGTTGATGAGGCTGAAGTTTTTTTCCTTCTGACTTATTTTTGCAGTCAGTTCCTGAATGGATGGTTTTGATGAACTTATCCGGAATGCGGTATCAGCCTGTTTTTTGATGATATAGGCGTGAATCGACTTGATGGAACTGCCTTTTGCGGATTTCACCTCGACGGGATAGATGGTACTGCCTTGTTCGAAGAGGTAATCGATTTCGGCCTGACTTTCGGATTTCGGGGGCTGCCAGTAATAGAGTTCCGGATTGAGGTAACCCGGCTTGGAATAGAGCAACTGCTGACCGACGAACTGCTCGGCGACAATCCCTCGATTCGCAAGCTCCAACGGCATGCTGAGGATGCTTTGCACAGGAACTCCCTGGACGGCAAGCAACAAACCCACATCGACAAAAAGTAATTTGCTGATTCTTGTTTTGACGTCGCTGCCGAGCGGAATGGTATCCGCATTGGAGTGCTGCACCCGGTAAAAAAGACGCGCTTCGAGAAACTGTTCAAGAGCTGCCTTCAGTTGCCGACCGTCTCCACTGGTCCCGAGTGCTATTTCATTTGCCTGCTTTGCTGAAAACTGCTGGCCAACCTGCCCGATAAGGCCTGTAAAGAAATTGTTCAGTTTCAGAGCGTCACTTCGTCCGACATATTTTGCGAAGTCATCCTTGTAGGTCTGCACCAGTGCTGACTGCTCCCGAAGGATCGCTTCATGATGAAAATCAGTTGTAATCGCAGTCTGGACAGAGTAAGGCATTCCGCCGGTGAGAATATAGCGGCGTACCTGTGAAAGCATCTCTTCATGCACCTTGTCCGGAATCATGTGCATGGTTTCCGGCGTCATCATACCGATAATATCGAGGGCTTTCGATGCATCTGTCGCTGCGAGAAACTCCTCGAAGCTCAGTGGCCCCATAAAATAGTGCTCGATCCGGCCTACCGGTACAGGGAGTTTTTCGTTATGCAAGACCTGGTCAAGAAGCGATCCGGTCAGTACCACGGCAAGTCGAGGCATCTCTTCCCTGAAATACCGAAGGCACGCATACGCTGAAGGAGTTGCCTGAGCTTCGTCGAGAAACAGAATCGTATTACTCTCCGGAGTGATCTGCCGACCGGTGATAAACGAAAAATTGAGCAGGAGTTCATTCAGGTTATAGCTCCTGAACAGTGGTTCAAGAGTGAGGTGCTTTTCGAGATTGATTTCTGCGAGCGGAACATCGAGGTCAGCCGCCGCCTGCCGAACGCTTGTTGTCTTTCCAACCTGACGGGCACCGCGAATGACTAATGGCTTCCGGTCTTTGCGCTGATACCAGTCGGTTATATCCCGGATAGCTGATCGGTTAAACATGCTGAATTTGGGTTGTCAGGAGTGAAAAAGGGCATTCTTCCGTAAATATACCATTATCACACAAAATTACGCATGAAAATGTGCCACTTTTATGCATTACATATTATTGCTTTTGCAATAACCTGCCTGCATGAAAAACCCCTTGATCTCGCCCCGCTCAATTTTCCGCTCCCACGAAATGTCATAGTAATAAGGAGCATCCCGGAATATTCACTGTTTTTCTTCAAATCCCGTAGGGATGACATATCGGTAGCGTGGGGTGCAACCCCAGGGCATATCAGCCCCCCATATTTCCAGCTCCGCAGGAGCGAGATATCGGTAACGCCCGGGTGCAACCCGGCGATTTCTATGGATGAAGTCATGACTCGACGCCATGACGGGATAGCAGTTGATGAATAATTCAGTTTAAACACCGACGTCGCAGCCTCTGTCAGTGTATCAGTGGCTCTCGAGAAAACGGCACAATCGTCGCCTG
>JAAXXP010000135.1 GCA_013334435.1 Chlorobiaceae bacterium | reverse complement strand
ATTTCCGCAAAACCCAGGGATAGCAGCCATCCATACGGGCACGGCAAGGTGGAGTTCATTTCGGCGGCGATAGAGGGAACCCTCATCTCCGTGGCGGGTCTGCTCATCATCAACGAAGCGGTGGGGAACCTGCTCCATCCACGGGTTGTTGGCCGGCTCGATTATGGCATCCTGCTGGTTGGCATAACCGCGGCGGTCAACTGGCTTATCGGTTCGCTGGCCGTGCACAACGGCAGGAAGAACAGTTCGCTCGCCCTCATCGCAAGCGGCCGGCATCTTCAGTCCGACACCTGGTCAACCATAGGCATCATTGCCGGTCTCGGCCTGCTGGCTCTGACGGGACTGGCCTGGCTCGACAGCGCCGTGGCGCTTGTTTTCGCCGGTGTCATTCTGGTTACCGGTTATCGCATACTTCGCAGTTCGCTCGGGGGTATCATGGACGAGGCCGACACCGAAATGCTCGAGAAAATCGTGGCGCTCCTGCAGCAGAGTCGTCGCGAAAACTGGATAGACCTGCACAACCTCCGCATCATCAAGTACGGCAGCGTGCTGCATCTCGACTGCCATCTGACCATACCCTGGTATCTCACGGTTCGAGAGGCCCAGAAGGAGATCAACAAGCTTCATCACCTGATAAGGCAGAACTTCGCGGAGAGCGTGGAGCTTTTTGTGCACACCGACGCCTGTCTCCGTTTTTCGTGCAGTATCTGCATGAAGCACTCCTGCACGGTCCGCCAGGCGGATTTCGAACAGTCGGTGGTGTGGCAGGTCGTCAATATTTCAAGGGACTGCATGCACAAGATCGGCGATCAGGAGTAACGTCGCAGTTTCCTTCAAAACGCCTTTCGAAAGGGAAGAACAGCAACAGAAGCTGACAAAAGGAGCGTCTCAATGTCAAAGGTGGTTCTCGTAACCGGAGCATCCGGATTTATCGGTTCGCATCTCGTCATTCGCTCCCTCCGTGAGGGATACCGGGTCAGGGCGCTTGTCCGTAAAGGCAATCCCCGGATCGGGATGCTGCAGCAACAGGGGGTGGCAATTGTCGAAGGCGATATCCGCGATGCACGGGCCGTGGCTCGGGCGGTGGAGGGTTGCGATCTGGTCTTTCATGCTGCGGCGCTTGCTTCCGACTGGGGGAACCCCCAGGATTTCGCCGACATCAATGTGGGTGGTACGCGCAACGTTGCCGAAGCCGCCCTCGAAAGCAAAGTGAAGAGGCTCGTCTTTATCAGCAGCTACGAAATATTCGATCATGTCGGTCTCGAGCGCATCGATGAGTCGATACCCTTTTCTCTTCGCGGCCAGCTCTACCCCGATACGAAAATCCGGGCCACCCAGGTGGTGCGCGAGTTCGCCGCAAAAGGGCTTCCTGTGTCCGTTGTCTATCCGGTCTGGGTCTACGGTCCGGACGATCGCACCCTCTTTCCCCTGCTTGCCGACGGCATTCGCAAGGGGCAGCTTTTCTACTGGGCCTTCCACGCCCGCATGAGCCTGGTCTATATCGACAACCTTGTCGATCTGCTCATGCTTGCCGCGACGCATCCTGCCGCCTCCGGCGAGGCCTTTCTCGGGTGCGACGGCAGCGACCTCACCTTCGAAGCGTTCTGCAGGCGGCTGGCGGCAGGAATCGGCTCGCCGCCTCCCTTTATCTACCTTCCCTACGGACTCACCCTCCTGATCGCTATGGCAATGGAAGGGTTCGCCCGTATCTCCGGCAGCGACAAACGTCCGCTCCTGACCGCCCAGGCTGTCACCCTGCTTTCCTCGCGCGCGATGGTCGACACCTCGAAAGCGCGCAACCTGCTTGGCTGGAAGCCGAAGGTTTCCCTCGACGAAGGGTTCCGGCGCACGCTTGACTGGCTTCTGAGCGTGGATCCGGAGGAATGGAAAACAAAATAGAGGTACCCTTGGACTGAACGTGTTTTGCGATGGAACTCGACCGCAATTTCTTTTTCGATCATGCCCGGAGCCCCCTCTTCGACGGAAAATTCCGGCAGGGTCAGGTGGACGGGCTGAACCTGCTGCTCGACTACTGGGAATGCCGCCATCCTCAAGAAGATACCCGCTGGCTGGCCTACGCCCTGGCCACCGTGCACTACGAGGTTGACCGCACCATGCAGCCTATCCGGGAGCGCGGCTCTGCGGTCTATTTCAGAAAGATGTACGATATCGAGGGCGACAACCCCCGCAAGGCGCGCCTGCTCGGCAACATCCACCCCGGCGACGGAGCGCGCTTCTGCGGGCGCGGCTTCGTGCAGCTCACCGGCCGGCGCAATTACGAGGATTGGTCGTCGAGGCTCGATATCGACCTTGCAGGCAATCCCGACCTCGCGCTCGAGGGCTCCGTGGCTGCCGCCATCCTCTTCGAAGGCATGCTCCTCGGCACCTTCACCGGCAAGGCGTT
>JAAXXP010000134.1 GCA_013334435.1 Chlorobiaceae bacterium | reverse complement strand
TCGCAAGCCGTGATATCGGCAGCTATGACACCTGTACGCACGGGTGCCGTTACTGTTACGCGGTATCGAACCGCAAAAAGCTTCTTTCCGGAGCGGCATCGCTCTATGATCCCTCTTCCCCGATGCTTTGCGACAGGCTTCGCGGTGACGAATCCATCACCGGCCATCCGTAAGGCATGCTCGCGTTTTCTTCTTCCCCGGACTTTGGCATTCATTTTCCTGGCCGGTTCATTGCTCATGCATGCATGAGGCGCTTAAGGGTGCATCGCCCGCTTCCTGATGCGTCTCCGTTTTGAAATGAGAGAATTATTGCGTATATATGACGTATGAAAAGGGCTAATTTGTTTTGAAAAAAGTGCAGACAGATCAATGACCGATAGTGATAAAAAGCAGGACAGAACGGTATATTTTCGTGAAGATGGTTTGTGGGTGAATCAGTTGAACGGTCCTCCCTGGACATCGACCATACATCCTACCAGAGAGGATGCCCTTCACATGGCCAGAGAACGCCTCATGATGGAGGGTGGAGGGGATTTGACGCTGCTGGCCGTCGATGGGAGCGTTGAAAGTCAGGAGCAGCTTCTGCCCTGAAGGGTTTCGAAAACCCGGTAGCCGCCCGGCCACTTATCGGATGTATGAGCGAAGTACTGCAATAACCTGTTCCACATCCACCTTTCTCTGTTCCTCACTGAGTTCTCCCGAAACAAGGTGCTCCCTGATATGGCCTTCAAGCACCTCGGTCATCAATCCTGAAACAGCTCCTCTGATTGCGGCAATCTGCTGCAGAATGCCTGAGCACTCCGTACCGGTTTCCAGCGCCTTTTCCAGCGCTTCGGCCTGGCCCCTGATCCTTCGGATTCTGGCCAGCAGCTTTTTTTTATCCTTTTTGGTATGCGGCATTGCTTTCGTCGGGTCAATATTCTATACTGGAGTATAGTATAATAAAAAACCCTGTTTTGAAAGTTTTTTCCACTGGATATGCGCCATAACCATCTTTTTCATGAAGGAAACCCGGGGGGCGAGAGAAATACCCGTCTTGCCGTTGCCCTGACCCTTGCCGCAATGGTTGCCGAGATTGCCGCCGGCTGGATGTTCAATTCGATGGCCCTGCTTGCAGACGGCTGGCACATGAGTTCCCATGTGCTTGCTCTCGGCCTCTCGGCAGCGGCATACAGGGCGGCAAGGCACTTTGCTCCTGACGGGCGGTTTACATTCGGTACCTGGAAAATCGAGGTGCTCGCAGGTTACACCAGTGCTATTTTTCTCGTCCTTATTGCTGTTCTGATGTTTTACGAGTCGTCGAGAAGACTGCTCGCTCCTGTACCGGTGCAGTATGATCAGGCCATTTTCGTGGCGGTTGCCGGTCTTGCCGTCAACATGGCATGTGCATGGCTGCTCAGGGGCGGTCACGCGCACTCGCACTCCGTAACGGATCACGACGGGAACGGGTCGCACCATCATGATCTGAATCTGCGTTCGGCCTACATTCATGTGCTGACCGATGCGGTTACTTCGGTGTTGGCCCTTGTCGCTCTTTTCGGCGGGAAATTCTGGCAGCTCGGCCAGCTTGACCCGCTGATGGGTATTGCAGGTTCTGGCGTGGTGGCAGTATGGGGGTGGGGCCTTATGCTGGACTGTGCAAAGGTGCTGCTCGATGCCGAGATGGATGCGCCGGTGGTGGAGGAGGTGCGGGAGGCTATTGCCGGCGACCGCACGGGGGCGGAAATAACCGATCTCCATGTCTGGCGTGTTGGCGGTGGCAAATACGCCTGCATTCTCTCTCTTTCCGTCAGCAGTGATGTCGGGCCGGAGTATTACAGGCGGATGCTCTCGGTTCATGAGGAACTGGTTCATATTACCGTGGAAGTAAACCGGAAGACGGAATGAACGGAGGAGAGAAACGGTTTCAGGGACGGTTTTTTCCCCTTCAGTCCGTTTCCGTGGCGACCTTCAGAAGCAGCG
This sequence comes from Chlorobiaceae bacterium, assembly GCA_013334435.1. Classification (GTDB taxonomy): domain Bacteria; phylum Bacteroidota; class Chlorobiia; order Chlorobiales; family Chlorobiaceae; genus Chlorobium. Next base: position 468 of record JAAXXP010000134.1, on the reverse strand, counting down.
GCAGGTGGTCGGAGTACCCCCCCTTGAATTTGCCTTTGTAGAATGTTGAGTAAGGCTTTTTTCCCGTTCTGTCGAGCATGTCCGGAAAATAAAAGCAGCGGAACGGCCGATCCGGTAACGAGAGTCCTTTCCTGTCGAGCATGCCGCATGAGAGCAGTATCTGATCGATATGCTCCCAGCGGTTCCGGTAAGAGTAGCTGCCTATGCCGTCGTAACCGCTCCAGCAGTTGTAGAGCAGCGTGGTGCAGCCGGAACGGACTTTTGCGGCATCGCTGGACGAACCGAGTACCTGCCTCAGGGAGCGGTTTTCCGGTTCGTCGTTGAAATCACCCATAATGATGATGTCGGCTTTTGTATCGGCCATGCGCAGACTGTCGGCGATATGGCGCGTCACCCTTGCCGCCACCATGCGTTTCTGTTCGCTCCACTCCCTGTCGAAAGAGCGTGAAGGCCAGTGGTTGAGCACGA
>JAAXXP010000133.1 GCA_013334435.1 Chlorobiaceae bacterium | reverse complement strand
AAGTGCGGCCGTTTCAGGAAATGGGTGAAACCATCAGGCATGCTGCCGTCTGCTTCCGTTCTGCTTGTGATTGTTCAGGTCGAAGGGAATGTGCAGCCACTTGTTGTTGAAGTAGGCGTCTCCGGGTTCGAGACCGGTAAGACTGATGGGCAGCGTGATGATCTTTCGCTGGTTTTCGATATGTACATACAGTTCGTCGCCGGTTACCCATACGTCGATATCCACAGGATTGGCGAACATGAGCTTCAGCTGCACCTCGTAGATGTCGCCGGTGCGGACGAACTTGATGGGCGGTTCGTCATACATCATGGCCGAAGGGTCGCTGTCGCCGTACATGTCGCGGGCAAACTGTTCGAGCGCCTTCAGCCCCACGATCTCCTGCTCGTACATCCTGAGCTTCTTGACCGGAAGCGGCGAAAAGCCGTCCACGATTTCGCCGAGATATTTCTGCTGGATCGTCTTCCATTTTTCCAGATATCCGCTGTCCTCCTCGGTATCGAGCAGCCGGTTGACCAGCACCATATCGACCTTGAACCCGTAGAGGTTCAGATAGGTAAGCGCCCGCATGGTCTCCTTGATGGACATCTTTTCCGCATTCATCACCAGGCGCACCGTCGATTTCTGGTTGTTGGTCAGAATTTCGCGGATGTCCTCGAGTTCGTCGAAAACCTGATCGACGGAATCGAGTGCGTCTTCAGAGGGTATGTAACTCGCGATTTTGTCGGACATCTTCGAGAGCGGCTTGCTGAGCGGCCGGACAATGTACTTGGTGACATTCTTGACGGCTTTCATGCCCCATGCAAGGGTATCGGGAAGAGAGAGCAGCCGGAGGGTCTCCCCTGTCGGCGCTGTATCGAGAACAAGGACATCGTAAAGGCCGGAGGCATCATAACGTTTTATGCGCAGCAGCGAAAAAAGCTCCTCCATGCCGGGAAGGATGGTCATTTCGTCGGCCACGACGCCTGAAACGCCCTGGGCCTTGAATATGCCGGTATAGAATTTCTGTACGGCATGCCAGTTCTGTTTCAGGTCAACATAGGGATTGACCTCGATGGCATGCAGATTTTCCTTGATTTTTGTCGGTTCGGAACCGAGCGGCAGATTGAAAGAGTCCGACAGACTGTGCGCGGGATCGGTTGAAAGCACAAGGGTTCGGTAACCGAGCTCCGAGAGCCGCACGGCCGTGGCGGCGGATACGCTTGTTTTGCCGACGCCGCCTTTTCCAGTAAACGTTAAAATACGCATGAACCTGAGATTGGTTTTATTGATAAATACGCCAAAAACTCAGATCCACCGACGTACAAACGGTAAAGCACTCTTCAGAGGTCTGAATATTGAAGCGAAAGCGCACAACTGCTCAGGAGAATAGCCTCCCTGTCGAAAAAAAACCTACAGTGACTTGCAATATAGCTTATTTCCCGCTCAAAGAAGTGTGTTTCAGCTCAATTCTCCTGATTCAGGCAACTCCCGATCACCCGGCGCCGTGAGGCTTTCCACCGGACAACGCCCATCCAGGCTGACGCCCGCACGGTATCGGAAAAAAGCCTCCGCTACTGGGCGATAAAGCCCGGATTGTGCAGATCTTCCTTGTTGTAGACCAGTTCCCTCTGGCTGACGGTATCGATCAGCGTTTTTCCTGCGGCATTGAGAATGGCATGCCCTGCAGCGGTATCCCACTCCATGGTGGGCGAGAAACGGGGATAACTGTGCACCTCGCCTGACGCCACCATGCAGAACTTCAGGGAGCTTCCGCAACGCAGCACATCGAGATCGGGATTGTTCTGCCGGAGACGTTCAAGATAGGAAAGGGTTTTTTCGTCCATATGGGAACGGCTTGCAACGATCCTGAAGCTGTCGGGATTGCTCGAAAACGGAAGCCTCCGGGCGGCATCCGCAAGCAGCTCCGGCGAACCGGTCATGCCTCTGGCGCCCTCCACCAGAAAAGCCCCCTCCCCGACGGAGGCAAAATAGAGCTGCTCTTTCGCCGGAGCATAGACAACACCGAGAACCGGGTGTCCGTCGCGGATGAGGGCGATGTTGAGGGTGAACTCTCCGTTCCGTGCGAGAAACTCCCTTGTTCCGTCAAGGGGATCGACCATCCAGAACGCAGGCCAGGCCTTCCGTTCTTCGTAGGGAACCGGCTGACCCTCTTCGCTCAGAACCGGCAGACCGGTCCCGGCGAGCTTCGTCACAATGTGATCATTGCTCTTCCGGTCGGCAACGGTCAAGGGTGAGTTATCGGACTTGTATTCCGTTTGCATATCCTCCATGCCGTAGCACTCGAGGATAAGTTCTCCGGCTTCAAGAGCGGTCTGTAATGCGAGTTGCGTTTCAGGTTCTGAAAACATGGTATGTGTTAAAATTTCCGGACTCTGCCGTGTACGCGATCTGCCCTGTGCGGACAATCTCCTGAACAAAATAGGGTTACCTGACTGTTTTCAAAACATTCATGATTTTGTCATGGTTGCGG
>JAAXXP010000074.1 GCA_013334435.1 Chlorobiaceae bacterium | reverse complement strand
GACGGGAGAAATCTATCTGCCATCCAAGATGGCGCTGCGTAAAGAAAAGATTGGCCCCATCGATAAAAAGCGCGGCTTTCTGCATGCCCGATTATAGTTGTTCCCTCTCCTCAAGCTTGTTCCCCATAGCTGCGGGAAACAGAAACAAGAACACAGGAAGAGCATTAACCATTTCAAGAGCCCGGTAACGGCTATACGCCTTCCAAAAGAAAACCCCAGAAAGCGAGCGTAAAAAAGGAAACCAGAATGCCAAGGGCAACCATCATCGAAGCAAGAGACGGATTGATGCCGTGTTCGGTGGCAATGATGCCGGCCGTGATCATTGGCGGCATGGCGGCTTCGAACAGCGTAACTCTTACCGGCAGGCCCGACAGGCCGAAAATGCCCAGATAGAGCAGACTGAGCAGCAGAGGAGCTGCAAGCAGTTTGAACGACAGGCCGAGAGTGAGATTCCGGATATTGCCTGACAGATGCCCTGGGTGCAGTTGGTAACCTACAGAGAGCAGGGCAAGCGGAGCGAGGGTATCGCCCAGGCGTCCGAGCAGAAGACTGAACCATTCCGGATAGTCGAACGGCATCAGAAGAACCGCTGCCACCATGGATAGAAAGGGAGGAAACGTAAGAATCCTCTGCAGGATCACCCTTGCCGGAGGCTTTCCGCTCGAGTAGATACCGGCAGTGACGATGCCAAGGGTCGAGAGCACCATAAAAGAGCCGAGCTGATCGACGACAATGCCGTGCACCAGAGCCTCCCTGCCGAAATAGGCTTCGATCATCGGCAAACCGACAAAGGAGGTGTTGCCGAGGCCTCCGGTAAGAATAAGCGCTCCGACGGTCATCCGGGGAAGTTGCAACAATCTGCCAAGCAGCGGAAAAATCACGAGCGCAAGGCAGAAATGAATCCATGGCATGGCGGCAAGCACAAACACTTCCGCCGTGAGTTCCAGATCGTGGAGATAGAGCAGGGCAAGCGCAGGAAGGGAAACATGGATAATAAAACCATTCAGCACCGCCGGCGTTTCCGACGGAAGCCGTTTCAGGCTCCGCAGAAGAACCCCGGCAAGAAAACAGACAAAAAGAAGAACGAGATTCTGCATACTGAAAAGGGGTTCGATAAATGAGCTAACCATTTCGCCGCCGGAATGACCGGTCACGTTCGCCGGAAATGCGCCCGATGCGGGAAAAACGATCGCATCGGGCGCAAACATGAAACCGGACCCCCTTATGGAAACGGACGGCAGAGCAGCTGCGAGACCGCTCCGGCAACTCGCTGTCCGAGATAACGGGTAAAGGCCGGAGACGCATTCAGGCAGGGGATGGTTCGCACGGCGCAGGAAGACGACATCATGCGGAGCAGCTCCCCTGCGCGGTGAATGGTTTCATTGCCGTCCGCAAAATATCCTGCGGCGAACAGGGCGACATTGGCGACACCGGAACGGCGAAGCTGCCCTGCGACCTCATCGAAAGAGGGTTTGGTCCACTCTCCCCCGACATCGTGATTGAGATAGGCGGTCATAACCCGACCCCAGGGATGCGTTGCGTCTCGTTCTATTGCTGCGGTCAGCTGCTGAGCAAAATGGGCGGTTTCATGGTGGCCGGTACGGAATCGGGGCGGTTCCCCCTTGCTGTCGCTAACCAGCGTACCGTGAAAGAGCAGAAGCAGGGCGTTGGCCTCGCTGCGCTGCAACCCGTGCGAAGCACTCTCGGCTGCGATATGGGAGGTACAGAGACCGTAAAGCACAGGATCGCACCAGAACCTGCCGAGCACCTTCACCCGGCTCAGGTCGTCCTCCTCCCGCTTCTCTGCAAGGTAGCGGCAGAGCTGACCGCAGGTCAGTTCGTTATCGGCCGGTGACATGGAAACGAGAATACGGCCATCGTAATGCGACGTTGCATCGATCACCCCTTCTATGGCGGGATCGGAAGCGGAAAAAGCCGCATGCACAGCAAAGGACAGGCCGCTGTCGTGAAAACATGCATCGAGATAGCGCTGCAGGAGTTCAGCCTGCTGACGGGTAATCCTGTTATGAGGCGATCCGGTTGCTGCCGGTCGCAGTTTTTTCTTCAGCGTGGAGAGCAGTGAAATCCCGGTTTGCAGGACAGGCGGAACGGCCATGACCGTTGATGCATGCGCCAGCGTCCGGCGGCTGACCAGGTAATTCTCCCTGAACCCCGCACTTTCAGCCTCACCGTGAGCCGCCAGAATAACCGCTATTTTTTTAGGTTCCTCCATACCGTGGTCTTGAGGTTCAATGCCTGTCACTGCCCGTGACGACCCGGGCATCCATACCTTCCCTGAATCGCTCCTCGGGAACAGGGACAACCTTGTCGCCTTTTCTGAGACCTTCGAGAACCTCGACAAAGGCAAGATCTCCGGCGCCGGTTTTAAGCGGCTGTTTCTTCAGTTCGCCGTTCTCGATTTTCCAGACATAGCTGACATGGTTCTCGTCGAACACCGAACTTTTTCTTACCAGCAGTGTTCGGGGTTTCCTGTTGTAGATGATGTTGGCCGTTGCCGTCATTCCGGCCTGGACACCACTGACCGGTTCCGAAAAACGCAGATAAACCTTCGATGTTTTCGTGACGGTGTCGGTCTGGGGCACAACACGGGAGACTACGGCCCCAAAGCGCCGGTCAGGCATGGCATCGAGCACAATCGCCGCTTTCTGCCCGGTTCGGATACGCGGAACATCAAGTTCATCCACTTCGACATTGACCACATACCCTGTCGTATCGATAACTCTTGCGACGATGGTATTGGCCGTGACATAATCGCCTTTTTTGACATTCTGCAGGGCGAGTATGCCGCTGAAGGGCGCCTTTACCGTCAGTTTCTTCAGATCATCCTCCCTGATCTGCAGGCGCAGTTTTTTCTGTTCGAGCAGTTCTTCAGCCTGACGCCGGTTTTTACGGGCATCGTCAAGGTCCTGGCGGGAAACCGCCCCTTCACCGAAAAGATTGCTGATTCTCGTATAGTTGATCTTTCTCTCTCCTGCCAGCGCAAGCTGTTCCTCGTAAGCAGCTCTGGCTTCGCGTACGGCAAGAGCAGGCTGGAGTGTTTCAAAGGCGATGATCGTCTGACCGGCAGCAACCCGCTCCCCTTCGAGAGCTCCGACAGAGCTGACCGTTCCCGAAAGCTCGGCACTCAGGTTGGCGACGGCATCCGCCTCGACGAATCCTGTCGCATAGACGGCCTGGACAAGTTCGGCATAGGTAACCTCGACTGCCTCAACATCGACGGTATTGCCCCGGGTTACGAGATAGGCGACGGTAACAAGAAAAACAACGGCAAGAGCGATAGTATATTTCGGAAGGAGTTTCTGTAGGGTCTTCATAGATCTTGTGGCATTTTAGATTTGGCTCTTGGAAGTTACATGTTTTGAACTTTTTCTCTATTCCGACCTTGGTTTTTCCATTATTTTATGAATCTTTAAAAACGTTTTTCATGACTGTTCCGTGTTCCGGGATGGTTCCATAAAAAATACTTAACCACTACACGCAGATGAGCGAGAACCAAGACCTTCAGAAAAGTTTTCTCGAAACCGTCAAATTCGATGAGAAGGGACTCGTGCCTGCGATTGTCCAGGATCACGAAACCGGGAAAGTGCTCATGATGGCCTGGATGAACCGTGAAAGCCTTGAAATGACGCTGGAAAGAAAAAAGGCCTGCTACTGGAGCCGAAGCCGCCAGAAACTTTGGCTCAAGGGCGAATCATCCGGAAACATGCAGGATATTCACGATATCCTTATCGACTGCGACGGCGACACCCTTCTGCTCAAGGTCTCGCAGAAAGGCGGCGCCTGCCATGTCGGATATCACTCCTGTTTCTACCGACGGGTAAAAGGCGACCTTTCGATGGAGATCTGCGATACGCTCATGTTCGATCCCGAAGAAGTATACGGCAAAAAAAGCTGAGAGAGCATCAATGAGCCAACCCATAGAGACTGCAAAATCGCTGAACAAGACAAAGTCGCGATCTTCGATCCGCACCATGTTCGACGAGGTTGCCCCGACATATGATTTTCTCAACCACCTGCTGAGCCTCGGAATTGACAACTACTGGAGAGCTGCGGCAACCGCCAGGGCAAAAAAACTGCTTGGGAGCAATCCTGATCCGCGGATTCTCGATGTTGCAACCGGCACCGGTGATCTGGCCGCTTCCATGGCTAAAATCCCGGGAGCGAAGGTCACCGCTCTCGACCTCTCCCCGGAAATGCTCGTCATTGCCCGCAGGAAATATCCGGAAATCGCCTTCCTCGAGGGATATGCCGAAAAACTCCCTTTCGATACGGCAAGCTTCGATGTGGTCAGCGCAGGTTTCGGGGTGAGAAATTTCGAAAATCTCGAACAGGGCATGCGGGAGTTCCACCGGGTGCTCAAGCCCGGCGGCCATGCGTTCATCATCGAACCGATGATTCCACGCAATCCCCTTGTAAAAAAGCTCTACCTGGTTTACTTCAAGAAGGTGCTCCCGAAAATCGCGGCGCTGTTCAGCAAGTCGACTTTTGCCTACGACTATCTCCCCCACTCTGTCGAGCAGTTTCCGCAGACGGAAGCCTTTGCGGCTGTCCTGAAAAAAAGCGGATTCCGCAGCGCACAGTATTTCCCCATGACCTTCGAGACCTCGATCCTCTACGTAGCATCAAAATAAGCCCCGTGCCAGTATGGCGCGAGGCCTCAGGAAGACCACCGTTCACGGATGAACGGAAGACGCTTGAGCAGCGGTATCGTGAACAGATAAAGCGCTATGCCGACGCCATCGGCAACGATATCGGCAAACGAGCAGCTGCGGTAGGGGAAAAACGACTGGACTATCTCTATGGCCCCGCCGTATCCGAGCAGAAAGATGATCTTGAAAGCATTGAACGATGTCTTCGGAAAAGCGAAATCCACAAGCAGGGAAAGCAGATAAAACGCAAGTGCATGCAGAACCTTGTCGGAAACCGTTGCGGGAAAGATGGCGGACGACGGCAGAAGAGCAAGCATGCTTATCTGTACGATACAGATAACGAGCAGCAGCCGGCTCCCGATAGTCAGAAACCTCTTGATATTTTTCACAAAGGGGAAATATTTTCAGTTCGGTCGGATGAGCGCAATTCGACTCTGTATTTCGTAAAATTCTTGCAGGCATGAGCATCCCTGAGGCGATCCGCATGAATTTTCCGGACGAGGTTCACAGCATGATCCGGCTCCGTCACGTGAAAAATCATGTGCATATCCTTCCTGCTGAAAAGCCCTCTCGGAAGCACCTCGGTTTCCAGCCAGAGCAGCAGGCTGGTCCAGATTTCGCCATAAAGGATAATCGGCGTATCGCAGATATGCTCGACCTGGACAAGCTGCCAGGCATAGAACAGTTCCAGAATGGTGCCGATTCCTCCGGGAGCGACGACAACCGCGTCGGAAAGCTGCATGAAGGTGTCGAGCCGGCTGCTGAAGATCGAAAATTCCTGCTTGATGTCAAGAAAGGGGTTCGGCTCCTGTTCTCTCGGCAGTGTGATGTTCAGGCCTATCGAGCTGTTTTCCGAATGTGCGGCTTTCGAGCCGGAATTGGCGGCCTGCATAAGTCCAGGACCACCGCCGGTCACAATGTCGAAGCCCGCTTCGGCAAGGCCTTGGGCAATCCGGAACACATCCTGATAGTCCCGGTCGCCCTCCCTGATTCTCGCCGATCCGAAAATAGCCACCCTGTAATGCGGTTCCATAGCGGTAATCATGCTAAAGCATTGATTCAAACTCGTCCTCACTGACAACCTTCACGCCCAGTTTGAGCGCCTTCTCCAGCTTGCTGCCCGCATCATTTCCCGCCACTACGAGACTGGTAGTCCGGCTCACCGAATTGGTAACCATTCCTCCTCTGGCCATTACCAGTCCGGAGGCCTTGCTTCGGGCGTACCGCTCAAGCTCTCCGGTAAAAACAACCCTCATTCCTTCGAAATTCCTGTTTACCGGCTCTTCAGGCTCGGCAGCCATGAACGAAAGACCGGCCTCCTGCAATTTCGTTATAAGAGCGGGTGTCGATGGCCTGACAAAATAGTCGATAATGCTTCGGGCGACAACGGGGCCGATATCCGGCACCGAGGAAAGTTCCTCTTCACCGGCCTCCCGCAGCATTGCAAACCGGGGATATGCCCGGGCAAGTTCCCGTGCGGTCGCCTGGCCGACATGGCGGATACCGAGCGCGTAGAGCAGCCGTTCGTAACTGCGGCTTCGACTTTCATCAAGCGCCCGCACCAGGTTTACGGCAGATTTTGTGCCCATGCGTTCAAGCCCTTCAAGCTGTGGCACCTGAAGAGCATAGAGGTCGCCGGGGTCCCTGACAAGCCCTATGGCAACCAGCTGATCGACCAGAGCGACGCCGAGCGACTGGATATCCATGGCATTGCGCGAGGCGAAATGCAGAACCCTGCCCCGTATCTGCGCAGGGCACTCCTCTTCATTCGGACAGTACCAGCTCACCTCCCCTTCCGGCTTCACGAGCGGCGTACGGCACGAAGGACAACGTTCGGGAACGACTATGGGTTCGGTGGACAACGAACGCTCCTCCAGGGCGACCCGGATAATTTTGGGAATCACCTCTCCGGATTTCTCGATCACTACCCGGTCATGAAGACGCACACCCAGCCGGTCGATTTCATCGAAATTGTGCAGGGTTGAGCGGGATACCGTCGAACCGGCAAGCTTCACCGGCTTCAGTTCAGCTACAGGAGTGATGGTGCCGAGCCTGCCAACCTGAAAAACGACGCCAAGCAACTCGGTTTTCGCCTGCTGCGCGGGATATTTGTAAGCGATTGCCCAGCGGGGACTTTTGGAAGTGGCGCCAAGCCGGTCCCACAGAGTGACATCGTCAAGCTTCAACACCACTCCATCGGTCTCGAAGGGAAGCGCATGGCGCTTTTCATCCCAGTCGCCTATAAACTGTTCGATATCTTTCAGTTCGCTGCAGAGACGGTAATGCCCGCCAGTATAAAAACCAAGCTTTTCGAGCAACCTGAGCCGGTCGAGATGCCGGGTGCTCTCATCGGCGATACCTTTAAGGAAATACGCCACAAAGATCATCCTGCGGCGAGCGACTTCGGCGGAGTCCTGCAGTTTCAGGGTGCCTGCCGTTGCATTGCGGGGATTGGCGAACCGGTCCTCTTCGGGCCGCCCCTCGTTCAGGCTATCGAAATCATCCTTCCGCATGAACACCTCCCCCCGCACTTCGATCTCCCGGTCCGGGCCCTGGTGTTTTTCGGCAAGAGAGGCTTCAATGCGCAGCGGAATGGTGGAAATGGTCCTGAGATTGACGGTAATATCGTCGCCCCTGACGCCATCGCCCCTCGTTGCTCCCTGAACCAGCAGGCCGTCACGATAGACCAGGCCAACAGCGACACCGTCGAACTTCAGTTCGGCCACCATCTCCTGTTTTTCGATACCCTCCTCGTGAAGCAGCTTTCTGACGCGGCTGTAAAAATCGGCCACATCTCCCAGCGAATAGGTATTGGAGAGGCTCAGCATCGGCTCACGATGCTGAACGGAAGAAAACTCCCTGGAAATCTGCCCGCCCACCCGCTGTGAAGGGCTGTCGGGGGTCACAAGATCGGGATAAAGCTTTTCAAGCGCCACCAGCTTTTCCAGCAGACGGTCGAAATCGTAATCAGCTATCTCCGGCCTTGCCTGTACATAGTAAAGGTAATTGTGACGGTCGATCTCCTCCCGGAGCTTCACCATCTCTTCTGCAGCTTTCGCTCTCTCCATCTCTCTCTGTTCCGGTTACTTCGTCGGTGAAAGCGCCCATCCGGCAAGGTTTTTCAGAAAACCAAGCGAACCCTGTATACCAAGCTTTTCCCATGTCACGTAAAGAATTTTCGGGTATCGCAAGGCAACCTTCAGCATGACTGTCACCAGCTCTTCGAGTTTCAATTCGTCACGGAACATCGCTTCCCTGTAGCGGGGGGGAAGCTGGTCGAGCACAATCATGACCTCGTTCATCATGTCGTTGACAAAATTCGGCTCATCGGTCCTGGCATTGTAGCACATATACTTCATGAGATTGGCCATGGAGGCCACATTCGGCTCATAGGCACTGATGACGCAAAGATGCTCTTTCGAGAGAAGGCCGTCGCGAAGCGCCCCTTCAAGACCGTCGGTGAGCCGCTGCAGGTTGCGTACCATTGAACCGAAACCGCAGAATGTCAGGGGGGAAGCCAGCGATGCGGCGTCGCCGAACAGCACGATACGGTCGTCTGCAATAACCCTGGTGCGGCTGATGCCGTCATGAAAGTAGGCCGGTATGATGCCGTAAACCGGGCGGTGGATAACGAAATTCCGGCCCGGCTGCTTGTACTCGGGCAGTCTCCGGAAATAGGTTTCGAAAAGACCGAGCAGCGTTTTGTCGTTTTCCGAGTCTACCTCGTCGTAAAAAAACAGGTAGGTGATATACCGGTCCCCTTCTGCAGGAAAACCCTCCCAGATCAGCTGGCGACCTCCACCTCCACCGGTTTCGGCCGGACCGGTACTTGCAAGAATCTCTCCTGTATCGAAATCCACGTGTTCAAAACCGCTGGCGATAGTACCCACGGTTGGGCAGACATGTGTCTGGGGGCGGCCATGGTTGAGCTGGCGGGCAATGGGCGAAAGAATGCCCATGACATCGACAAGCACCTTTGCTCGAAAATAAAACCTGGCACCTCCGCGATCTTCGACTTCGACGACGATATGATCGGGAAACCGGTAACATGCCAAAAAGCTCATGCCGTCAAGCACGCTGTTCTCCTGTCCCGACAGCACACGATCTTTGGCCATGCCGAGCAACC
>JAAXXP010000132.1 GCA_013334435.1 Chlorobiaceae bacterium | reverse complement strand
CGGTTACGCCCGACAAGCCGCACCACTTCATGAAACGGAATCCGACGGTTCACGCCGGTTCTCTCCGGCTCCACCAGTTCGGGATTGTGGCAGTAGGAACAGCGGAAATTGCAGCCGGCCGTAAAAACCACCGCCGCAATGCAGCCCGGATAATCGATAAAACTCTGCGACAGATAACCGCCGACCGGAAGGCTCCGGCCCGCGTCGCTGCCGGGGGACGCAGGCTTCAGCATATCTCCGGCTCCGAAACATGAACGACCCCCGCGTCCATCTTCCGCTCGGCAAAGAGTTTCCGGTCAAGAAACTCGCTCTGTTTGCCGGCATTCCACTGTTCGACCGGCCTGAGGTAACCCACAATACGCGTATAGACCGTACAGGACTGCTCGATCCCTTCGGCGGCGCATTGCGGGCAATACTCATGCTCGCCGAAACGGTAGCCGTGCGTCGGGCAGATACTGAAGGTCGGCGAAAGCGTCACGTAGGGCAGCGTGAAATTGTCGGTTACGGTTTTCACGAACCTCTTGACCCCTTCGTGGGGAATCTCGCGCTCTCCGACGAACGCATGGAAAACCGTACCGCCGGTATATCGCGACTGCAACTCGTCCTGCAGCCTGAGAGCCTCGAACAGATCGTCGGTGTATCCGACAGGCAGTTGCGTCGAATTGGTGTAGTAGGGCTCGGCTCCCCCCCTGACGGCCGCTTCGTTTGCGGTAACGATATCCGGATACCGCTTCTTGTCGATACGGGCAAGACGGTACGCCGTACTTTCCGCCGGGGTGGCTTCGAGATTGTAGATGTTGCCGGTCTCTTCCTGGAACGCTTCCAGACGCTCGCGCATGAAATCCATGACCCGCAGGGCGAACTCCTGCCCTTCGGGCTCTGCGATCGTACAGCCGAGAAAGTTCAGGCAGCACTCGTTCATGCCGGTGATACCGATGGTCGAAAAGTGATTGTCCCAGTACCGTCCGTTTTTCTCGTGGAGATTGCGCAGATAAAAACGGGAGTAGGGGTACAACCCCTCCCCGGTAAGGCGTTCGACAACTTTCCGTTTTATTTCAAGGCTGCTTTTGGCAAGTTCCATCGCATGCGAAAGCCGTTCGAACAATTCGGACTCCCCTTTCGACTCGTAGCCGATTCTCGGCAGGTTCATGGTCACGACGCCGACAGAACCGGTCAGGGGGTTCGATCCGAACAGCCCCCCTCCCTTTTTCTGCAGTTGCCGCTTGTCGAGCCTGAGACGGCAGCACATGCTGCGCACATCGTCGGGGCTCATCGACGAGTTCACGAAATTCGAGAAATAGGGGATCCCGTACCGGGCCGTCATCTTCCATATCCCGTCGTAGACCGGGTTGTCCCAGTCGAAACCCTTCGTGATGTTGTAGGTCGGTATGGGAAACGAAAAAACGGCGCCGTTGGCATCGCCCTCGAGCATGACGTCGGCGTATGCGCGGTTGAAAAGATCCATCTCCTGCTGAAAATCGCCATAGCAGTCATCCTTCAGCTCACCGCCGATGATGACCGGCCGGTCTTTGAGCGCCGCCGGCACCGTGAGATCGAGGGTCACATTGGTGAAGGGCGTCTGAAAACCGACCCTGGTCGGTACGTTCATGTTGAAAAAGAACTCCTGAAGGCACTGCCTGACCCCGTCGTAATCGAGCCGGTCAAATCTGATGAAGGGAGCCAGCAGGGTATCGAAATTCGAAAAGGCCTGCGCTCCGGCGGCTTCGCCCTGCATGGTGTAGAAAAAGTTCACGATCTGGCCGAGCGCCGAACGCAGATGACGGGCCGGTCTGCTGGCCGCATGCCCGTTGACTCCCGTGAATCCGCTGAGCAGCAGATCCTCGAGATCCCAGCCGACACAGTACACGCTCAGAAAACCCAGATCGTGGATGTGCATGACGCCCGAAGTATGCGCCTCGCTGATTTCCGGAGGGTAAATGCGGTTCAGCCAGTACTGGGCACTGACAATGGTCGAGATGTGCTGGTTGAGCCCCTGCAGCGACCAGGAGGAGTTCGCGCTCTCCCTGACCCGCCAGTCTTCGAGGTCGAGATAGCTGTCGACCAGGTCGATGTTGGTGAAAATCTCCCTGGCGTCCCGCATGTACTGGTGCTGGTGCCGGTAGATGATATAGGCTTTGGCCGCATCGAACTCCCGGTGCAGAAAAAGCGTTTTTTCCACCGTATCCTGCATCTCCTCGACCGAGGGAATCCTGTCGCCCATCTCGCTCTCGAGCTGCCTGATGGCATCTCCGGCAATCCCCGCCGCTTTCGTACGGTCTGCCTTTCCGACGGCCCGCAAGGCGCGAAAAACAGCGTATACGATCTTTTCGGCGTCGAACGGCTCCTTTCGTCCGTCACGCTTGATCATCTCCCTGAAAACAGTGGCATCCATGGCAAATATCCTGTTGCGATTAATAAAATCCTTTCTCCTCTCAGCGGCCGACCTCCATTCGATCGCGCAATGGCAGATGCCGCCGAAGCTTTCTGGCGGCCTGAACCAT
>JAAXXP010000131.1 GCA_013334435.1 Chlorobiaceae bacterium | reverse complement strand
GCCCGAATCATATGGCAGGCCCTCGACCTTGCCCCCGGCAGGGAGGTTCTTGACTGTCCGTGCGGGGACGGACGTGTCGGCATCCATCTGGCCCGACGCGGCATCCGGTACACCGGGCTGGACATCAACCCCCGTTTTATCCGGCGTGCAGGAGAACGCTTTGCCGCTGAAGGGCTGGAGGGTGCTCTCCTCCTGAGAGACATGCGGGAGCTGGACTATGAGGGGAGATTCGAGGCCGTGGTGAACTGGTTCAACAGTTTCGGCTACTACGACGTCGAGACGGATTTTCTCGTTCTGCAGCGTCTTGCCATGGCCCTTCGTCCCGGAGGGCGGCTGATCATCGAAGCTCCGAATCCTGTCGAGGTGGCCGCCGCTACGGAGCAAAAACTCGATATTGAGGGTATCGAGGTTGTCAAGCAATGGGATGAACCCTCCAGAAGAGTGCTGTACATCCTGAACAGGCTGGAGGAGAACGGACGGATGGTCAGGGTGGTGAGCGGGGTCCGCCTTTACTCCCTTTCCGAGTACCGGCGGCTTTTCCTGCTGGCCGGTCTTGAGCTGGAACAGGTTTACGACGAGCTACTGGGGGAGTACACGGAGCGTTCCCGAAGGATGATCCTCCTGGGCCGAAAACCCCGGCATCCGGACATTGCCGAATCCGGTTAGGCTAATCGAAGATCGCATTCCCGGGAGGAATGCGCAGTCACACCAGTGCAATGCCGCGGACTGTTTTCAGGCTGACGGAATACCAGAGCCCTCTGATGAAATGGATGCATACCAGCGAGACCAGCGCTCCCTCGATACCGAAAAACCAGATCGCGACGGGAGTCGCGACAGTGCTGATCACGAGGATTTTGCCTGAAATCGCGGAGGCTTCCCTGGCATAACCGGTTAATCTGAGAAACGGTGATGCGAGTCGCAGGATGGCGTTGATGGAGGTGCCGACGAGAATGAAGTTGAACCAGTTCCTGTAGGCAATCATGTCACTGTGAAACCATCCGAGTATCGACTCGGCATTAACGATAAGTATCGAAGTGGTGAAGATGTTTATGAGCAATAACCACAGGGCGTTGCTCGAATAATATTTCTGCAGGGCCTCCCTGTCGTTTTCAATCGTGGAAATGCGCGATGATATGAAATAGAGTATTGCGCTGAAATTGACCCAGATTATCGAAGAGATAAAAACCAGCAGCGAAAAGGCGCCAACGGATTTTTCGTTGCTGTGAAGCAGTTCCAGACTCCAGATTTCGATGACCGATACGAAATTGTTTGACAGATCCGTAATCAGCATCGGTATGCAGGCGGATCTCCATTCCGATATGCAGAGCTGCAGTTTTTCGCCGAAAAAATCGAACGGTATCGATTTCAGGCTCAGCCAAGACTGCACCGTGATGGTCAGCAGCAGACTTGACAGGAGCAGGGCGATCGCCTCGTATTCGTTGATGGTTGCATTGAAATAAATCCAGATGCAGATACCACCCAGAAACAGCAGGGGTTTCAGCAGTTCGGTGGTCAGGCTTGACAGGTACCGGCGATGCATGGCCAGCAGTAATGCCCCCAGGATCGTGAATACGGAGAGCGCAGGGGTCAGAATCATCGCGAAGTATGATTCGTGGAGGAGTTTTTCGAGATGATAACGGCGGAGAAAATAATCGACAGCGAGAGACAGGCTTCCGGCGCAAATGCAGATGATGAGGGTGAGTTTCAGGTAATAGGCGATGTATCCCTTGATTTTTTTCCACTCCCTGTTCTCAAGATATTTTGGAATGAAACGGTTGAGGCCTGAATCGCCTCCCAGAATGAATATTACCGAAAAAAGCGTGGCGACGCTGACCGCCACATTGAAATCGCCGAGGCCGTCGAGATCGAGATTTCCGGTAAGAAATTTGTTCGTGACGTATTCGGCTGTAAAACCGGCATACAGTATTGCCAGCAGGATGATGTTCTTCATGACGCAATAGTTCCTGTTCCTGAATCCCCTGTGGAAAAGCGCACGATCACCGGAGTTGATCAGCCGGGCACGACGTTGTACGGCTGGCGGATGTTCAGCGTGTACAGCGAACGCTTTCCATCATGTTTCTCCTTCGCCGAGCGGGTGAAAATCAGGCCGACAGGGAGGTATTGCAGTGTTTCGGTCATATAGTTGGAGCTGCTTTCCGTATCGATGATGATCGAACCGTTTTTTCGCACCTCTTCCAGGATATGGGTATAAAGCAGCATCTCGCGCAGGGCGGCGGGAACAACGGGTTCCGTGAACACAATGGGTTCCGCTGACTCGATTATCACGTTCTGCCGGTAGACTTTCTCCTGTTCCACAAAAGAGTGGATGAGCGGCCCGCACTTGCATGCCTTGTCAAGCCACCATTCCACCTCTTCCGGAGCGGTGATTGTTTCCAGCTGGTCTGGAAATGTTTCCGAAAACGAGTTCCGGATACCGTAAACGAGCGCTCCGAATTTCCGGTCGAGCGAACCGGTACGGGCATTGATGTTATAACAGCCCATGTGTTCCCG
>JAAXXP010000073.1 GCA_013334435.1 Chlorobiaceae bacterium | reverse complement strand
GAAAGAGGGTGAGGAGGGACGTCAGCGGATCAACCAGATGACCAGGTATGGAACCGTGCTTATCGCCGCTCTTCAGGCATGGGGGGTGAGCGTGAGCCTGTCCAGTCCGGCTTCGTTCGGGACGGCTGTCGTTCCCGATCCCGGGTGGTTTTTCACCTTTACCGCGGTTGTCATGCTTACCGCTTCGACGGTGTTCGTCATGTGGCTCGGTGAGCGCATTACCGAAAGAGGCATAGGCAACGGCATTTCGCTTATCATCATGATCGGTATTCTCGCCCGCTTTCCCCAGGCGCTGGTGGCCGAGTTCCGTTCGGTTTCGCTGGGCAGCAAGAACTGGATCGTCGAGATCATCATCCTTGCCATGATGGCAGCCATTGTGGCCTTTGTGGTTGTCCTGACCGTCGGTACCCGCAGGATTCCCGTTCAGCATGCCAAGCGTGTCGTCGGCAGGAAAGTGTATGGCGGAAGCACCCAGTACATACCCATGCGCATCAACACCGCAGGCGTCATGCCCATCATTTTCGCGCAGTCCATCATGTTCCTTCCCGGAACATTTCTCTCCTTTTTTCCTGAAAACGAGGTGATGCAGGGTGTTGCCAAGGCACTGTCGTATGACTCATGGCTGCATGCGCTGATATTCGGCACCATGATCGTTTTCTTCACCTATTTCTATACCGCTATCGCGTTCAATCCCAAAGAGGTTGCCGATACCATGCGACGCCAGGGCGGGTTCATACCCGGTGTGCGCCCAGGCAAAAGCACGGCGGATTTCATCGACAATATTCTTACACGCATAACCCTTCCGGGGGCCATTTCGCTGGCGATCATCGCCGTGCTGCCGACTTTTCTTACCAAGTTCGCCAATGTGACACCGGGTTTTGCGCAGTTCTTCGGCGGTACCAGCCTGCTTATCATTGTCGGGGTCGGGCTCGATACCCTGCAGCAGGTTGAAAGTCACCTGCTCATGCGGCACTACGACGGATTCATGAAGTCGGGTAAAACAAGGGGCCGTCAGAGGCCCTAAGGGACACGCCTTATGATCACCATAAAAAGCGAGCGTGAAATCGAGCTTATGCGGGAGTCCGGGTCCCTGACGGCAATGGTTCTCGATCTGCTCGAACAGGAGATCAGACCGGGCATGACGACCATGCAGCTCGACCGCATGGCCGAAGAGTTCATAAGGGATCATCAGGCAGTACCGAGTTTTCTGAATTATGCCCCGAAGGGGGACCCCGATGTCACGCCCTATCCGGCAACGCTCTGCGTTTCCATCAATGAAGAGGTTGTGCACGGCGTACCGAGCGCAAAACGCATCGTTCGCGAAGGGGACATCGTTTCGGTGGATTGCGGTGTGTACAAGGGAGGTTATCACGGCGACGCGGCCAGGACATTCGTGCTCGGCGCCATTGACGAAAAAGTGCAGCTTCTTGTCGATGTTACCCGGGAGTCTCTCGAACTGGGCATAGCGCAGGCCATAGAAGGAAACAGACTGCACGATATTTCGGCGGCAGTTGAGACGCATGCCCGTTCTTTCGGTTTCAGCGTCATCGAAAATATGGTCGGCCATGGAATCGGCAGCGAACTTCATGAGGACCCGGCCGTTCCCAATTACGGAAAACGCAATACCGGAGTGAGGCTGAGAACGGGAATGGCGCTTGCCATCGAACCGATGATCGCCATGGGGCGTTCCCGCAGGGCGGTCAGCAAGCGAGGCGGATGGGTTGCCGTCACCGAGGACGGGAAACCGTCGGCGCATTTCGAGCATACGGTCATCGTCAGGGCGGGGAAAGCAGAAGTGCTGACACGCTCGTTACTTGAAAAGAAACTGTCCTGACGGTTCTCGAACAAATCATTGAATTCAAAGGAGTATACTGTTGGCCAAAGAAGAAGCAATCGAGATTGAAGGCGTGATCGTGGATGCGCTGCCCAATGCCCAGTTCAAGGTAAAGCTTGAAAACGGGCTTGAGGTGCTTGCGCATGTATCGGGAAAGATAAGGATGCACTACATCAGGATCCTGCCGGGCGACAAGGTCAAAGTACAGATATCACCCTACGACATCTCCAAAGGCCGCATTACCTACCGGTACAAATAACTGATGAAAAATCAACAATCATCTGTTGATACTTTGGACTATTTTTTTTACATTACAAGCCTTTCAGATTTTTCGATAGACAGACGAGTTAATTATTGCATGCGGGGTCAAATATGAAAATATATTCTTCCATCAAAAAGCGTTGTGAGCACTGCCGTATCATCAAACGTAAAGGAAAGCGTTTCGTGATCTGCAAAGTTAATCCGAGCCACAAGCAGCGCCAGGGTTGATCTTCAGAAATAATCAATAGAACTACAAAGAGCATATGAGGATAGCTGGGGTAAATTTGCCGCTGAACAAACACGCGGTCATTGCTTTAACGCATGTTTATGGTATCGGAAGAACTTCTGCCGAAAGTATTCTGCAGAGGGCGGGTATTGCTCCCGAAAGGAAGATTTCCGAGCTGAACGACGAAGAGGCGCATGCAATAAGAGAGATTATTGCCGAGGATTACAAGGTTGAGGGTCAGGCCCGAGGCGAGCAGCAGCTTGCCATCAAGCGGTTGATGGACATCGGCTGCTACAGGGGGCTTCGCCACCGGAGATCGCTTCCCGTTCGCGGACAGCGGACGCAGACCAATGCCAGAACCAGAAAAGGCAAGCGCAAGACTGTCGCAGGCAAGAAGAAGGCGACGAAGAAGTAGTAGCAGCAATACATCAACATTGATACTATAAGAGTGTAAGCTCATGGCAACAGTAAGCAGGAAAAAGAAAAAAGTAAAGGTTACCCCGGAAGGCGTCGTCCATATCAAGGCATCGTTCAACAATATCATGGTGACGATTACAGACGTGCTGGGCAATACGGTCTCCTGGTCAAGCGCCGGCAAGAACGGTTTCAGGGGTTCTAAAAAGAATACCCCCTACGCGTCCCAGGTGACCTCCGAAGCCGCTGCAAAAGAGGCATTCGATCTCGGCATGAGAAATGTCCAGGTCTTCATCAAGGGGCCGGGCGCCGGAAGAGATGCGGCAATCAGGGCGCTGCAGGGAGCAGGCCTCGAGGTCCGTTCCATCAAGGATATCACTCCGTTGCCTCACAACGGCTGCAGACCTCCAAAACGCAGAAGGGTCTGATTTTATTTATTCATAGAATTTCAATGAAGCAATTGATATGGCAAGATTTAGAGGCTCAATAACAAAAGTATCCCGCAGGTTAGGTATTGCGCTTTCGCCGAAAGCTGAAAAATATCTTGAAAGAAGGCCTTTCGCTCCGGGTCAGCACGGACAGTCCAGAAAAGGAAAGGTTTCGGAGTATGCGCTGCAGCTCAGAGAAAAGCAGAAGATGAAGTATCTCTACGGTATTCTTGAGAAGCAGTTCAGAAACTACTACAAGAAAGCTGTAGCCCAGAGAGGCGTTACCGGCGACAACCTTGTCAAGCTTCTTGAAAGACGTTTCGATAATGTGGTTTACCGTTCCGGTTTTGCCGCCTCACGAGCAGCTGCACGTCAGCTTGTTTCCCATGGTCATCTGCTCATCAACGGGAAGAAAGTCAATATTCCTTCCTATCTGGTCGCTCCTGGCGATCTGATCGAATTCCGCCAGAAAAGCCGCAATATGGGTGCGGTTACCGATTCCCTGAGCAAGGCTCCGGAATCGCGTTTTCCTTCGTGGGTCCAGGTGGACAAGGCTAACCAGAAAGCCGTTTTTCTGAGTGTTCCCGAACGTGAAGATATTCAGGAGCCGTTTAACGAGCAGCTTGTTGTTGAGTTATACTCCAAGTGATTTTAATGAACCCCAAGGTATAAATGACTATGATATACCAGATGCAGATGCCTGCTAAAATAGAGGTTGACGAAGCTACACATACGGACAGCTACGGACGGTTCATTGCGCAGCCTCTCGAGAGAGGATACGGGGTGACGCTTGGTAACGTGATGCGTCGGGTGTTGCTTGCTTCTCTTCCCGGAACTGCAATTACGGGTCTGAAGGTGGATGGTGTTTTTCACGAGTTCTCTACCATAGATGGTGTCAGGGAGGATGTTCCGGAGATCGTGCTGAATCTGAAAAAAGTAAGGTTTCGCTCAAGCTGCAAGAGGAACTGCAAGACATCGCTTGTGCTTGTCGGCCCCAGAGAGTTTACTGCCGGAGACATTGTTGCCCAGGAGGGTGAATTCGAGGTACTCAACAAGGACCTCCATATTGCCACCGTCAATGAGGGTTCGACCCTGAAAATAGATATTTTCGTCGGCAGAGGCCGGGGTTATCTTCCTTCCGAAGAGAACCGCCCCGACGGCATGCCTATAGGCTTTATTGCCATTGATGCCATTTTCACTCCTATCAGGAACGTGAAGTTCACGGTAGAGAATACCCGCGTCGGTCAGCGTACCGATTACGAGAAGATGATTCTCGATGTCGAAACCGACGGGTCGATCACGCCTGACGACTCCATCAGTCTTGCCGGCAAGATCATCAACGAACATGTCACCTTTTTCGCCAACTTCTCGCCGACCGAGGAGGAATTCACCGAAGAGGAATACAAGCAGCAGGACGACGAGTTCGAGAACATGCGCAAGCTGCTCAACACCAAGATCGAGGATCTCGATCTTTCGGTACGTTCGCACAACTGCCTCCGTCTTGCCGAGATCGATACCATCGGTGACCTTGTCTCCCGCAAGGAGGATGAACTGCTCAACTACAAGAACTTCGGCAAGAAGTCTCTGACGGAGCTCAAGGAGCAGCTCGAGAAGTTCGATCTGAAATTTGGTATGGATATTACCAAGTATCAGATGAAAGGGTAACTAATTAACTGGATTATTTTTGAATTTTTGAGATCAGGAATCAGTCATGCGTAAAGTCAAGCCGGCAAGAAAACTCGGAAGAACCGCAGCTCATAGAAAGGCAACCCTGTCCAATCTGTCTACCCAGCTGCTGGTTTACAAACGTATCGAAACAACGGAAGCGAAAGCCAAGGAGACCAGAAAGGTCATAGAGAAGATTATCACGAAAGCCCGCAAGGGAACCGTTCATGCACAGCGGGAGATTTTCAAAAGCATCCGCGACAAGGACGCCGTGAAAATGCTTTTCGAAGAGATCGTTTCCAAGATCGGTGACCGCAACGGCGGATATACCCGTATCATCAAACTCGCTCCGCGTTTCGGCGATGCTGCCAAGATGGCGGTTATCGAGCTGGTGGATTATGCCGAAGCTCCTTCGAAGCAGCCGCAGTCGGGCAAGCAGGACCGTGCAAAGCGCGTCAAGGGTTCGAAGAAAACCGAAGCAGCGGCAGCAACGGCCTCAGCCGGAGAGTAATCGGGAGACCCTGGTCTTTCGCTCAATAGAAAAGTTGATAGTCATTGCCCGGACGGTTCTCTTACCTCCGGGCAATGACTATCTCTTTTTCAGCAAAAAACGGGCTGAACCCGCTTATCGGGAAGTGTTCGATACGGGCAGGAAATCCATGATGGACAAGCCTGGCTTCGAGTGCTGTCCGTATTTCCTCCTCGAGGTTTCCTCCTTTCAGGCATATCAGCACACCATCGGGCTTCAGAAAACGGCAGGCATAGGCGCAAAGCTGTTCCAGTTGCGCAACCTGACGGCTGAGCACCGTATCGAAAGAAAGTCCTTTCAGCTCCTCCACCCTCGAATGTACGGCTACCGCGTTGCTGATGCCGAGCTCTTTGAGCATGGCCTGGCATGCGGCTATTTTTTTTCCTGTGGAGTCGACGAGCAGAAACCGGGTTTCAGGCCATGCGATGGCCAGGGGAATTCCCGGCAATCCACCGCCCGTGCCCAGATCGAGTACCTTTTCACCCGCACCGAAGGGATGAAAAAGCCCCATAAGCAGGGAGTGAAAAATATGCTTGACGACAACCGGAGCGTCCTCCTTCCGGCTGATAAGGTTGATTTTTTTGTTCCACTGCTCGAGAAGCACAGCATAGCCCGCAAGCAGTTCGTACTGCAGGTCGCTTAACTCCATCTTCTCCTGATGGCAGAGTTCCTTCAGCGCATCGAGTTCCTCCGGGTGACGTTTCATCGTAACGGTTTATTGATTACCGGTATTGGTAACTGGAAAAAAAGACTTTTTAAGCTCAATGACAAATACCCGTTGCCCCTCCATGCAATTCAGCCGGAGGCTGAACGATGAAGGTCTCGCCGGGCGTTATCGGTAAAAAGGGAACCATACTTCCGATACCCTGGGTCTTACAGCCATGAACATTGCATCCAGCAACTCCGTTTACGCCGTTATCATGGCCGGAGGACCGGCCAAGGCGCTCTGGCCGGCTTTCAGACGGAAAAAACCTGCAGCATGCCTTGATCTGTTCGGTGAGGGAAGCATGATCGCCAGTACCCTCGAGAGGATAGCCGGGATTGTCCCTCCCGAACGAACCCTGATTGTTACCGGCAGGGAGGGCAGGGAGTGCCTTGTCGCCTCCGGCCTTGAAATCAGTCCGGACAACATCATTGCCGAGCCATCCGCCCGCAATACGGCACTCTGTATCGCGCTGGCTACGGCACATATCAAAAAGAGGGACCCCGATGCGATAATCGTGGTGCTTCCGTCTGACCATCATGTGGGGGATGCCGGGGCTTTTTCGCGTATTCTCTGTGCGGCCATCCGCGTGGCCGCCTTGAAAACGGGGCTTGTCACCATTGGTGTGGTTCCCGCCTCTCCGGAAACCGATTACGGCTACATTCAGACTGCCGAGCGCCTTGATGCTGACGACTGTGCCGGGGGAAGTTCCGGCATCACGCTTTTCCGGGTGAAAACCTTTGCGGAAAAACCCGATTATCCCACAGCCGTCCGCTTTCTTGAAAGCAGGGACTTTTTCTGGAACAGCGGGATTTTCATCTGGCATATCGATGCGATCTGCCGGGAGTTCCGGCGCTCGATGCCCGAGCTCTACAGGGACCTGCTCGCCATTTATGGCGCACTGGGCTCCGCCAGCGAGAACGAGGTTATCGAGGATGTCTACAGCTGGGTTCATCCCGTCTCGATCGATTACGGGATTATGGAAAAAGCCGATCCGGTTTTCATGATTCCCGGAGATTTCGGATGGACGGATCTCGTAAACTGGGACGAGGTGGCGAAGGTCGCTTCCGGCATCGAGAGCGTCAGGGATGCCTGCGAGCTTGACGTGGTGCGCGGGGAGAGCTCCGGAGTGTTTCTCAGAGCGCCGAAGGGAAAAGCGGTTTGCCTGATAGGAGTCAGCGACCTGATCGTCGTCGATACCGGCGATGCCCTTCTGATCTGCGCCAAAGGGGAGTCGCACAAGGTTCCCCCGGCTGTCGACCGGCTGAGAAGGGAGAACGGCGAGGAGTATCTGTAGGGAAGACAGACCTTCCCTCAGGATTTAAGCAGCCAGGAGGAGCCTTCCCTGGTGTCTTTCACCTCGATGCCGGCTTCGAGCAGCTGGTCCCTGATACGGTCGCTCAGAGCGAAATCCTTGTTTTTTCTGGCTTCGAGCCGCATGTCGAGCAGAATGGCAACCGTTTTTTCAAGCGCCAGCCGGCTCTCTTCCGATGCCGGAGAGCCCTTTTCGGCGCCGGAATCCATGATGCCCAGAACAGTGCCTGCAAAGGTGTCCAGAAAAGCCGTCGCATCGGCTATCGCTGCCGCTGAGAGTCCCTCGGGCCTGTCGAGTGCTGCATTGATGGTTTTCGAAAAATCAAAAAGCACCGCAATCGCCAGGGGGGTGTTGAAATCGTCGTCCATGGCCTCGGTAAACCTTCCGGCGAATGCGGCAATATCGAGGCTTCCGCTTCCCGGTGCGGTTTCAAGCAGCCTTTTCCGGGTATCCTGGAGTTTTTCGAGTCCTGAAGAGGAGGCCCTGATTGCCGTTTCGGAAAAATCGAGAGGCGAACGGTAGTGCGACTGCAGGATGAAAAAGCGGATAACCATCGGCGGGGTTTCCCGGAACAGATCCTTCAGGTTGACCGAGTTCTTCAGGGACTTCCCCATTTTGATACCGCCGACGGTCACCATGTTGTTGTGCATCCAGTAGCGCACATAAGGCTTGCCGGTGACGGCTTCCGACTGGGCAATTTCACAGTCGTGGTGGGGGAACTTGTTTTCCATGCCGCCGCCGTGGATATCGACGGTTTCCCCAAGGTATTTCATCGACATGGCGGAGCACTCCACATGCCAGCCGGGAAAGCCCGTTCCCCATGGCGATTGCCATTTCATGAGATGCTCATCACCCGCCTTTTTCCAGAGAGCGAAATCGGAAGGGTGTCGTTTTTCGCTTCGCACTTCGACCCTTGTTCCCGACTGCAGGGCATCCTGGTCGGTTCTGCCGGAAAGACGGCCATATTCGGGAAAAGAGTGAACCGAGAAATAGACGTTCCCCTGCACCTCGTAGGCATGGCCCGATGCAACCAGCCGCTCGATCAGGGCGATCTGTTCGGGAATATGTCCGGTAGCTGTGGGTGCTATATTGGGCCGCTCTACTCCAAGACGGTCCATGTCGTCGTAAAAGCTTCGGGTATAGTACTGAGCTATCTCCATCGGGTCGGTTTTCTCGAGGAGCGCCTGGCGTGCGATTTTATCCTCTCCCTGATCGGCATCGTCAGTGAGGTGACCGACATCGGTAATGTTCTGCACATACCGTACCCGGTATCCGCTGTGGCGAAGCCAGCGGGCCACGACATCGAACGAGACGTAGCTTTTGGCATGGCCGAGATGGGCGTGTCCGTAAACTGTCGGGCCACAAACATACATGCCTGCCATTCCAGGATGAACCGGCACAAACGTTTCCTTCTGCCGGGAGAGAGAGTTGTATATCTGTAATGCCATTGGCGGCCCTCAAGTGATATGCTGATGTTTCCGGAAAACCTCACGAAAGTTAAACATTTGGGTTTTTAACGCAAGGTTTTTTAGCTTCCTTTTTTATGCAGCCTTTCAGGCCGGGGAAAGGCTGTGACTGATCGTTTTTGTCCTATCAT
>JAAXXP010000072.1 GCA_013334435.1 Chlorobiaceae bacterium | reverse complement strand
TCACAACACTGCCCTACTGGAACGCCTATCACAGGAATGCGGATTATACCGCAACATTCGAAGCTATCGGCAACGATATCCTTCACGCCCAGGTGGTCACCGATCACGACACCTGTCTTGACTACATGGATAACGAGCTTTTCCAGACGGTCTGCAGCGATCTGGGACTGATCGGGAAAGAGACCTACGTCATCATCAACCTCAACCACATCCGCAAGGTCACGCTTGCCTACAAGAAAGATTTCGCAAACCTTGTCTACAACTGGGGACCGATTTTTTCCATAATGGCGCTCTATAACGTCCACCCCGATATCGCCCCGGTGGCCGAAGGGGTTGCCTCAATATGCCCCGACAACGCCTGCACGTTCATCGCCGCCGATTACCGCGAAGCCATCCTCAGGATCATGGAGTACAAAAACAATCCGGAGCGTTCCTTATGTGAAGACGAGAAGGCGGGCAGCAACGCCTCCGTAAAAAAAGCCTTTCTCAACGCCCTGGCCCGGATGTGCTGGATCAATATGCTTGAACTGCCGGTACCCCTGCCTGCCGCGGACCATGAATATCACCCGCTTTTTCTGGCACTTGAAGAGCATCGCAAGGACATGCTGGCAAAAGAGGAGGAACACCAGAAGAAAATAGCGCAGATAAAACAGGATGGACAGCAACAGCTGGAACTGAACAAGATCCTGCTGAACGCCAAGCTCGACCTGCACACAAGATATGCCAGCCGTTTTGAGCATGAAACAGACGCCATCAGAAAAACCATCGCCGGGAAGGAAAATGAGCTTGCGCAGATTTCTGCCGCGGTCGAAGAAAAAGCGGGCCTGCTTGGCCGGATGTATGAGCTGATCGAAACGGCGGACATCCGCGAGGAACAGAAAGAGAGTCTGATCGGCCATTGCAGAAAAATGATCGATGCCGGCACCGTCGAACAACAGCTCCGAATGGAGCTGACGGAAGCCGATTCACGTTTTCTCTCCCTGCTTAAAAAGGAACACCCCTCCCTCTCGGAAAAAGAGCTCCGCTTGAGCCTGCTCATCAAGCTGGACTACGACACCAGGGAGATCGCCCGCTCGACAGGGCTGTCGAAAAGAGGCATCGAAACCGTCAGATACCGCCTGCACAAGAAACTGGGACTGCAGAAACACCAGTCCATGAAGCGTCATTTCGCTTCGCTGTCCGAAAAATCCCGGCAGGGAATCTGAGGGCGACGGAAAACCGGCACTCACCGGGTTGCCGCTGCCTGCCCGATCAGCCGGTCAAGGCAGTCGCTGCACACGCAGCTCTCATAACGCGCAGCAAGATAGTCCCGCACGTCCTCCGGAATTTTTTTGCCGGAGCACCAGCACTCGTGCGACAGTGCGCACCGAAACTCCTTTCCGCAAATGGGGCAGACAACCGTCCTGCCGCCGCCGTTCTCCTGTTCGTGGGTATGCATGCTATCGATCCGGATAGTGTTTTCAAAGGGTTACCGTCTGGCGCAGCGCCCTGTTCCAGCCATCGAGGCAGTGCAGGCGCTGCCCGTTATCCATCGATGGCGTGTAAACCCGCTCCCTGCCGTTCAGCCCCTGAAGTTCTCCGGCCGATTGCCAGAAACCGGTCTGCAGGCCTGCAAGAAAGGCGATCCCGAGAGAGGTTGACTCCTTGTTTCGGGGTGTCATAACAGGAATTCCCAGCATGTCGGCCTGGAACTGCATCAAAAACCCGTTATCGACCGCTCCGCCGTCAGCCAGCAGGAACTGCGGAGATATGCCCGTGTCGGCCTCCATGGCCCTGAACACGTCATGCGTCTGATAGGCAATGGACTCAAGTGCAGCTCGGACGATATGGTTCCGGTTCGTCCCCCTTGTAAGTCCTGTAATCGAGCCCCGCACCTCCATGTTCCAGTGCGGCGCTCCAAGCCCGGCAAAGGCCGGGACGATATAGACGCCACCACTGGACGCCACGGCCCCGGCCATCTCTGCGGAATCGGCGGCATGCCGGAGCAGCTGCAGTTCGTCGCGAAGCCACTGCACAACTGCACCGCCGATGAACACGGATCCTTCGACGGCGTAGCATGAACGCCCCCCGGCATCGATTGCCAGCGTTGCGATCAGGCCGTTGCGTGACCGGATGCAGCGGTCTCCGGTATGCATCACCAGAAAACAGCCGGTCCCATAGGTGTTTTTAATCATGCCCGGCTCGAAACAGCACTGGCCGAAAAGGGCCGCCTGCTGGTCTCCGGCGACGGCGGCCACCGGAACCCCCTGCAGCTCGCTGATTGCGCTTACGGAACCGAAGTCACCCATTGACGGCCCTGCTTCCGGCAGCATCGACAGCGGCACGCCGAACAGTTCGAGCAGTTCGCGGTCCCACTGTTTTTCGCGGATGTCGAACAGCAGGGTTCGTGACGCATTGGTATAATCCGTTGCATGAACCTTCCCCCCGGTCAGCTTCCAGAGCAGCCAGGTGTCTATGGTTCCGAAAAGCAGCTGCCCGGAATCGAGTCCCCTATAGCGCTCCAGAATCCAGCGGATTTTCGTGGCGCTGAAATAGGCGTCCAGAGGGAGGCCGGTTTTCTCCCTGATGCGCTCACGCTCCGCCTCGTACCTCCGGCAGATGTCGCTGGTGCGCCGGCACTGCCAGACGATTGCGTTGTGCACCGGCTCTCCGGTATTGCGGTTCCAGATAACGGTTGTTTCCCTCTGGTTGGTAATGCCGGCCGCAACAACAGGAAGGGGGGAGACCGACGTCAGTTCCCGGACGGCTGACACGACACCCCGCCATATTTCGAGTGGATCGTGCTCCACCCACCCTTCGGCAGGGTA
This sequence comes from Chlorobiaceae bacterium, assembly GCA_013334435.1. Taxonomy (GTDB): domain Bacteria; phylum Bacteroidota; class Chlorobiia; order Chlorobiales; family Chlorobiaceae; genus Chlorobium. The sequence goes on along the minus strand of JAAXXP010000072.1, from coordinate 6,323 downwards.
GATCTGTTCGAGAGGGCGATATGCCCTGGCGTGAACCCGGCCGTCAGGGCCGTAAAGCACGCAGGTGGTGCCCGTGGTTCCCTGATCGATGGCAAGAACAACCCCTTTTGCCGTCACGTCATCCATCTCCCGGCTCCGTTGGGATGAACGTACGCCTGCCCGAAAGAGCCTCGACGTGCCGGAGCACACCCGACACCCGCTCTTCGACGGCAAAAGCCAGGTCGAAATGCTGAACGCTGGTCAGCGGGTTCGGCACGACGATGCAGGCGATGCCGGCAGCATGCGCCGAAGCCAGACCGCGCCGCGAATCCTCGACGGCAAGACAGTTGCTGGCATCGAGGCCAAGCCTTTCGAGCGCTTTCAGATAAGGCTCGGGATGGGGTTTCGGGCGGCTGATGTCGTCCTCGGTAATGATGACCTCGAAATAATCGAGCAGGCCGTTATCCCGATGCATCCGCTCCACCTTGTCGAGCGGACTTCCGGTAACAAGGGCGAGCCTGACCTTTCCGGCAAGCTCCGCGATGGTCTCCCGAACATCAGGAAGCAGCGGAACCGGCCGCTCAAGACAGTGCATGAACGCCTTGTTCCTGCCGTCAAGCACTCGCTCGGCCATGTCCGGCGCCATACCCAACTCAAGGGCGATCTCGGAGCTGTGCCTGGCATTACCGAGATATTCGATTCCCCAGTACCGTCGGTCCAGTTCAAATCCTGCGGCCGCAAAGGCATCTCTGGTGAGATCGAAAAAAATCGCTTCGCTGTCGACCAGCAGTCCGTCGTTATCCCATAAAATCGCTTCGATCATCTCTCCATTCTCCCCGATCAGGCCACTTCGGCATGTTCTTTTCTGAACGACCCGGCATAAAGGGTATAGAGTCTCCGGAAAACCCTCCAGAACACCGGATCGGCCGAAATGGAAAAGAGCTGCACGGCCATGCTGCCCGGATTGTTGCGCAGCAGCTCGTTCCGGTAGAGCAGCCGCATCAGGCTGTCCATGGAAAGGGAGCCGGAAGCAGCGACAACCTCGTCAAGCCGCACAACGGCGTCGACCCGGTTTGCCGTTTCGCTGCGGCGGAAAATCGAGAGCGAACGGTCTTCCCCCCTCTGCTCGAGCATAAAATCGACGGCGTCGCCGCTCGAACGCTGAACGGAAACCACGATCGGCCCCTTCAGTTTTTTATCCGATGAACGGCACCGATAGCTCACAACGGGCTTCGTATCGGCGTAACGCAGAAAGGCATCGAACATGGTATCGAGAATCTCCCGGTCCGTGAGGGTCTTGTTCACCCGCATGAGAAAACAGAGCTGAAAGAGATCTTTCAGCATGGCGATCACCACGCCTCCGGCACTGTTGCGTTTCAACACCGAACGGTAATTGCAGAACGCCACGTTGCAGTAAACCATCATCTGCACCAGGGTCGGCGTATCCATGCTTCTGGTCGATACAACCGGGCAGAAGTTGTTGTAGAGATCCCAGTCGAACGAGGTGATGTTCCCTTCGCTTTTGTACTCCTCGAAAATTTTCGTGCCTGGATAGGGGGTCATCGACATGAAAAGCGCCTGCCGGAGGCCAAGCCCTTTGGCAAACTCGGGATAGACAAGGGTATCCTCGACGGTTTCCGTGTAATGGCCGATAATGAAATACCCCTCGGCGCCGATGCCGTTCTCTCTGACAAGCGTTATCGCCCTGGAAACATCGTCGAGCACATTCTTCTTGTTCATCAGTTCAAGCGTTCGGGCATTGGGGCTTTCAATGCCGAGTCCAACCTTGCTCAGCCCTATTTTGCGAAGTTTGCCGAGAATCCGCTCTGCACGGATCAGATCTTTCGCCCTGGTTTCGGTCATGATCCTGAAATTGGTGAGCCCCCGCTCGATCATCATGTCGCAGATGGCTTCGGCACGCTTGATATTGGTGAGAAAATTGGCATCCCAGATCTTGATGAGCTTCTTTTTCTTCGGGTCGTGCAGCCGGGCGAACTCCTCGACCACATTCTCCGGGCTTCTGCCCCTCCAGCCTTTGTGCATGGTGTCGTTGGCGCAGAACGAACACGACCAGGGGCATCCGCGCGAAGTATAGATGGTATCGATGGAGTAGTCTCCTCCCTTTTCGCCGTAGCGCCTCGGACGCAGGCTGCGCAGCGGAAAGGCGATGGAATCGATCTCGCCGATAACCGGCCTCTGACCGGTGTGGACAATCCCTCCGTGCTCACGGTAAGCCAGCCCCGCCACCTCCTTCGAGGGACCTTTCAGCACCAGTTCGCGGAAGGTCGCCTCACCTTCGCCGATGACCACCGCGTCCACACTGGAGTGTTTGAGCACCTCCTCGGGAAGAGCCGTGGGATGAAAGCCGCCCATGACCACAAAAACCCCATGTTCCTTTGCGATTTCAGCAAGGCGGACGGCATTGTTGAAGCAGCCGGTCATCGACGAAATCGCCACAAGATCGACCGGCTGCTGTTTCAGCAGAGCCCTGAAGCTGTCGTACAGACCGTCGTTGTAGTAGTTTTCAGGGATCACCAGACTTTCCACATCATGCTCGACGGCGGCGGCAAGATAGCAGATGCCGATACAGTCGGATATGTATCTGGGAAAAGGGGAGATGACCGCCTGCGGCGCTTCGATGAGGCAGATATTTTTGAAAAATGCCATAATTCCAAGGGTGCTGAATGTTTGCCGAAACTGATACCGGACCTCGTCCATTCCTGTAATCCGGATGCATCCGGAACGAAAAATCCATATAAAAACCGACAGGAGAAGAACGGAGACCACCGGATCTATTCGACAATAACGGTAAACTGTCCGACCATCGAGGAGAGCATGATCAGGGCTTGAGGGACCAAAAGATTGTTATTGCAGTTGGCTATTGCCGCGTACAGGGTGGCATTTTCGTTATGGACAGCGGGCTTCATGTACGGCCCTCCCGTGGCTGCAGAATTCGCGGCCACAGGAAAAACCCTATCGGAAACCTGATCCCTGGAAACAGGCGGTCTGCAGGGCCGGTTCCGGGTTTTGGTCTGCACTACCTGCCCGATTCCTGACAGGCCGGGAAGGGAGAGGAGCGCCTTCAGGGCAAAAACCGCAACACCTATCCGGATGATGACCTGCAGGGGACCCATGGTGCACTTATTTGCATTATATAAACAATACCGTATGTAATATACATGTTTTACCGCTCCCGACGAAAGAACGGTCTCCGGCGGCTCTCTTTCCGGTGCTGGCTTTCCGGAAGAATTTGTACATTCTCAACATAACGGAAACAGGAACATTCCCATGCAGCAGCAATCCCGTGCAAAACCATTACGCTACAGCCGCCAGCGGGAACGGCTGCTTTACCTTCTGCAATCGACCGACACCCACCCAACCGCCGGATGGCTGTACGACATGCTGAAACCGGAATTCCCGAACCTCAGCCTCGGCACCGTCTACCGGAACCTCTCCGTCCTGATCGAACAGGGACTCGTCAAAAAAATCGACTCCGGCAGCACCTTCGACCGCTACGAAGCCAAAACCACACCCCACTACCATCTGATCTGCCACGAGTGCGGAACCATCATCGACTTCGAAGAGCAACTCTTTCCCGAGATCGATGCCCTGGTCAGCAAGGCGGCGGACTTTGCCGTCGAAGGGCATCGCATCGATTTTTTCGGAACCTGCAGCGCCTGCCGGACCCGAAACGGGAAGAACTCTTGATTGAACCGGATATTTTTTTTATCCTGTTAACAATAACTATTCCGATTATCATGAATGAACAAAACGACCGGTCAATACGTTATAACAGTATCCCTGACACCTTCACATCACGAAAAAAGGACCCCTCATGAGCGAACAGAGCAAGTGCCCCGTAACGGGCAGAACCGCCGGCAATCCAGTCGCCGGCGGAGGCATGTCGAACCGTGACTGGTGGCCTAACCAGCTGCATCTCGATATGCTTCATCAGCACTCCTCCCTCGGCAACCCGATGGGAGAAGCGTTCACGTACAAAGAGGAATTCAACAAACTCGACCTGGGAGCCGTAAAAAAAGACCTTCATGCTCTCATGACCGATTCGCAGGAGTGGTGGCCGGCCGACTACGGTCATTACGGCGGGCTGTTTATCAGGATGGCATGGCACAGCGCGGGCACCTATCGAACCAGTGACGGCCGGGGCGGAGGAGGCACAGGCAATCAGCGCTTCGCGCCGCTCAACAGCTGGCCCGACAATGCGAACCTCGACAAGGCGCGCAGGCTGCTCTGGCCGATCAAGCAGAAGTACGGAAAAAAACTTTCCTGGGCCGACCTCATGATCCTTGCGGGCAACTGCGCACTGGAGTCGATGGGGTTCAAGACCTTCGGATTCGGCGGAGGGCGCGTGGACATATGGGAGCCGGAAGAGGATATTTACTGGGGCAAAGAGGTCGAGTGGCTCGGAGAAAATCGCTACACCGGAGAGCGCGATCTGGAAAATCCACTGGCTGCCGTGCAGATGGGGCTGATCTACGTCAATCCCGAAGGGCCGGACGGGAAACCGGACCCCGTTGCCGCAGGCAGGGACATTCGCGAAACCTTCGCACGCATGGCCATGAACGACGAGGAGACCGTGGCGCTCGTGGCTGGCGGCCACACCTTCGGCAAATGCCACGGCGTCGGCGATCCGAAGCTGCTAGGCCCCGAACCCGAAGCCGCTCCCATCGAGGAGCAGGGGCTCGGCTGGAAGAGCGGCTACGGCAGCGGCAAGGGGGACGAAACCATGACGAGCGGACTGGAAGGAGCCTGGACGCCCGACCCGATTCATTGGGATATGGGCTATCTCGGCATGCTCTTCAAATACGAATGGGAGCTGACCAAAAGCCCCGCCGGAGCCTGGCAGTGGAAGCCGAAAGATGTTGCCGAGGAGGATCTCGCCCCTGCGGCCCACGATCCCTCGAAACGCGTGCCGACCATGATGACCACCGCCGATCTGGCGATGCGCATGGACCCGGTCTACGGGCCGATCTCGCGGCGCTTCCATGAGCATCCCGACCAGTTCGCGGACGCCTTCGCGCGGGCATGGTTCAAGCTGACGCATCGCGACATGGGACCGAAATCGCGCTATCTCGGCGCCGAGGTTCCGGCGGAGGATCTGATCTGGCAGGATCCTGTGCCGCCGGTCGATCATGAGCTGATCGGCGACAGGGAGATCGCGGAACTGAAAAAGCGGCTGCTTGCCTCAGGCCTGACCATTCCCGAACTGGTATCGACAGCCTGGGCTTCAGCCTCGACCTTCCGTGGTTCCGACAAGCGCGGCGGCGCCAACGGGTCTCGCATCCGGCTCGCTCCGCAGAAGGAGTGGGAGGTCAACCACCCGGAACAGCTGCAGCGGGTGCTGCACAGGCTTGGTGAAATCCGTGACCTGTTCAACGGCGAACAGGCTGGCGGAAAGCGGGTTTCGCTTGCCGATATGATCGTGCTGGGTGGCTGCGCCGCCGTCGAAGAGGCCGCACGGCGTGCCGGCAACGACGTAATCGTACCCTTCGCGCCGGGCCGCACGGATGCCTCGCAGGCAGAGACCGACGTGGAGTCGTTTGCCGTGCTCGAACCGCTCGCTGACGGATTCCGCAACTACGCAAAACGAAAATACAGTGTGACGCCGGAAGAGATGCTGGTCGACCGCTCGCAGTTGCTGACGCTTACCGCTCCGGAAATGACCGTGCTTCTGGGCGGCCTGCGTGTGCTCGGCGTCAATTTCCGGCAGTCGCCGCATGGCGTTTTCACCAGACGTCCGGAAACACTCACCAACGACTTTTTCGTGAATCTGCTCGACATGGGCACGGAGTGGAAACCGGTCTCCCATGAGCACGACACGTTCGAAGGCCGGGACCGCAAAACCGGCGAACCCAGGTGGAGCGCCACCCGCGTTGACCTCATCTTCGGCTCGAACGCAAGGCTTCGCGCCATCTCGGAAGTGTACGGAAGCGATGACGCACAGGGGAAGTTCGTGCAGGACTTCGTGGCCGCCTGGAACAAGGTGATGAATCTGGACCGGTTCGACCTTGCGCAAGCATGACATGAACCGATATACCGGCACCATGCGGGCCTTCCCGGCAGGGAAAGCCCGCATACCGGATCGATTTATTTTATCTTCCCGCCCCGGTAGAGAAACAGCGAAACCCGGTCGTTCCTGCGGATAGCCGCCTTGACCGACTCCACATTCCTGTCGCACTGCAGAAGCGTTTTCCATGAAAGCAGATGGCGCTCTTCGTGAAAATCGGAATTGCCGATATAGTTGAATTTTTTCAGCCCGACAACATTGAACAGGTCGTCGCGGTTGGCAACCTCCCACGCGTCGAACATGGTGGCAAGCCGCTCGT